>LJKK01000155.1 GCA_001421185.1 Methanomassiliicoccales archaeon RumEn M1
CCCGGCCAGCGCCAGCGCCGCCACCGCGGCCGGGATGAGTATGTTGACCATGGGGTCTCCGATGGTCTGCGATAGGAACAACGACTGGAACAGCATCCATTCCCCCACGAAGCCGTTCAGAGGGGGTATGGCCGATATGGACAGCGCGCCCACGAAGAACAGCGCTCCGGTGAACCGCATCCTCCTCCCGATTCCGCCCATCTCCTCGACGTTGCGCGTATGCGTCGATGAGACGACCGCCCCCGCGCCCATGAACAGCAGGCTCTTGAAGAGGGCGTGGCTCATGACATGGAACAGGGAGGCCACCAGCGCCAGGGCGGCTATGTCGTTCAGATGGGAAGCGGAAGGGTCGCCATGGGCGGCCGCCTGGAACACCATGGCCGCCCCGATGCCGATGAAGATGATGCCCATGTTCTCCACCGTGGAGTACGCCAGCACCCGCTTGATGTCGGTCTCCGCCAACGCGGATATGACACCCACCAGAGCGGACACCGAGGCGATCAGGAGGACCAACAGGCCCCACCACGCCTCGGTGACGCCCAGGAAGCCGAAGCAGCTGCGGACGAGCATGTACACCGCCGTCTTGACCATGACCGCGGACATCAGGGCGGAGATGTTGGACGGCGCGGCGGGATGCGCCCGTGGCAGCCACACGTGCAGGGGCACGAGGCCGGCCTTGGTGCCGAACCCGACCAGCAGCAGGAGGAAGATCACCGAGCGCATGGTGCCCGACGTTGCCTCCATCTCCTTGATGCCGGCGAAGGAGGCGAAGTCGAAGGAGCCGGTCTGGGTCCACATCAGCAGGAAGGCCCCGGCGATGAACGCCGTTCCCACGTGGGTCATGACCAGGTACAGCAGCCCCGAGGACACGCTGTCCGACCGCCTCCATTCGTACACCACCAGGAGGTACGAGGAGACGGACATGATCTCCCACATGACGAGGAAGAGGACGGCGTTGCCGGCCGTGAGCACCATGTACAGCGACAGCACGAAGATGTTGAACAGGAACCCCATGCGCCCCATGCTGTAATGGCCCCGGTACTCGCGAAGGTATGCGACCGAGTAGACGGAGACGCAGGTGGCGACAATGGCCGCCACCAACAGGAAGAAGGCCGACAGCTGGTCGATGCGAAGCTGGAAGGCGCCGAAGCGCTCGACGTAGGTCGGCAGGGAGAGCAGGACGTCCCCTTGGCCGAGAAGCACCGACAGCGACAGCGCCACGGCCATGAGGGAGCTGAGCGCGGCGGCGGCGTAGGGGACGAGCAGGCACGCTGCCCTTCGGTCCAGGAGCACTGCCAGCATGGCGCCGGCAAGTGAGGTGAGAATGATGGCTTCAAACAACATCTGGCTGATCATGAGAAGGCCCCCAGGGGGGTCGAACGGTCGAAATATGAGCTTGCCCTCGTGGTCAGGACCTTCCGGAATTCAAAGGAGCATCATGCTCCCCATCATAAACGTATCGGGAGAAGGTCCAGAAATGGTAGGTAATATCGGAATCAATCAATCCTACGGCGATTCATGAACGGCTGCCGGATAGTTATTTAACACCCCTCGACGTTCGAATCACCAGATATGCCTATTAGAGACCCTGGGAGCGGATGGGAGGACGAGGGCTCGTTGCTCCGCAAGCAACTCTCCGCCCTCGCCGCGGCATGGCAGATCGAGGACTACGGCATCGAGCTGTACACCGCCTTGAGCGAGCGGGTGAAGGACAAGGAAGGCCGGAACATCCTGCAGAGCCTGGCCCAGGACGAGGCGCAGCACAAGGCGTGGCTGGAAAGGGAGATCGACCGCATCTTCCCTGGTCGGCGCATCAGGGACATAGAGCCGGACCCCACCTATGGCATCACGCCGGCCAAGGTCTTCGCCCTCCCCGACGAGCTGACCTCCCAGGACGAGATCGCGGCCCTGGAGGCGGCCGTGGAGGTGGAGAAGCGCTCCGCCCGCCTGTACGAAGAGGTGGCCGCGGCGGCCGATGACCACGAGCTGCGCGCCATGATGGAGCGCCTGGCCAGATGGGAGCGGGGCCATCAGAGGATCCTCGAGGACAACCTGCACTACCTGCGACGCGGGGGCAGCTGGTACGGATACACCCCCATTCTGGACGGCTGATGGAAGCAACGTTCCATCGAGGACCTCGTTCAACAGATAAATATATGAGAAATCGTTCCATACAGAGGTCTCATTCACATCTTAACGGCATGAAGTCAATACATCGTCACGAGGTGCGCTAATGGTACAAATGCCTGATATCAACAGAGAACTACTCGCTTGCCTGCAGTGCGGATACTGCATGAGAGTATGCCCGTCCTACGAGGAGACCCCCTGGGAGTCGATCACCCCCCGCGGTAAGGTCTACTATCTCAATCAATTGTCCAACCGCTCCCCCATGGACGCCATCCTTCGCCGGGGCGTCAAGGTGGACGACGAGTTCGTGGAGGCCGTCTACAAGTGCACGGGCTGCGCCCAGTGCGAGACCGTATGCCACGTGAACATCGAGTTCGCCGAGTTCTGGGAGAAGGTCAGGGAGTGGCTGGTGGACATGGGCAAGGGGCCGCTGCCCGTCCATAAGAAGCTCCACGACCGCATCAAGGAGACCAAGAACCCCTATGGCGAGCCTGCCGAGAAGCGCGGAGCGTGGTGGCCTGAGGAGATACCCCACAGCCCCCGGGCGGACGCGATCTTCTTCGCCGGCTGCACCGCCTCGTACCGCATGCAGCGCATCGCCAAGGCGGGCGCGCTGGTGCTGCACCGCGCCGGCGTGAAGCTGGACATCATGGGAGGCGAGGAATGGTGCTGCACCTCCCCCGCCCTCAGGACCGGCCAGGTCGACCTCACCCCCGAGTTCGCCCAGCACAACATCCGGCAGGTGGAGACTAAGGGCGCCAAGGCCATGGTCATGACCTGCGCCGGCTGCTTCAAGACCACCTCCCACGACTACGGAAGGTACTTCAGCAACCCCACCTTCCCGGTGTACCACTTCACCCAGTACGTGGCCAAGCTCATCAAGGAGAGGAAGGTCAAGTTCACCAAGGAGCTCAATGTCAAGATCACCTACCATGACCCGTGCCACCTGGGCCGCCACGGAGGGGTGTTCGACGAGCCCCGCGAGGTGCTCAGCAAGATCCCCGGCGTGGAGCTGGTGGAGATGCCCCGCAACCGCATGGGCTCCAGGTGCTGCGGCGCCGGAGGCGGGTACAAGAGCGCCTTCAACGACCTGGCGGTCAACATCGCGGCCAAGAGGGTCGAGGAGGCCGTGAGCACCGGGGCCGAGATCCTGGTGACCACCTGCCCCTTCTGCGTCCTGAACCTGGAGGCAGGGGCCAAGCAGATCGGCTCGAACATCAAGGTGATGGACATCTCCGAGCTGCTGCTGGAGGTCACCGAGCCCGAGGCCAAGGTGCCGGCCGCCGTGCCCGAGAAGGCCAAGGCGGCCACGAGCGCCTGAAATCCCTTCCCATCTTCTCTTTTTATTCAAAGCGATCGTCCCCGCCGCACCTGCCTGGGCGATCCATAAGTCCTGCGGCGCTGCCGGCACGACACTTGAGGACGATCCCGCGGACATCATGACGGAACGGCCTCACTGGAAAAGTTGAAGTAGCGCTGAGACCTCGGAATAAGGTCAATGTCGTTCGAGCGTCTGGACCCCCGCATCAGGGAGGTCCTCAGGGACAGGGGGATCGATGAGCCCACGGGGGCCCAGCGGGAGGCCATACCGCGCATACTCGAAGGCAGGAACGTCCTGGTGGTGGCGCACACCGGCATCGGCAAGACCGAGGCGGCCATGCTGCCCATCCTGCACCGCCTCCTGGAGGAGCCGGGCACGGGCATCAAGTGCATTTACATCACGCCCCTTCGCGCCCTGAACCGGGACATGCTGAAGCGGCTCACCGAGTTCGGCGAGGCGCTCGACCTGCGGGTGGCCGTCCGTCATGGCGACACCTCGCAGTCGGAACGGCAGGCCCAATCGCGCAACCCGCCGCACGTGCTGATCACCACCCCGGAGACGCTCCAGGTGCTGTTCACCGGCAAGCGTCTCAGGGAGCACATCTCCCGGGTGAAGTGGGTGGTCATCGATGAGATCCATGAGCTGGCCGGCAACGAGCGCGGGGCCCAGCTGGCCATCGCCCTGGAGCGGCTGGCGGAGCTGGCGGGCGAGTTCCAGCGGATCGGCCTGTCGGCCACGGTGGGATCGGTCGACGAGGTGGCCGGCTACCTGGCCGGCACCGGCAGGGAGGTCGACATCGTCCGCACCCACGTGTCCAAGGAGCTGGACCTGAAGGTGGAGGCGCCCCCGGTCTCGGACGAGGACCGGGACCTGGCCGGGCGGCTGCTCAGCGACCCGCAGCTGGTGGCCGGCATGCGGAGGTGCCGGAGCATGATCGAGGGCCACCGCTCCACCCTGCTGTTCGTGAACACTCGCGACACCGCCGAGGCGCTGGGGGCCCGCTATCGCATGTGGGACGAGGAGCTGCCCATAGGCGTTCACCACGGCTCGCTGTCCAAGGACATCCGGGTCGACATGGAGGAGAGGTTCAAGGCCGAGCAGCTGAAGGGGCTGATATGCACCTCCTCGCTGGAGCTGGGGATCGACGTGGGCTCGGTCGATTTCGCCATACAGTACAACTCGCCCAGGCAGGTGTCCCGCCTCATCCAGAGGATGGGGAGGGCCGGCCATCGCGTCGGCGAGCGGACCGAGGGGGCGATCGTGGCCACCGACCCGGACGAGATCGCGGAGAGCCTGGTGGTGGCCCGCAAGGCCATGGATGGGGAGCTGGAGGAGCTGCGGGTGAGGGAGAACCCCCTGGCCGTGCTGGCCAATCAATTGGTGGCCATGACCATGAGCGGGGCGGCGGACAAGGAGATGGCGTACTACCTGGTCCGCCGTTCGTACCCCTTCCGGAACCTGCCGCGGGACGAGTTCATGGAGGTCCTGGAACAACTGGTCCGCATAGGCCTGCTGTTCGACAACCAGGACAAGTTCCGCCGCACCAGCCGCGGGATGAGATACTTCTACGACAACCTGTCCATGATACCGGACGAGCGCACCTTCCTCATCCGGGAGATCGGCAGCCGGCGCATCGTGGGGTCGCTGGACGAATCGTTCGTGATCTCCTTCGCCGAGCCGTACGCCACGTTCATCACCCACGGCCGCTCGTGGCGGATCATCGAGATCAGGGAGGACGAACTGCTGGTGGAGCAGGTGCAGGACCTGGGCTCCATCCCCTCGTGGGTGGGCGAGGACATACCAGTGCCGTACGACGTGGCCCAGGAGGTGGGCCGCCTCCGCAGGACCGCCGACCTTTCGCCGTACCCGGCGGACCAGGGCGCCGCCGGCGTCGTCCTCGACTATCTGGAGGAGCAGCGGAGGGCGGGGGCGGTGCCGTCCGATACCACGGTGACGCTCGAGATGGGCAGGCGGCTGGCGGTCCTGAACATGTGCTTCGGCACCAAGGTCAACGAGACCCTGTCCAAGATCATCTCCGTGCTGCTGTCCGCCCGTCTGGGCGAGTCGGTGGGGGTGCAGACCGACCCCTACCGGGCCATCCTGGAGCTGCCGCGCGACCTGGCCCCGTCGGTCATCATCGACACCATGCGCTCGATGAAGGCCGAGGGGGTGGAGAGCCTCGTCCGCCTGGTCCTGAAATCGTCCAGCTATCTCCGCTGGCGGTTCGTGTTCGTGGCCAAGAAGTTCGGCGCCATCGAGAGGGACGCCGACTACCGCACCGTGAACTTCACCCGCCTGGCCGAGGCCTTCGAGGACACCCCCTTGTTCGAAGAGGCGGTCAGGCGCGTCCTGTGGGAGGACTTCGACGTCGAGGGGACCATGGACGCGGTGCGGCGGATGGAGAGCGGCGAGATCTCGTTCGAGGTGACGGCGCTGTCGCCCATCGGGCGGGCGGGGCTGCAGCACTCCCGGGAGATGATCATGCCCCAGCGGGCCGACCACAGCATCCTCATGGCCCTCAAGCGTCGCCTGGAGGACGAGTCGCTGCACATGTCCTGCCTCAACTGCCGGACGCAGTGGAGGATGAAGCCCCGCGATGCGCCGTCCAGGCTCGTCTGCCCCAAGTGCAGTGGCCTGATGATCGCCGCGCTGGCGCCGTACAATCGCGAGGACATAGCCCTGCTGAAGAAGAAGGAGCCGACCGAGGAGGAGGTCAAGGAGATCCGCCGGCTGTACAAGAACGCCAGCCTGGTGCGGGAGTACGGCCCGAGGGCGCTGATGGCCCTGGCCGGCCGGGGCATCGGACCGGACACCGCCTCCCGGGTGCTGTCCTCCTTCTACGACAACGAGGACGAGTTCCTGAGGGACATCCTGACGGCCGAGACCACCTACGCCAGGACCAAGCGGTTCTGGGACTAGACGCGCCTGACGCGGTTGGAGACCTTTCCCACGCCGGAGATGGACGCCTCCACCAGGTCGCCGTCGTTCAGCCCGGACACGCCCTCCGGCGTTCCGGTGGCGATGATGTCCCCCTCCTCGAGGGTCATGTACGATGAGATGTAGGCGATGAGCTGCTCGGGCGGGAACAGCATGTCGGCGGTGCGTCCCCGCTGCCGCACCTCCCCGTTGACGCGCAGCTCGAGCTCCAGCTCATGGACGTCCTCGACCGAGGACAGGGGCACCGGCGCCGACATCGGGGCGAAGGTGTCCAGCCCCTTGGACAATGCCCAGGGCTGGCCGGCGCGGCGGGCGGCGGCCTGCATGTCCCTGGCGGTCACATCGTTGAGCACCGCCACGCCAGAGACGTGGGAGAGGGCGTCCTCTACCGAGGCGCGCCTGGTGCGCTTTCCCATTATGATCGCCAGCTCCACCTCGTGGTCCACCCTCCCCAGCTCGACCGGCGCCTCGATGACCTCGCCGTCGCCGATGAGTGACGAGGGGGGCTTCAGGAAGATGATCGGCCGGGAAGGCGGCGAGGAGTTCATCTCCCGGGCGTGCGCGGGATAGTTCTGCCCGATACAGACGATCTTGGTGCACCTCATGTTCATCCCTGGAAGTCGGCCACCGTCTGCAGCTTGAACAGCACATGCTTGCCCTTGAGGGTCAGGTACACCTTGTCCGCCAGGTAGATGGCGTCCTCCACCGTGGCCTTGTTCCCCCAGCGGTAGAGGAAATCATAGTTTCCCGTGGTGGGCTCGAATCCCAGCCCGTGCAGGGCCTCCATGACCTCGGACGGCCGAGAGCCCTCCGTGCTGAACGTCACGGTGAGGTAGGTGATCATCGAGGCAGGAGATGGAACGGCGATTTATTAAGGATTGTCGACTGGGTCGGCCAGGTCGGAGGAGGCGTCCTCCGCGGCCGGCCGGAAGCCCCGCGCCACGATGTAGATCTCGGAGCTGCTGGACCGGGAGGCCTTGGGCGAGTGCAGCTTCAAGGTGGAGAAGCTCTTCCTCACCTCGTTCAGGAACTCGGGCATCATGTCCCCCTCGAAGATCTTCATGACCAGGCTGCCGCCGGGCTTGAGCGTCTGCCGGGCGAAGTTCAGGGCATGGGTGCATAGCTCCACCGAGCGGGCGTGGTCCAGCGAATAGGAGCCGGAGATGTTGGGTGACATGTCCGAGATTATGGTGTCCGCCTTCCCGCCCAGCAGCTCCTTGAGGCGCTCCACCGTCTCCGGCCTAGTGATGTCGCCGCGGAACGTCGCCACCCCTTCCAGGGGCTCGATGTGCTGCAGGTCGACGCCCACGACCTTTCCCTTCGGTCCCACCCGCTCCTGCGCCACCTGCAGCCAGCCCCCCGGGGCGGCCCCCAGGTCGGCCACCGCTCCCCCCGGCGGGAGGACCTTGAAGCGGTCGTCGATCTGCATGAGCTTGAACGAGGCCCTGGAACGATAGTCCATGCGCTTGGCCTTCTTGTAATAGAAGTCGTTCTTCCGCTCCCTCAGCCAGCGCTTGCTCATGACCCGCGATTCGGCATTCCGGCCTTATAACTTTGCTCATCCTCCCGACGTCCGGGGCACGAAAAGATACAAAGCTATCCGGGGATTACAGTGTCGATCGATCATGAGCGACAGGAAGGAGGGAATGACCTACGCCCGCTCGGGCGTCGACATCGACATGAAGTCCCAGGCCATCTCGGCGCTGGTGAAGCAGCTCAGCTTCCGGCGGAAGGAGGGGCCGCGGATGATCGACCTGCCGGGGCAGTTCACCGGGCTGATCGACTTCGGCGAGGTCATCCTCACCCTGGCCACCGACGGCGTGGGCACCAAGCTCCTCCTGGCCAAGGCCATGGACAAGTGGGACACCGTGGGCATCGACTGCGTGGCGATGAACGTCAACGACACCATCTGCGCCGGCGCCGAGCCCATCGCCTTCGTCGACTACCTGGCCGTCGACCGTCCGGACCCCGCGCTGCTGGAGCAGATCGGCGTGGGCCTCAACCGGGGGTGCGAGCTGGCCAACTGCGACCTGGTGGGCGGGGAGGTGGCCGTACTTCCCGAGATCATGAAGGAGATCGACCTGTCGGGCGCCTGCCTGGGCATGGTGCGCAAGGACCGCCTGGTGGACGGCTCCCGGGTGGCGGCGGGCGACGTGGTGGTCGGACTGCCGTCCTCGGGCATCCACTCCAACGGTCTGACCCTGGCGCGCAAGGTCCTGGAGGCCGCCGAGGTGCCGTTGGACGAGAGGTTCCCGTCCCTGGAAGGGAGCATCGGCATGGAGCTTCTGACCCCCACCGAGATCTACGTCCGGAAGGTGCTTCGGGTGGCGGCGGAGTGCGACGTCCACGGCATGGTGGACGTGACCGGCGGAGGGCTGCGCAACTTCCTCCGCCTGCGCCGGGGAGTGGGCGTGGTGATCGACGACCCGCTGCCGGCGCAGCCCGTCTTCGGCATCCTGGCCGAGCTGGGCGGCATCTCGATGGAGGAGCAGTATCAGACGTTCAACATGGGCATGGGGTTCGCCATGGTGCTGCCCGAGGAGGAGGCGGCCAAGGCCGTGCAGCTGTGCGGCGGCGGGGCCAAGGTCGTGGGACGCGTGGTGGACGGGCAGGGGGTCAGCGCCCCCTCGCTGGGCGTCAGGTACGAGAAGTACTGAGCTCACCCGCGCAGCTTGTGCGCGATGACGCCGGCCACCGCCCCCATGGCGGTGCAGGTCTCCAGGGAGAACCCTCCAGGGGTGATGTCCATGTGCCGGCGGCACATCTCGAACACCTCCCGGGGCGCCCCCTTGGGGCCCAGTCCGAAGATCACCAGCACGCTCCGTCCGGAGCGTAGCAGGGCCACCACCTCGTCGATGTCGATCTTCCGTCCGTCCGCCGGCTTCCTGGTGGTCAGGATCGCCTCGCCCAGCTGGGGTGGGAAGCCCCGGTTGGGATAAGGGAACGTCTGGAAGCGCCCCTTCTCGGTCAGCTCCTGCAGGAAGCCGCCGTGCTCGCCTATGGAGGTGGTGGTGGCGACCCAGTCGGCGATCTCCTGCGGCGTCTGCAGCTCCGCCGGGAACGGGAAGCCGAAGGTGGCGAGGTTGAGGTCGAACGCCAGGGCCAGGGGCCCGGCGCGGGCCAGGGCGCGGCGGTGGGCCTCCCTGAACTTGGTCGGATCGTAGGAATTGTAAAGAGCGATGGTGGCTCGGCCCAGGCGGGACATGTCAAGCCGCGATGATGCCGCGCCACTAATAGGTTTGCGTGGAAAAGAAGAACCGCCCCAAGGGGCGGGAGGGTTTAGTTGCCGTCCAGCATCTTGGCCCACCGGAACCGGGGGCGGTCCTTGAGGTTGGCGTTGTGGTACACGTAGCTGAAGATCAGCGGCACGACCGTCGTGGCCTCGGCGTACACCATCTGCTCGTACGTCGTCTGCACCTTCCCCCACGAGCTGGCCTCCTTCAGGGTGGACGACGAGCAGGCGCCGTCGCGGACGTCGGCCACGGTGATCTGCACCGCATACTGGTGCATGGGAACCTCGTTGCCCAGCATCTCCGCGCATACGACGGTGTCCTGGGCGAAGTTCTTGGGCACCCCTCCGCCCACCATGAACAGTCCGGAGGTCTTGGCCGCCATCTTGATCTTGGTCAGCTCGTAGAAGTCCTTCACCGAGTCGATGGTCAGATGCTTCCCGGGGTTCTCGTGCTGGTGCATGACCAGCCCGAAGCCGGCGCTGCAGTCCGAGAACGCCGGGACGAACACCGGGACATCGTGCCGGAACGCCAGCTCCACCAGGGAGTCCTTCTTCTTGGCGTTCTTGGTGAGCCACCGCCCCATCTCCCGGATGAACTCCCTCGACGAGTAGGGCCTCGGCTCCAGGCCATCGGCGATCTCCTTGATGGTGGCGTCGCAGTTCTGGAGCTCCTCCTCGTCGATGTAGGTGTCGTAGATGCGGTCCACGTAGTTCGAGCGCAGCATGTGGTCGTCAACGAACGGCGTGCCCTGATAGTGCCTGTATCCCAGGGCCTCGAAGAAGTCCATGTCGACTATCGACGCGCCGGTGGCGACCACCGCGTCGATCATGTTGTGCTTGATCATGTCGGCGTAGAGATTCAAGCAGCCGCCGGCGCCGGTGCTTCCGGCCAGCGTCAGCATGGTGGTGCAGTCCCGGTCCTCCAGCATCATCTTGAATATGTCAGCCGCGCGGGCGGTGTCACGGGAACTGAAGGACATCTCGCGCATGCTGTCGATTATCGGCGTGGAGTCATAGCTGGTCGCATCCACATGCGTGACCACTTTCCTGAGAAGGTCTTTCTTGTTCATTGGCTCTCACTCGGTCTGCGGCGGGAACGTCGGCGAGACTGTGCCCGCAGAGGTCTGGTGCCCCCCGCCGTTCTTAATGCGATGATATCGGAGCTAATAAGCTTAGCCCAAGAACAATCCGATGGGGCCAAGGAAGTGTCGCGGAGAGGACGGCTCAAGGCTCTTTCACAGGCTTTCGGGGCCGGCTGCAGATGGAATAGGAGTCGCCATCGAAGAATACGTCCAGCTCAGGGTGCTCGGCCTGGATCTCCTCGATCTTACGCAACACCTCGCGCAGCGTCAGGTCGCTCTTCTTGTCTATTTTGACATGGACCTGCTTCTCCATTCAGAACACCTGGACCCCAGCTAATATATAATCGTTGAATGAGCGAGTCGGTATTTATCACTATCCGAGTGGGATGCGCTGGAGCGATCCCAAGGGCGCCGCCATGGACCGTTACTCGGAACGATGAGAAATGACGAAACGGTTAAGAGCTTCGACAGGGCTTTCCGCCTGAACATCGTTTCTGGTGCTTAGGTGTCGCGCAAAAGGAGCTAGAGATCACTGCCGATGCCCCTTCCGGAGAGGGCCAGGGCAGCGACGCGGCCGCCGAGGAGCTGCGACGATGGTTGTCGGGCGAGGGTGGCCTGCTTTCCTGGCTGGAGACCGACCCCGAGGTGCATCCCACCTTCTACAGCGACGGTGGGGCGCAGGCGGAGATCTCCGCCCTGCGGGAGAAGGTGCTGGCCCTCGAGGCTGAGAAGGCCCAGCTCGAGGAGAGGCTGGCGAGAAGCTCCGCCGAGAAGGAGGCGATGGAGGCCGAGATCGCCCGCCTCAGGGCTGGGATGAGAACGGCACCAGCCAGCGAGGGCGAGGCCCCGCCCGCGGCGAGCAACGGGGAGCTGGAGAGGCGGTTCCAGGCCGAGCTGGAGCAGAAGGAGATGGAGCATCGCCAACTGGAGGTGGAGCTTCAGAAGACCGTTCAGTCCCTACGGGAGGAGCTGGACAGGAGGGAGATAGAGGACCGCATGCGGCAGGATGGGACGTGCCAGGCGATATTGGCCTCGGAGGACGCGGACGACGAGCTCCGGGAACGCCTGCTCTCCCTGCAGGCGAAGGAGCACCGCATCCTGGAGCTGCAGGACCTGGTCAACCGCCTCCAGGACACCGTGCAGGAGCGGGAGGACGAGCTGAAGGGGCTCAAGGAGATCATTAGCTACAAGGAGCAGGAGCTCGCCCGCCGCGAGGAGGACCTGGTCTACAGGGAGCGCAAGGCCACCGAGGAGCGGCGGCGTCTGGAGGACGCCAGGCAGAGCGCCTCGGGCCTGGAGGAGGCCGAGCTCAAGAAGCGCCTGGAGGAGCTGCGGGCGGAGGTGGACAAGCGGGAGAAGGAGCTCAAGGCCAAGGAGGAGTACCTCCGGGCCAAGGAGGCCGACCTGCGCCGCCGGGAGCAGGGGCTCATCGAGGAGGACCTCAAGCACATGGACAAGGAGATCGCCATGGAGATCCAGGTGGCCAAGGCCAAGACCGGGAACCCCCGTCTGGACGATCTGCTCATGGGCGGGGTGCCGTTCGGCTCCAACGTCCTGGTGTACGGCCCCCCGTTCGTCGGGAAGGAGACCATGGTGTGCCAGTTCATCGCGGAGGGCCTCAAGAAGGGCATCCCGGCGCTGTGGGTCACCACCGACAAGACCCCCGCCGGGCTGCGCGAGGAGATGAAGCTCGTACTGCCCAGCTACGAGGAGTACGAGGCCCTGGGCCTGGTGGCGTACGTCGATTCATACTCCCGCAGCATGGGCGACACCACCGAGGACCCCTACACCCTGTACGTGGAGGAGCCCACCGCCCACGACCGCATCATGACGGCGGTGGAGGAGACCGCCAAGAAGTTCCTGGAGGGCCACGAGTACTATCGCCTGGCCTTCAGGACCATCTCCACGCTTGTCGCCTACTCCGACCCCAACACCGCCTTCCGCTTCCTCAATCCGTTCTGCGGGCGGCGCAAGAGGGACCGGGCGGTGTCGATGTACACCATCGAGAAGGGCATGCACGGGGAGCAGGAGATCCAGATGCTGGGGTCCATCATGGACGGCATGATCGACTTCAAGATCGATCAGCTGCGCACCTACTTCATGGTGCGGGGCATCACCGACGTGCAGTCCCGCTCGTTCATACGGTACACGGCGACCCGCCACGGCCTGAGCATCGGAAGCTTCGCTCTGGACCATATAAAGTGATCGATCTGGGACATAACGCGAGGGCCTGCCCGCACCGGGGCGCTCTCAGGCGAACTCGGGACCCGGCGTCGAGCGCTTGGAGGGGTCGCCCTTCTTCTGCACGTTGATGCGCGGCATGGGGAACGGCGGCGGGAGACGTATGTCCCGGGCGATGAGCAGCGCCGTCGGGATGCAGTTGGTCACGATGGCGTTGTGCACGAGATTGGCCACCTGGTCGGGCATGGAGCCGGTGGATGTCCATGCCTCCATCAGGCGTCCACCTCTCCATTCAGGAGCAGGGAGCCCTCGATCCTGATGTAGCCTATGCCGGAATAGTTGGCGGTGAAGCGGAACTCCGCCGAGGCCGTCTGGTCGGAGGTCTTGCTGATCCTCGTCACCGTGCTGTTGTGATCGATCCGGATGTTGGCGAGATGCTCCCCCTGCTTCGCGAACCGCTTGGCCTCGATGGCCGAGGCCTCGTAACCGATGATGTTCATGTCCCTACCAGGGCGAGAGATGGCCTGCCAGGCTATTAGTCATTTTCCAGTTGTTGGAGGGATAAGGGGAAAAGGAGTGCCGCAGGCCGGGCTCGAACCAGCGACTTCAAGATCTTCAGTCTTGCACTCTCCCAGCTGAGTTACTGCGGCGTTGGGCTCAGTAAAGTGGAATCATATTATAAAGTTTCCTGAGCGGCTCGGTCGACCGGGGCGCCTGGCCTCGCCGTCCTCATGATCGTACCTGCTCTGGGCCATTGACATTTGCCTAGAAGGATTTAATAGCTCACTGGGCGATGTCGTCGCGGGCCGGGGAGCTGAGAGCGCAAATGCTGTCGAGATGGAAGAAGAGGGCTATATCGAGGAGTGCCAGGTCCCGATTTCTGAAGGATGACCGGGAGGGCGTGGCATCTACCATCGGCACGATCATGGCCCTGCTGGTGTTCCTGTCCCTGATGGCCCTCATAACCAATTCCTACGTCCCGGCCTGGATGATGGACAACGAGCGGGAGCACATGAACCAGGTCATCGACCAGTTCGGAGGGCTCAAGGGGAAGGTGGACGGAATGATGGTCCAGTGGACCATCCGCGGCAGCCCCTCCGGTCCGATGTACGCTCCCATATCCCTCGGCTCATCGGGAGTGCCGCTGTTCGCGTCGCCCACCATTGGCATACTGAGGACTGTTCCCGGGAGCTCCTCGACCTCGGCCATCCATATGGAGTTTGGAGCGCAGACGATCGACGGCGGCGGAAAGGCGGAGCTCTACTGCCCCAACCGCTACTACGTCCAGCAATGGCTGGCATATGAGAACGGGGCCATCATCATGAAGCAGGAGGACGGGCAGACCCTGCTCGCCTACCCCGGCCTGTCGATCTCCCGGGCGGGAGGCGTTGTGGACATCCAGTTCACCCAGGTCGACCTGGTGGGGCAGGGCATGACCATCTCCGGCAGCCACTCCATCGGCCTGAACGTGGAGATGTACTATGCCGGCACCCAGACCTTCAACGTGAATGGCGATTGGGTGTTGACGCTGAATACCGAGTACGGCCAGGCCTGGGAGGCCTACCTGAAGGACATGTTCGAAAGGCAAGGGATGATGGAAGGGAACGACTACACCTTCGATTCCGACTTGAACGCCCAGACCGGCGTAACGGAGATAACGCTGATCGTTAGCAGCGTGAACACCCTGACCCTGGACCAAGCCACGGTCAGCATGACCACGGTGGATTCCTGAGGTGAACGATGCAAGAGGCCGAGCCCCTGAACGTTGAGGACATGGATGCGGGCATGCCCATCACCGGCCCCGAGGGAGAGAGCCTGAAGGACAAGGTGAGGGACGGCTACCTCAAGGTCCTGCGGAAGCTCGTTCCCAACCGCGGCACCAGGGTGCGGCTGTCCACCGAGCAGATCTCTCGGCACATCGAATGGTCCAAGGGCAAGGGGTCGGTCATCACCCAGATACCGAAGATCGAGGACCCCGCGGTGGAGTCGGTGGAGACCTACGCGGTGCTAGAACCGTACAGCTATGTCCGGATCACCTACAACAACGAGATCAGCGAATATTTCCTGGAGATCCTCGAGCCCCGCCTGGGGCCGGACGAGGAGAAGCTGCTGGCCCTGGTCAAGGACACGCTCAAGAGGACGCTCGGCTACGAGTGGGAGAAGCTGACCGTACTGGACAAGAGGGAGTATCTCCTGGAGAGCATGGAGAGCTTCGTGCGCAGCCGCGGCTACAAGGTAAGCTCGTTGTCCAAGAAGCGGATGGGATACTACATCCTCAGGGACTTCGTCGGATACGGCAACGTGGACGTCCTGATGCGCGACGAGAACATCGAGGACATCTCCTGCGACGGCGTCAACGTCCCGCTGTTCGTGTACCACCGCAAGTACGGGAGCATCAAGACCGGCCTGCTGTTCGACAACGAGGAGGAGCTGAACTCGTACGTGGTGGCGTTGGGGCAGAGGGGTGGCAAGCAGATCTCGGTGTCCAGCCCCATCCTTGACGGGACCACCCCCGAAGGCCATCGTGTCCAGGCCACATACGCGCGCGAGGTGACGACGCGAGGCTCGACCTTTACCATCCGCCGGTTCCGGGACAAGCCCTTCACGCCCATACACCTTGTCAAGAACGGGACGGCCAGCCCCGAGATGATTGCCTACTTCTGGATGGGAGTGGAGAACGGCGAGTCCATGATCGTGTGCGGAGGCACCGCGTCCGGAAAGACTTCCACACTCAACAGCATCGCTCTGTTCATCCCGCCCGGGGCCAAGATCGTCAGCATGGAGGATACGAGGGAGATCAACCTTCCCCACCAGAACTGGATCCCCAGCGCCACCCGCTCCGGGGTGGGCGAGCGGGGGCCGGACGGCAAGGCCCCGGGGGAGATAGACATGTACGATCTCATGCGCGCCTCCCTTAGGCAGAGGCCCAACTACATCATCGTCGGCGAGGTGCGAGGAAAGGAGACGTACACCATGTTCCAGGCCATGGCCACCGGGCATACGACATACTCCACCATGCATGCCGACTCGGTGCAGTCGATGGTCAACAGGCTGGAGAACGAGCCCATCAACTGCCCCCGTATCCTGCTCACCGCCCTCCGCAACGTGGTCATCCAGTCGCAGGTCAGGGTGGGCACCGAGCTCACGAGGCGCATGAAGCAGGTCATCGAGATCGTGGGCTTCGAGCCGGACACCAACGAGCTCATCTCCAATACCGTCTACGAATGGGACCAGGTCAACGACCGCTTCGTGTACAAGGGCCACAGCTTCCTGTTCGACAAGATCATGGAGATGCGGAGCCTCACGCACGAGGAGATGATGACCGAGTTCAACCGCCGGGTGGACGTGGTGAGATACATGGTGTACCGCGACATCACCGATCACCGCCGCATCTGGGAGATCACCAACAAGTACGCCAAGGAGCCAGAGGCGGTCGTCGAGCGCATGCGCAAGGAACTGCGCGAGGGAGGGATGGAAGTTGGTTCCTGAGATATCCGACGACTTCTCCAAGCTGGATACCCGCAAGAAGGGCTATCTCAAGACCAAGCAGGTGGAGGAGAAGAACGAGGACTGGGCCCCCCACGTCATCAAGCTCCCCAAGGGAACGCTCCCCAAGTACATCGAGCTCACCAACTACCAGATGTTCTGCTGGAAGCTCATGGGCAGGGCGGTCATGCTGCGGTCCAAGCCCAATCCCCGCCTGGAGCTGCAGCTTCAGCAGGCCCAGATGCGCATGAGGGCGGAGGAGTACATCGCGTACGTATGGACCACCACCCTCCTCGTGCTGGGGGCGTTCCTGGCGATCGCCCTGCTGCTCGGCGGCACCATGCTGGCGCTGCTCCATGTGCCAGTGGGCTTGGCGATGGTGTTCTTCATCCTCATCGTCATGCTACCGCCACTGATGACCTTCGGAGTGCTCCTGTCCATCCCATCGTCCAAGGCCAAGACGAGAGGCAGGGACATCGACAAGCGCATAGGGGCGGCCATGAGCTTCATCTCCGCCATGGCATCCGCCGATGTCAACATCGATGTCATCTTCAAGGAGCTGGCCAGGCAGGAGATCTATGGCGAGATCAAGAACGAGGCGGAATGGATCACCCGTGACAGCGAGCTGTTGGGCATCGATATCCTCACGGCGATCAATCGCGCCGCGCAGAGGACACCATCGATCAAGTTCCAGGAGTTCCTGCAGGGCGTGGTGACCACTTCGACCTCGGGCGGTCAGCTGAAGCCCTATTTCCTGCAGAAGGCCGAGCAGTTCGAGAAGGAGGCCAAGCTGGACATGCGCTCCCAGCTGGAGACCCTGGGACTGATGGCCGAGACCTTCGTGACGGTGGTGGTGGCCTTCCCCCTCTTCCTGGTGGTGATCATGGCCATCATGGCCATAGTGCCCGGGGGAGGCGGGAGCCCCGCCATGACCGTACTGCTGCTAGAGATGGTGGTCGCCCTGATGGTGCCGTTCTCCCAGTTCGGCTTCATCTTCTTCGTATGGAATACGACCAAGGAGTCGTCGTTCTGAGGTGGCTATGACCGAGGACATCATCGACCTGAACCAACTGAGCATCAATCGCCTCGACCATGGCAAGACCATACTCATCGCCGGCACGGCGATCGCTGCCCTGATATTCGCCATGGGGTTCATCGACGCCATCGGCGGCCTCGATCTGCCAGGGGAGTGGGTCGATTACCTGTTCTTCGGCCTCATGGCCTTGTCCGGCCCCTATGGGTTCTATAGGACATACCAGATGAAGAAGGTCCGCGACATCGAGAAGCGTCTTCCCGAGTTCCTGCGCGACGTGGCGGAGGCGGGCCGGTTCGGCATGACCTTGTCGCAGGCCATCAAGGCCGCCTCCAAGGGACGCTACGGCAGCCTGACCCCGGAGATCCGGCGCATGGCCTCGCAGATCGACTGGGGGGTCCCCGCCTCGGACGCCATGCGGCTGTTCGCCGACCGCGTCGACACCCCGCTGGTCCGCCGGATGACGAGCATCATCATCAAGGCCAACGACGCCGGCGGCAACGTGGCGGACGTGCTCACCATGGTGGCGCACGACGCCCGGGAGGCGATGCTGAACCAGAACGAGAGGGCCATATCGATGGCCACCTACACGGTCGTCATATACGTCGCGTTCGCGGTGTTCATCGCCACCATATTCATCCTGAACACCACCTTCCTTCCCAAGATGATGGAGGCAGGCTCCCAGGTGGCGGATGCCACCGAAAAGGCAGGGGCCGGAGGCTCCATGGTCACCATCCAGACGGACGTCATCCCCGTCGTGCAGACGCTCCTGGTGCTGTCGGTGGTCATCCACCCTTCGGCGACGGCATATTGGCAGGGGTGCTGCAGGACGGGCAGATACCGAACGGGCTACGACACAGCTTCATCATGCTGGTGATCGGGTTCATAGGAACGAGGTTGATCTGATGCAGGCTGCCAGGACCTTCGATGAGATCGAACCCCTGTTCGAGGACGACACCGAGGAGAACGAGAAGCTGACGCTCACGCAGCGCTATCTCGCCTTCCTGCTTCGGATCAAGAACCGTCCTCTGCGCGTGCGCCTGCCGTACGGCAGCAAGGTGGACGGGAAACCCATCACCGAGATCCCGCGCATCACCTCGCCCACCGTGGAGGAGGTGGAGATCTCAGCGATCGAGGAGAACTATGCGTACTCCCGCATCACCTACGACAGCGTGGCGGGCGAGTATCTCTATGAGGTCATCGAGCCCAAGCTGACCGAGGACGAACTGAACCTCCTGGACGTGCTGAAGAAGGCCCTGATAGTCTCGTTGAACCTCTCCTCCGACCCCAGCCCGGAGCATCGCAAGGAGGTGCTCAACAAGGCCGCTGACAAGCTGATGAACAAGCTCGGCCTGACCCTCCAGCCCATCTCCAGGGAGCGCATCCTCTACTATCTTCGCAGGGACTTCATCGGATACGGGGCCATCAACGTGATGATGATCGACCCCAACATCGAGGACTGCTCCTGCGACGGCGTCGGCATCCCGCTGTACATCTACCACCGCAAGTACGGGAGCATCCAGACCAATGTCGTCTATGAGGACGAGCGGGAGCTGGACGAGTACGTGGTATGGCTGGCCCAGAAGTGCGGCAAGCACATCTCGGTGGCCGATCCCCTGCTGGACGCCACCATCCCGGACGGCTCCAGGCTCAATGCCACCCTGGGAAAGCATGTCACCAAGCGCGGCTCCTCGTTCACCATCCGCCGGTTCAAGGACAATCCGTTCACGCCAGTGGACCTCATCCGCTTCAAGACCCTCAACACCGAGATGATGGCATACCTGTGGATCTCGGTGGAGTTCGGCTCCTCCATGATGGTGTGCGGCGGCACCGCGTCCGGAAAGACCACCACGCTCAACGCCATACTGCTCTTCATCCCCCCTCAGATGAAGATCGTCAGCATCGAGGACACGAGGGAGCTGAACCTGCCCCACGAGAACTGGATCCCCGGGCTGACCAGGGAAGGCTTCTCGGGCGGGGGCAGCAACAGCGGCACCATAAACATGTTCGACCTGCTGACCGCGGCCCTGAGACAGAGGCCGCAGTACCTGATGGTCGGTGAGGTGCGAGGCAAGGAGGCATATGTGGTCTTCCAGGCCATGGCCACCGGCCACATCTCGTACTCGACGTTCCACGCCGAGGACGTGCAGTCCATGGTGCACAGGCTGGAGAACGACCCCATCAATCTGCCCCGGGCGCTGCTGTCCTCGCTGGACCTGGTCCTGCTGCAGGGACAGGTCAAGGTGGGCACCAAGATGACCCGTCGGGTCAAGGCGCTCACCGAGCTGGTGGGGATGGACCCCGAGACCGGGGAGCTCATCACCAACTCGGTGTTCTACTGGAACCCCGCCGACGACTCGTTCACCTACTCCGGTCACTCCTACGTGTACGAGAAGGTCAGGGCGGTCCGCAACTGGAGCCCGCGTGAGATGGAGCGCGAGGTGAAGAGGCGCATAGACATCCTGGAGTACATGATGAGGTCCGGGGTGAGCAACTACCGTCAGGTGGCCAAGATCGTCTCCGCGTACTACAAGGACCCGGAGAAGGTCATGCAAGAGGTCCGCTCCAAGATGTCAGAGTGATGGCGAGCGCCTCCCTCCGGATTCCAAGGCGGTCGTTGCCCTCGTTCTAGAGACGATAGGGTGCTCGTTGTCCACGGTGTTGTTCAAAAAAGGGAGGTTTAAAGGGGTTTATGGCTTGGGGGCCTCGTCCGAGGGCTCCCCGGCAGGCCCTGAAGCGGACTTGTCCGCGCCCTCCTCGGCGGCCTTGGGGTCGGCCTTCGGGGCCTCACCCTCTGCCTTTGCCTCGGGGGACGCGGGCTTGTCCTTGCCCGTTCCGGGCACCGGGCGGCGGACGATCATCCTCCTGAGAGGCTTGCGGGGAGGCGCATCCTTGGCCGGCTCGTCAGGCATCTTGCCGACCGCCTTGGGCACCTCCAGGGTGCTGCCGCACTTCTGGCAGATGGGGGAGCCGCGGGGGTTGTGGATGCCGCACACGGGGCACAGGGTGCCTCCGGACTTGAGCTTCGCCTCCTCCTGGGACAGCCACTGCTCGAAGGAGATGAAGGCGGAGTGCTTCTTCCACCAGTTGGGGAACCTGGCATCGGTGTACTTCCTGCCCATCTCCAACTTGGCCTCCTCGCGGTACGTTTCCACGTAGGCCTCGTACTGCTCCCTCATCCTCTTGATGTAGGCGTCCTCCTCTTCCTTGATGGCCTCGGTGATGAACTTGGTGCCGCACTCCGGACATTGCGTGGAGTTGGACGGTATCCAGGCGCTGCACTCGCTGCACTTGGCGGTGCCGGGCTCGAACTGCACGCCGCACTTGGGGCAGCGCTTGGACGCCTCCGGGATCAGGGCGGCACATTCGCCGCACTCCACCATCCGGCCCAGGCCATACTTGTACAGGTACGCCGAGAAGGCGATGATGACGGCCGATACCAGGGCGAAGATCAGCAGGTACACGTACCATGGGATGCCTCCCTCGGAGGGTGCCTTGACCTGGATGATGCCGTTCGTTACCTCCGACTTGCCTCCGATGCTTGCGTTGGCATAGACGAGGTATTGGCCGTCCAGGCCCTGCCTCAGGTGCAGGGATATCCCGAACGTTCCGTCCGTCGCCGTGGTCCCAGTGGCCGGTACTCCGATCCTCTGGCCGTTCATCTCCAGCCACACCTCCACGGTGGCGCCGGACACGGGCTTGGTGGTGTTTCGGTTGGTCACCGTTCCGCTGACGAAGATAGACTTTCCCGGCTCGTACGTCACCCCTGATAAGGGGTTCAGAACTATCTTGGTGTTAGGAGCGTCAACGATGAACGGGGCGAACACCTCGTCATCGTCGTCGTTCATCTCCTCCACCACATTGTCGGGGTCGGCAATGATTCCCAGGATGTAGCCTCCCATGGTCACATTTACCGTCCAGGTTAAGTTCAGATGGATATCCTGCCCGCTGCCGAGGTGCCTGATCAACCTTCCGAGCTCGATCCTCTTTCCCTCTAGGTCCTCTGCGTAGAATACAAAGAGTACGTCGTAGGCGGAAAGAGTTCCGCTGTTCCTCGCAATAGTGGATATCTCCACCGTCTCGCCTACCGAGGCGTCGTCAACGGAGGTATCGTCCTTGAATACCAGGAGCGATCCGGGTAACACGATGTTAGGAAGCCCCTTGACCACGGTGATGGCCTGGGTTAACTGGTTGTTATCATGGTCGAACTCGGCGATAGAATTGTTGGGGTTCACGATGACGGTGACGGTCTGGTCATCCTCGATTACGCCAGCGGATATCTTCGCGATCAGCTGACCGCTCACCTGAGCGCTGCCCCCCGCGGCGATGAAGGGTATGGTAACCGAATAGCTCGATCGGGGGGTCGTGACGCCCAGATGGAATTGCACCGGGACGTTGGAGGCCGCCACGCCTCCGAGGTTGGCGATGGTTGCGGTGACCAGCACGTTCTCGCTGTCCGCCACCCTCGACGTCGGAGATAGGCTTATGATAGTGACCTCGAGGTCTGGTTTCAGGTCGCTGATGGCCAGAGAGGCGGGGATGGTGCCACGTGTCAGGGGCGCGCTGTAGGCTCCGATCGGACCGACGTGACGCCATCTGGGTTCCGGGAAACGTCATCGTGATAGACGACGGTGTTGAAGGTGTAGCTAGCCTTGATCATCACGCTGCCCATGTTCTCGATATTGCCCTGGGTCAGCTTGCTGCGCAGGACCTTGAACAGGACGTTTCCGTTATCGCCGGTGACGCCGCTCTGCTGTCCGGGTATGCCGTCGGGAGCTGCTTTCGAGTAGCTCATCGTGACGCTAGCCCCCACGATGGCGTGAGCGCCGGACCGCACCGTCACACCCAGCCAGCCGTAGACGTAGACCTTAGCGTTCTGTTTGGGATCGATCGCCGGGATGGCGACATCGGTCAGATGAGCGACCGCGTCCCCCCCGAACCCGGTCCATGGCTTGCTGAATGTCGAGTTGGTCGAGTCCACCGTCGCGCGAGAGCTGGCGGAGCACTCCAAAGTCGAGTCAATAACCGCGTTGATGAATGTCAGCTCCGAGTCGCCCTCCGCCGCCAGGGTGACCGGCAGGCGTATGCTTGAATCACGCACTAGGAGCGTGGCGCTCTCGTTCAGGAACATTGTTGCGGTGGTGCTGGTGGTGAAGGCCGCGCCATTGAGCAGCTCCAGCGTCCCCTCGCCCGATATGGTAAGGGCAAAGTTGCTGCTGCCCGCCTGGAGGATCCTGAGGGTCCCACCGTTCATGGTCAGCCGGCCGTCCCCTATGATCTTGATATTTGAACTGATGTCAAGGGGGCCAGTGACGTTCATGGTCGGATACTTGGGACCGCCGATGACGAAATCCTCATCACTGATGGGGACACTGACGGTGATGTTCTTAGAGGCTTCATTGTTGAGATAGTTGGACTCCTGCAACGTCCGCTCCCGGTTAATGACGATGGTTATCGGATACTCACCGGCGCGGTCCCCCGTGTTCCAGGTGATGGAAGTAATCGCCGAGTCGGATGCTGCCACATCTACGGAGGTCATGCCAAGTAGCTTGTCACCATCATAAGCCTCCACCAGAACATTAGTGGCGACGATTTTGCCCAGGTTCCTGATGTATATGTGGACGATGACATCACTGCCATATGTCACGTATTTGGGGCTGAAGCTGATGTCGCCTGAAGCTATGGACAGGTCAGGAAGACGAATGAGCAGGTTGTCCAGAACCACAATGAACTCCCTGGAAGCGCTCTCCTCAGAGAGGGCCATGTAGGTCTGGAACACTATGAACAGCTGCTTGCTGTGATCTCCCCATAGGTCGCTCTCGAATGCGACCTCGGCCCGGTAGGTCATGTTGAGATAGGGGTTGTTAACTCGAAGGTTCCTGATCTCGGACAGGTACGGTATCCTGACCTTTCCATCAATTCCAGTCACGTTGAAATCGTCAGCGGTCTTGCCGAGATACCTCAGTACCTCATCGGCCGGATGGTCCTGGATTCCCTCAGCAGTATAGTAGTATGCTTCTACGCCCGTGGACTGGAGATTGGCGCTGATCTCTGCTCCACTGACCAGCTGGCCTATGCTGTCCGTGACAGTGATGTCGGCCCAGCGATAGATGTAGATGGTGGGGCTGATAGTGATGTCAAGCCAAATCTTGTCGAACTCAATTTCGATGCTCGGATCACCATTAACGAACTGTATGTTCAGCTCGTTGATGCTGGCCATATCCCTTGGGCCGAGAGAGTATAGACTAAAGGATCTAAGAAGGTGGATTAATGTTTCAGCAGTTGGATTTATCGGCGAATTTTGGAAATTATCGCCGACAGACCACTGGATATAGTTGTCCTGAGAGTATGGTATCGAATTGACGAGATAATTAAAAGACACTTTCGCATCCAAGACAGTTCCGCGAATTCCGACTGTCTCAAACCCAGTTAGATGCATTACCTCATTTGGTTCGACAGTATATGTCCTGGCATCGCTGAGGCGAGTGGTGTTACCTATTAGTTCGTTGGTGTCATCATTTTTCCCTATTGCGCCAGGCGTCGCCTGGAAGGTCGTGCTCACCATGACAAAGGGGTACTCGCGTTCTGACGGGGTGTTTGGTGTATCCTCGCCATCTATGTAGATGCCGTACAGATAGGCCTGGGAATCATCCATCAGAACCATCCGGTTCTTATTCTGCGCATCATTGGATTGGTCGATGCCGATGAAGGTGTCCACGGCAGTGAAGTCGGTTTTGCCGGCCAGTGTAATGTTGCGGTAGGTATCGAGAGTGATGGCGATGCTGACCCATATCCTGTCCACCTCGATCGTGCCTGCTCCCGCGTTATCAATCTCGACGTTGAGCCCGTGCAGGTCCTGAGCAGACATTGAAGGGAGTGTCCAGGTGGCCGTCCTCTGCTGCGGCACTCCATTGACCGGGTCCACAGGGGTCGCTTCAAGCTCCATTCCAGTATCGGCCCAGACACCATTGCGGAACATGTAGTTGACAGTGAGGTCGGCGGGATCATACGCGGGTCGGGTGATGTACTCGATGTTGAGCTTCAGTTCGACGTCATCATCGCTCGAGAACATCATGCCCGCGACGTCAAAGCCGTCGAGCCATAGTTTTTCCTGCGCGTCGATGATGTAGCTCTTCTTATCATCCTTCAATAGATCGTCCAGTGACCCGGTCGGGCCGTCATTGGCGATGGCGGACGGCATGCGGTAGAATAGGTAGCTAGCCCCCACCCGGGTTCCGTTGGCGGCGTTGGCGTCACTCACGAAGCCATAGTTGTGGCTGAACATGTTCGAGCCATCTTCATTGTCCGACTCGAAGACGTTCTCGATACTGGAGTTGATCAGGTTGACACGGGAGGACATGAACAGCATGACCAGAGAGTCATCGAAATCTGTCATGGGGAAGTGTCCCTGGTCACAATAGCCCTCTACATCATCGGTGTTGGGGCCGATGACCTTGGAACGGGTGAGGTTGAAAGTGGAGTCGTCTACAACGAGATGGCCGGACGCTATGATGGTGGAGTCATAGGCCTCGAACACCCCCCCATTGCGGACCATGATACCAAGGCTTGGCAGAGCGTTCTCCACATCGATGATGCGGGCGGCGAGGGTGGCGTTCCTCAGGACGAGCTTGCCCCCATCCTCGATGACAATGGTAGAGACCCTGTTGGCGGGATGGCCGGGTTCGACATAGCGTTGTATGAACTCCAGCGAGCCGCCTTCGACTATGAGCAGCCCGCCGCTTCGGACATATAGATCACCAGATAGCGGCAACGCCTGGACGTGCTTGTACGGATCATCATATTCCTCGCCTATGTACATGTCGCCCGTTTCCTCGAACGATGTGGCCTGCCCTGTGTCGCCCACCACGAATATCAGGAACCCGGTGAACGAGGACAGTACCACGCTGATCGCCACGAGAACGCTGGCTGCTCTTCGAAGTTGAATTCGATCCGCCATAAACCCACCACTTGCCCTAACTGAACGAAATAGCAGGCGAATACCGAATCCTGGATATTTTAATCTATTGATTTAATTCACACTTGCCAGATACACTTCCGGTCAGGCCGCATAAGACTGGCAAATGAGACCGCTCTGAAGGTCACTTCCGCTTGATGACCTTCTTTATGGAAACGGTCCTCTTGGCCCCAGGCTTCTTGTCGTTGACCGGCTCCGGGGACTCATTCTCGGCCGCTCGGAACACCGGTGTTTCTGGCTCGCCCTCGGGCTCGTCCTTGGCGACCGGCTCATCTGGCTCGTCCTCGACCACCGGGGCCTCGGCCTCCTCGAGAGCTGCGTCCCCTGCCGTGATGATCGGCGTCTCCGGCTCCTCTTCGACCGTTTCGGCCTTGATCACAGGCGTCTCCGGCTCGTCCTCGATCGCTTCGGCTTTAAAGACAGGCGTTTCTGGCTCCTCTTCGACCGATTCGGCCTTGAAGATCGGCGTTTCCGGCTCGTCCTCCTCCGGCTGGTCCACCGAGGGCACACCTGGCTCGGGCGCTTCGGAAGGCTCCTCGACCTCCTCGATCGCTTCGGACGCCTGGGGCTCCACCGCCGGCTCCTCAGGGACCTCTTCGTCCGCCGTCTCGCCCGACATGAACCTCTCGCGGCGGCTCATCGATATCTCGCGTTCGTTGAGCTGCCGTTCCCACGACAGGTAACGCTTCTGCTCCTCGGCGACGATCTTCCGGCCCTCGGCCAGGAGCTCCTCCTGATCGGCCAGTGCCTTCTCCCTGGCCAACAGGTCCTCCCTCATCGCGGCGACGTCCTCCAGCATCTTCCGCAGGCGGGCCTCGTCCTCGAGGGCCTTGGTCTCGGCCGCTTCGATCCGGGCGCTTATCTCTCGGGCGGCGGCCTCATAGCTTGCGCTTCGCTCGTAGAGCGCGATCAGCGAATCCTCGCGCTTGGTGATCTCCGCCTGCCGCCTCTCCAGCTCCTCGCGGGCGGCGAGGACCTCCTCCTCCCTGCGCCTGAGGTCCCGCTCCTGCTCCTTGAGGCGGAGCTCCCTGTCGGCGATATAGGCCTCACGAGGCTCCAGCTCGGCCAGCCGGCCATCGACCTCCTTCTCCTTGGCCGCGAGGCCCTCGGACCTCTCCACCAGGGATGCCTTCAGTTCCTCCAGTTCGGACTGCAGGGCCTCCACGGCATCCTGTCTCTTCTTTATCTCGGACTCCTGAGCAAGGACCTTCTCCTTGAACTCCTCAATCACATCCCAGATCGGAACCTCTTCAGCGGACATCTAGCTCACCCCCGCACAGCCAAGTCTGACGGTCATTGATAAGTGCGAACAAATAGATTTCTAGCCGAGGGTGGGGCCCAAGACGGTCAGCCCCTCGTCCCCGACCTCCATGGTATGCTTCTCCATGCTGTGCTTGCACGCCCTCATCTTCTCCACCCTTACGAACCGGGTCGTCTTGCCGGAGGAGCTGTCCACGCCCAGCTCGATGATCCCGTCCACTAGGAAGCCCTCGTTCCCCAACAGGTCCGACGGACCTCCCAGGGCGCGCTCCATGACGATGTAGGCGACCAGGTTCTGCTCGCGGAGGTTCTTGAAGAAATAGAACATCCTCTTGCGCATGTTCTCCCCGCTGTCCATGAGCGAGTACAGCGCGCCCAACGAGTCCAGCGTCACCATGGTGAAGCGCTCCCCATGCTTCTGCTGGAAGTAGGCGATCGTCTGCTCGATGAACTGGATGTAATCAGTGGGCCGCTCCTCCTCGATGAGGCCGTCCAGCTCCCGGACGTCGGTCAGGTCGGAGATCTCGATGTTGGGGCTGACACCCATGCCCAGGCCGCTCATGTTGTTGAGATGGCTCTCCGCCGTCTCCTCCAGCGTGATGTACAGTCCCATCTCCCCGCTCTTCTCCAGATACCTGGTCATGGCGGAATAGCAGAAACTGGTCTTCATCGAGCCGGGCGGGCCGGTGACCAGAATGACCTTCGGCGCCTCGATGTCCGAACGCATGATCCGGTCGAGGCCCGGGATTGAGTCCCTGAGCGTTCTTCATACCTCCTGAGCGCGCAAAATTAATTCAAAGGACAATTAAAAAACCTTCGATATAAAGAACAGGAAACGATTTTGGGGGGGGCGGGCCCCCCGGGCGGCCTCACTCCTCGATATCTTCGCTGAGACCTCCCATCACTTCGCTCTCGTGCACCTCGGTCCGGACGATCTTCTCCTCCTCGCTAGCGCCTGCCAGCCTTGCTACGGCAGTGATCCGGTCGCCCTCCGCCAGGTCCATTATCTTAACTCCCTGCGTGGAGCGCCCCATGGTCCGGATCTCCTTGGCGGCGACCCGGATGACCTTGCCCTGGACGGTGGTGATGAGGAGCTGGTCATCGTCCGATATCGTTCGCACGGAGACCACTCCGCCGTTGCGCTCGTTGGTCCTGATGGTTATGACGCCCTTGCCCCCGCGGTGCGTCTTCCGATAGTCGGAAACGAGCGAGGTCTTGCCGAAACCGTTCTCCGTGATGGTGAGCAGCTTGTCCTCGGTCGTGACCACCGCCATGCTGACCACCTCGTCGCCCTCGTCCAGGCGCATGCCCCTGACGCCGATGGAGGCGCGGCCCACCGAGCGGACCTCGGCCACATCGAACCGCGCCGCCTGGCCGCTGCGGGAGGCCAGCACGATCTCCGAGCCTTGCCTGGCCACCCTGGTCTCGACCAGCTCGTCGCCCTCCATCAGGTTGATGGCGATTATGCCGTTGGCGCGGATGTTGCGGTACTCCGACAGCGAGGTGCGCTTGATGATGCCGCGTCGGGTGGCGAACACCAGGTCGAGGTCGTCGTCGAAGGAGGCGATCGAGATGTTGTCCTCCAGCCTCTCGCCCTCCTCCAGCCGGGGGAGGAGGTTCACGATCGGCCGGCCCTTGGAATGGCGGCCGGCCACCGGGATGCGGTACGCCTTAAGCTGGTACACCCGCCCCCGGTCGGTGAAGAAGAGGAGGTTGTTATGCGTCATGGTGACGAACATGTCGACCACGTGCTCCTCCTCCTTGGTCTCCATGCCCAGCAGCCCCTGGCCTCCGCGGTGCTGCTTCTTGTAGGTGTCGAGCGGCAGCCGCTTGATGTAGCCATCGCTGGAGATCATGATGACCATCTGCTCGTTGGGGATGAGGTCCTCGATGTCCAGCTCGCCCTCGTCGATGAGAATCTCGGTCCGGCGCTCGTCGCCATAGCGCTCCTTGATCTCCAGGAGCTCCTGCCTTATGATGGCCATGATCTTGGCGTCGTCCGCGAGGACCTCCTGCAGCGCGCGTATCTTCTCCTCGATCTCGGCGAACTCCTTGCGCAGCTCTTCTATCTCCAGCCCGGTGAGGGCGCGCAGCCGCATCTCCAGGATCGCCCTGGCCTGTATCTCGTCCAGCTCGAAGCGCGCCATGAGGCCGTTGCGGGCCTCCTCGGTGTTGGCCGCCCCGCGGATGATGCGGATGGCGTCGTCGATGGCGTCCACCGCCTTGATCAGTCCGATCAGGATGTGGTGCCTCTCCCGCGCCTTGCGCAGTTCGTACTCGGTGCGCCTAGTGACGACCGTTCGGCGGTAGTCCAGGTAGGCCTGCAGCATCTCCTGCAGGGTGAGCACCTTGGGCTGGCCGTCGACCAGGGCCAGGTTGATCACGCCGAACGTTATCTCCAGTTGAGTGTGCTGGAGAAGCTGGTTGAGGATGATCTCCTCCAGCACGTCCTTGCGCAGCTCGATGACGATGCGCATTCCGTCGCGGTCGCTCTCGTCCCTCAGGTCGGTGATGCCCTCGACCTTCTTGTCCTTGACCAGGTCGGCTATGCTCTCCACCAGGTTGGCCTTGTTGACCTGATAGGGGATCTCATGGACGATGATGCGCTTCTTTCCCTCATGCTCCTCGAAGCTGGTGCGGGCGCGCACCTTCAGCCGCCCGCGGCCGGTGGAGTACGCCTCCACGATGCCGTTGGTACCGTATATGATGCCGCCCGTGGGGAAGTCGGGGCCGCGGATGAAGCTCATCAGGTCCAGGGTGTCGGCCGAGGGGTGGTCGATCAGGTGCACCAGGGCGTCGCACACCTCCCGCAGGTTGTGGGGCGGTATGTTGGTCGCCATGCCCACGGCGATGCCCGATGAGCCGTTGACCAGAAGGTTGGGCACCATGGCCGGGAGCACCGACGGCTCCTTGAGGGAGCTGTCGAAGTTGTCCACCCAGTCCACGGTGTCCTTGTCGATGTCCTTCAACATGTCCTCCGCCAGGCTCTCAATCCGGCACTCGGTGTACCTCATGGCCGCCGCCGAGTCGCCGTCCACGCTGCCGAAGTTGCCGTGGCCGCTGACCAGCGGGTAGCGCAGGGAGAAGTCCTGGGCCATGCGGACCATGGCGTCGTAGACAGAGGCGTCACCATGCGGGTGATATTTCCCAAGGCAGTTGTGTCCGATTATCCCGTTCGCAACGAACTCGTGCGCTCCGGCGACCTGTAGGTCATATGTATGCTCTGCCGGAGCCGCCTCGACCTTCCTCACCTGCATGAAGTAGGTGTTGTTCTCGAGGATGTCATCAATGATCGGTGCTAGCTTGGAGCCGATGCGATGCAGCTTTGACTGGATGCCCCAGTCGACCAATTGGGTACGGCCAAGCGGGCGCTCCCTAAGGTCGGAAGAGTAACGAATCTTAGTACCGCTGGGATATGCGATGCCACTGCGGAACTTGTGGCCGTCGGTATCTAGATACCATCCACTTCCGATATGATGTTCAGAAAGATCGTCGAACACCGCCTCGGATGCATAAGGAATCCTATCGAAGACCGTGGGATCGTTGAACCTTTCCTTTAGCGCTTCGAGACGCTCGCGCTTCTCCGGATGAGACAAAGAAAGTAATCCAGCCAGCTTCTTTGCGAACCTACCATGCACCTCTATCGCATAGAGGGGGGGATTTGCCGATGATCATACTTCCTTCGTACAGATGAAAATCGTTCGACTTCCTCTGTATGCAGCGATGACTTGGAACCCCCAGGTGCTGCATCATCAGCTGGATGTCATCGGCCATATTCTCTGATATTGTGGCATAGGTAACGGTGCTGCGCGTCTGATGCACCGACCCATCACCATCTATCATGCCAGAGAGCAGGGCGGCCTGGACCGACTTGGGCGATCGGAAGAAGGCTTCGGGGATCCTCTTGGTCGCAGACTTCCAGGTCGCATCGATGCCCAGAGCTGCGGCAAGGAAGTCATTGATCTCCTTGCGGTTGATCCTGATACGATTCATTATCTGGCTGTATGGGAGCAGCTCCCCAGTCGTCGTAGAGCTTTTGCCTTCAATCGTAGCTTCGTACCCAAAGGCTTCCAGAAGACACTCCCGAATCTTCTCGATGACATCGTTGGAAGACGATTCGAAATTGAAGCGTCCCTTGCCACCTGCCTTACCGTAGTTAGCCTCGATGTGTCCGTTGGATAGGAACTGGCCTATTAGAAACGCGATGTTCTCGTCCAGCCTCATCTTCCGCCCTTTGTGATCGGGCAGTTCGACATATGGCAGGTCATCCGGATAGTCGAGGCGCATCACCACGAAGTCGTCGGAGGTGATGTCCTTGGCCTCCTTCCACTTGTAATTAAGTCCTCGGTCGAGAACTTTGAGGGGCTGAGAGGGAGTCACCGTGACGGCGAGTCCATTCTCCAGCTCGATCCTGAGCAGGTCCCTCTTCGGCATCTCGTAGAGCTCAGTGACGGTGGACATGCCCCTCTGCGTGTACACTTTCTCGCCAATGCCGACCTCCTCGATGGGGATCAGTCCTCTCTCAGTGAGAACGCGGGTTCCGGCCACGAAGCACTCACCGACGACCCTGGCGCTCTTCTTGTGAGGCTTGTTCGACATGAGGCCCATGTCCCACATCGAGTACAGTATGCGCCGGTGGACCGGCTTCAGGCCGTCCCGGACGTCCGGCAGCGCCCTGCCGACGATGACGCTCATGGAGTAATCGATGTAGGACTTCTTCATCTCCTGCTCGATTGGCCTCATTATCTCGCGCTTCGGCGCGCTCTCGTTCGTTTCGTTGTTATCGTGTTGAGTTTCATCGGTCATGTGAAATCACCTCAGATGTCCAGGTTCTGGACCTCCCTGGCATGGGTGGTTATGAACTGCCGCCGGGGCTCCACCTGGTCCCCCATCAGTATCGTGAACAGCTCGTCGGCCCTCATGGCGTCCTCGATGGTGATCTTCTTGACCATGCGGGTGGCCGGGTCCATGGTGGTGTCCCACAGCTGCTGCGGGTTCATCTCGCCCAGGCCCTTGTACCGCTGGACGGTGGCGCCCTTGCCCAGCTGCTCCAGGGCCGCCTCCCTTTCCCTCTCGTCGTAGGCGTAGATCTCCTTCCCGCCCTTGGCCACCTTGTACAGCGGGGGCATGGCCAGATAGACGTAGCCGGCGTCGATGAGCTGCCGCATGTAGCGGAAGAACAGCGTCAGCAGCAGCGTGCTGATGTGGGCGCCGTCCACATCGGCATCGGTCATGATGATGATCTTGTGATAGCGCACCTTCTCGATGTCGAAGTCGGGCCCCACCCCGCCTCCGATGGCGGTGATGAGGTTCCTGATCTCCTGGTTCTTGAGGATCTTGTCCAGCCGGGCCTTCTCCACGTTCAGGATCTTTCCCCGGAGCGGCAGGATGGCCTGGAACACGCGGTCGCGCCCCTGTTTGGCGCTCCCACCGGCCGAGTCTCCCTCCACGATGTACAGCTCGCACTTGGATGCGTCCTTCTCCTGGCAGTCGGCCAGCTTTCCCGGCAGGCCGCCGCCCTCCAGCAGGCCCTTGCGCCTCGTGAGCTCGCGGGCCTTCTTGGCCGCCTCCCGGGCCTGGAAGGCCAGTATGCCCCTTCTGACGCAGGCCTCGGCGACCTTGGGGTTCTCGTCCAGGAAGGTGCTGAAGCGTTCGTTCACGCATGACTCCATGATGCCCTTGATCTCGCTGTTGCCCAGCCGGGTCTTGGTCTGTCCCTCGAACTGGGGCTCAGGTATCTTCAGGCTCAGGATGGCCGTGAGGCCCTCGCGGACGTCCTCGCCGCTGAGGTTCTCGTCGTTGTCCTTGAGGAGCTTGTTGGCCCGGGCGTAATCGTTCATCGCCCTGGTGAGGGCCGCCCGGAAGCCCATGACGTGCGTGCCGCCCTCGATGGTGTTGATGTTGTTGACGTACGAGAACACCGATTCGGAATAGGCGTCGGTGTACTGCATGGCCACCTCCACCACCACGTCGTCGCGCTCGCACGTCAGGTAGATGGGCTTCTCGTGCATGACCACCTTGGACTTGTTGAGGTGCTCGACGAACTCCACGATGCCGCCCTCGGCGTGGAAGATCTCCTCCCGCTCCTTCCCCTCCCGGAGGTCGCGGAAGGTGATCTTCACTCCCCGGTTCAGGTACGCCAGGTCCTGGAAGTGGTGCGCCAGCACATCGGCGTCGAAGGTCACGTCCTCGAAGATCTCGGGGTCGGGCATGAAGTGCTGTCTCGTCCCCGTCCTATCGGTGGTCTTGATCACCTTCAAGGGGGAGGTCATAATGCCCCTCTCGCATCGCATGGAGTGGACCTTGCCCTGCTGGCAGACCGTGGTCTCCAGGTACAGGGACAGGGCGTTGACCACGCTCAGCCCCACGCCGTGCAGGCCGCCCGAGACCTTGTAGCTCTTGCGGTCGAACTTGCCGCCGGCGTGCAGGGTGGTGACGACCAGCTCCACCGCTGGCCTCTGGTACTTCTCATGCATGCCGGTCGGGATCCCTCGTCCGTTGTCCCACACCGTGCAGCTGCCGTCCTTGTTGATCGTGATGCCGATCTCCGTGCAGTAGCCAGCCATCACTTCGTCGATGCTGTTGTCCACTACCTCGTAGACCAGATGATGCAGGCCCCTTGAGTCGGTGCTGCCGATGTACATGCCGGGCCGCTTCCTCACGGCCTGCAGCCCTTCAAGGACCTGGATGTTATCCGCACTGTAATTGCTGTCCTCCATTGGATCATACCTCTTGGAACGTGGATGCGGTACGGGCAGGTCGGCTAACCGACCTCGATCTTTGCCACTAAATTGAGCGCATCCCTTACGCTGTCTCTACACCCCGGGGTAAGGCTTCTAAGTATTAATAGACTTCTAGGCATACTGGCTATATAAGCGGAAGGCCCTTCGGAGGCACCATTATCGGAGCGTCTCCGACGGCGATTGGATCGTTCCAATAAAAATCCCTCGTGCGGGCAAGGGTCTTTCTAGCTTGATGGGTTAGGACCAAGGGAGCGAGATGAGCGAAATGGGCGTTTCGACGGACCTTCTGAAGCAGATATCCAGGAGCGAGGGCGTGGACATGGACCTACTGCGCCGCCGCGTAGAGGCGGGACGGGTGGTGGTCCCCTTCAACCCCGTGCACTCGCCCAGGCCGTGCGGCATCGGCGAAGGGCTGGGAGTCAAGATCAACGTCAACGTGGGCACCTCCCGCGACCGGGTGGAGCTGGAGGAGGAGCTGGAGAAGGTGGAGATCGCCCGACGCTACGGGGCCGACGCCATCATGGACCTCAGCACCGGCGGGGACATAGACGCCATCAGGCGGCGCATCATCAGCGCCACGGACATGCCGGTGGGCACGGTCCCCATCTACCAGATCGGCCTGACGATGGCTAGGAAGAGCGCGGTGGTGGACATGGACGAGGACGACATGTTCAACGGCTTCGTGCAGCACGCCAAGGACGGCGTCGACTTCATGACCGTCCACTGCGGCATCACCCGGGAGGTCGTGGAACGGGTGAAGCGCTCCCCGCGCGTCACCGACGTGGTGTCCCGGGGCGGCTCCTTCCTGGTCGCCTGGATCCTCCACAACAGGAGGGAGAACCCGTACTACGAGAACTTCGACTACCTGCTGGAGCTGGCCAAGGAGCACGAGGTCACGCTGTCGCTGGGCGACGGGATGCGGCCGGGTTGCATCCACGACGCCACGGACGGGGCGCAGGTGCAGGAGCTCATCGTCCTTGGGGAGCTGGTCCGCCGGTGCCGCCAGGCGGGGGTGCAGTGCATGGTCGAAGGCCCCGGCCATGTCCCGCTGGACCAGGTCGAGGCCAACGTCCGGCTGGAGAAGAGCGTCTGCGACGGCGCGCCGTTCTATGTCCTGGGGCCCCTGGTCACCGACGTCGCGCCTGGCTATGATCACATCACCGCGGCCATAGGGGGCGCGGTGGCCGCCTACCACGGCGCCGATTTCCTGTGCTACGTCACGCCGGCCGAGCATCTGTCGCTACCGACGCCGCAGGACGTGAAGGACGGCGTCATCGCGTCGAAGATCGCGGCCCACGCCGCCGACGTGGCCCGGGGCCGGGGGGCCGAGCGCGATAGGCGCATGGCCGAGGCGCGAAGGGAGCTGGACTGGGAGTCCATGTACCGCGAGGCGCTCGATCCCGACAAGGCGAGGGAGTACCGCGCCCGGGGCAGCACCGCCGGCGAGGACGGCTGCTCCATGTGCGGCGACGTGTGCGCCATCAAACTGGTGCAGCGGCACCTGAGGAAGAAGTAGAGGTGGAGCCACTGGAGGGGATCGAACCCCCGGCCTACGGTTTACGAAACCGTCGCTCCTTAGCGATGCGCGCCTGGACGGAGCGCATGACCGCTGAGCTACAGTGGCGTCGGGAATCCATCAAGCGATACCCCTATCTTATACTTTTCTTCCGAGCATCACGGGGCGGCGTCAGCTGGCCTCTTCCTCGTCGCGGAACTCGACCAGGCGCTCCAGCGCCTCCTCGCACCGTCCCCGCTTGGCCTCCACCCCGGCGGCCCTCAGGATCTTGACCATGGAGGAGACGTCCCGGCCGGCGGCCTTGGCGTCGAGCAGCGACTGCTTGGCCCTCCTCAGCTCGGCGCTGATCAGCTCGGGCAGGATGCGCGACAGTTCATCCCTCCCCTTCTTGGCCAGGATGCCCATGGTGGTCCAGTCGGCGCGCTCCTTGGCCTCCCTCGCCTCGTTGAGAAGGCCGCGTACCTCCCGGACATCGAGATAGAACCGCTCGGCGTTCAGCACGGCGCGCTCCAGCGCCTCGTACAGCGAGTTGGCCTCTATGAAGCGTCCGGACAGCTTCTCCGCCATCCTCTCCCCGCTCCCCACTTCCCGGAAGGCGCCCTCCATATCGCCGCTCTCCTTCAGGGAGCGGGCGTTGTCTATGGTGCCGCGCAGACCGGCGACGTCCGAGCCGGCGGCCTCGGCCACCTCCACCAGGCTCTCCAGGTGGCACAGGTCCTGCTCCAGCCTATCGACGATCTCGGCGTCCAGAACCGAGCGGCACTCCCTGAGGACTGTCACAGCCTCTTCCACGTCCCTCCGCTTGCCGGCCGAGACCGCCTTGTCCATCAGGCGGCGCGCGCCCGACGTGTCGGCGCCGTGGCGCTCGGCAAGCTCCAGCCGAGGGCGCAGCTCGTCCACCAAGGAGGAGAACTCCTCCTTCAGCGCCTCGGGGTCGGCCGCCTCTGGGGGATCGCCCGCCTCGGCATCCTCGGTGCCGACGTCCTCGGCGGCGTCAGGCTCGTCCCCCTCGTCCTCCTCGCCCTCGGTCACCTCCTCGATGACGAACTCGATGCCGCAGCTGGGGCAGTGCGAGGCCTCCCCTATGATGTGGGCCCCGCATTCGGGGCAGTCGAACTCGAAGGTCTCCTCGCCCGTTTCGGAAGTGTCTTCTTGCACCTGAACGCACCCGGACCTAGCCTTCCGACCTTTACTATCTATTTAAATATATAGTTACCGCAGTGGTCAACGAAGATGATAATTGCTCATGCCAGCATGGACGCCATGCGCACGGCGTCCTCCGCCGGGGCGGGGGGTCTCGGAGATGATGGTCACGTCCCGCCCCTCGTCCTTCAGCAGGGACGCGAGGATGGCGAAGTCGGGCTCCTTGGCCTCGAGCAGCAGGTGCCGCTTCTCCCCCTTGGCGGTGTACTCTATGCAACTGAAATGACAGTGCAGCCGCCCCTCGTGCATATTAAAGCAGGAGTCGAGGACCTCGCGGAAGTCGTCCCGGGTGCGCAGCGAGCCCCCGAAGCGGGCGTGGATGTGGCCGAAGTCGGGCACCGGCTCCACCCCCTCGACCTCAGCCAGCACGGCCTCTATCTCGGGCAGCGTGCCCCAGCTGGCGGTCTTGCCCATGGCCTCGAGGCCAATCACCGGGCGCAGGCCCTCCGATTCCATCTGCCGGCGGGCACGGCGCATGGCCTCGATCACCCTCTCAGTGGTCCTCTCCGGCGTGGAGCCCATGTACGAGGCGGCGTGCACCACCACGATGCGGGCGCCCATGGCATCGGCGGCGCGCAGGGACCGCATGAGCCAGTCATGGCTCTTCTCCACCGTCTCATCCTTGGAGTTGAAGTTGATGTAGTAGGGCGCGTGGACGCTGAGGGCCACGCCCAGCTCCCGGGCCCGGGCCCCCATCTCGGCGGCCTTGTCGTCCGTGAGGTTGACCCCCCTCCCGAACTGGACCTCGAGCGCGGTGAGGCCGAGCGCTTTCGTCCGTTCCACGGCGTTCACCCCTCCCTTGCTCCCCGGCGGATAACCGGCGGGACCGACCCACAACATGAGGGGCCCAACGCGGTCAAGGATGATAAGGATGTTCGGCCGGCGGCGGCAATCATATTTATCTCGGCGGAGGGCTGTTCCTGATAGGTACGATGCGCACCGACAACGTCAGGATAGAGAAGCCTTCAGAAGTGAACGTCATCATCGGCCAGGCCCATTTCATCAAGACCGCGGAGGACCTGTACGAGGCGCTGGTGTCGTCCTGCCCAGGCATCCGGTTCGGGCTGGCGTTCTGCGAGGCCTCGGGCGACCGGCTGGTGAGGGCGGAAGGCAACGATGACGCGCTGAAGGCGACCGCCGTGGAGAACGCCCTGCGCATCGGGGCGGGGCACTGCTTCATCATCCTGATGGCCGACGCCTATCCCATCAACGTCATGAGGGCCGTGAAGGACGTTCCCGAGGTGTGCACGATATTCTGCGCCACCGCCAACGAGGTGGAGGTGCTGGTGGCCGAGACCGAGCTGGGCCGAGGGATCATGGGGGTCGTGGACGGACAGACCCCATTGGGAGTGGAGAACGATGAACACGTCAAGAGCAGGAGAGAGCTCCTCCGACGCTTCGGATACAAGCGCTGACAGGGACATGCTGGACCCCTACGAGGCGTCCGCCAGGTACTACGACCTGTGGCACGAGGACTTCCACGACGATGTGGAGTTCTACCTGAAGCTGGCGGAGCGCACCGGAGGGCCGGTGCTGGAGTGCATGTCCGGCACCGGGCGCGTTCTGGTGCCGTTCGCCCGGGCCGGCTACGAGATAACGGGGATCGACCGCAGCGCCACCATGATGGACCGCTGCACCACCAAGGTCAGCTTCGAGCGGGCGGAGGTGCAGCAGCGGATCGAGCTGCACCACGGGGACGTGAGGGACATCAAGCTGGACCGCAGGTACCGCCTGGCCTTCATGCCCTTCAACTCCTTCCTGCATCTGCTCACTACGGCCGATCAGGAGAAGGCATTGCTGAACGTGCGGGAGCATCTGGAAGAGGGCGGCCTGCTCAGCTTCGCCGTGTTCTCCCCCCGATTGGACCGCCCCGAGCACCTGGTCCGGCATCGCGGGACGAGGGTCACCACGCAGGGCGAGATCATATCCTGGTTCGAGGCCCAGGTGTTCGACCAGGGTAACCAGAGGACCACGGTGACGTACTTCTACGACGTCTCCAGGCAGGACAAGCCGGCGCGGCGGGTGACGACCGAGTTCACGTTGCGGTACCTGTTCTACCGCGAGGCGCTGGAGCTGCTGTCGCGGTGCGGCTTCGAGGTCGTCGAGACCTACGGCGACTACCAGGGCAGCGAGTTCACGGCCACCAGCCCCATCATGGTCTTCGTGGCCAGGAAGACCTGAGGACGCGGAAGACATGAAGACGCCGCTGTTCGATCTGGACCATACGCTGGACAGCGGGCAGGTGTTCCGCTGGTGGAAGGAGGGGGATTGGTGGCACGGCGTGGTCCGGGGACGGTACCTGCGGCTGCGGCAGGACGGCGACCGCCTCGAGGTCAACGGCGCGTCGGAGGACTTCGTCGCCCACTACTTCCGCTTCGACGACGATCTCGAGGAGATCTATGCGGACATCTCGAGGGATGACTGCATCGCCTCCGTCATCGACCGCTTCCGCGGGCTGCGCCTGATCAGGCAGGACATCTGGGAGTGCTCCGCCTCGTACATACTGGCCACTTACTCGAACGTGCCCCGCATAAAGAAGATGATCGAGTCGGTGTGCCGCACGTACGGCCAGGAGATCGCCGATGGCGTGTTCTCGTTCCCCACCCCGGAGGAGATCCTGGAGGGCGGGGCCGACATGGCCATCTGCCGGCTGGGCTACCGGGCCGACTGGCTGCGCGGATATGCGGGAATGGTGTACAGCGGCGAGTTCGACCTGTACGAGCTGGCGAGCAAGGACTACCGGGGAGCGGTGGAGTACCTCAAGAGGGTGAAGGGGATCGGGGACAAGGTGGCCGACTGCATCGCCCTGTTCTCGCTCGACCACCTCGAGGCGTGCCCGGTGGACGTGCGGATCGCCCGGGCCATGCGCGAGATCTATGGCGTCACTGGCTCCTACGACAAGGTGGCATCGTATGCCCGGCGTCACTTCGGACGCTTCGCTGGCTACGCTCAGGAATACCTCTACATCTCCGAGGACCGTTCGAGAAAGGTCAGAGCGAGCCAGTGCACTCCGGGCACACGCAGTTGGGCGCCTTGACGCCGGTGTGGGCCTCGTAGACCTTGACGAGCATGCCGCTGCGCTTCACCATGTCGCACACCCTGCACGTCTCGGTGACGATGTCGGAGCCGTCCATGATGCGCTGGGCCGCCCGCTCCACCTCCTCCTTGAACTCCCCGTACCTTCCGCTGCTCTCCAGCTCCTTGTTGGTCCCCCGCTTGGACTTGAGATACTGGGAGATGGCGGCGTCCGTGACCCCGAAACGGCGGGCCACCTCGGCCTGGGTGAGGCTGTGCTTCTCCACGAGGACTCTGGCCAGCTCCCTCCGGATGGAGGGAAGTACGTACCACACGATGAGCTCGCAGGGAATCTTCATTAACGGTGGTAATGTCTTAACAATATAAAAGACTTCGAGCGGCTCAGACCTCCCCGGGGTGGGTCTTCTCGTAGAACGCCTGCACCTCCCAGTCCGGCACCTCGTCCACCGACAGGGGCATGCGCAGGGTGAGGCCCATGGAGCGGAGGTGCCTGGTGAGGATGGCCTTGGCCTCCGCTCCGCCGCGCAGCTCCTGCAGCTCCATGTCGCGGGACTTGACCTTCCCGCGGAAGGAGCCGAGGACGCGCGGCCCGTCCATGATCAGGCTGTAGTAGCTGCTGCCCAGCATCTCCCTTACCCACAGATACAGGTAGCTGTGCAGGTTGTCCTCGGGGCTGAGCACGAACTGCTCCTCGACGTCCACGGTGCCGATGCGGCCCACGTCCTCGGCCAGCAGCCAGTGCACCGAATCGTCGCCCTCCCTCAGGAAGCCCTTGACCAGGAAGCCCTCGTCCTCCAGTTCGGCCAGCACCGAGCGCAGCTCCTTCATGGGCAGCTCGTACCTCATGTAGCGCTGGAGGTTCTCGGCGGTGAAGATGCCCAGGTTGCGGAACAGGTGGCGGACCACCTCCTTGCGCGCCTCCCAGGTGCTCATCTCCACGTCCGGGACCAGGCGTACGCGCTTGTTCTGGTCGACATAGATGAAGGTGCCGTTGGTGAGCTCCTTCATGGCATCGTACGTCGCCCGGTGGCCCAGGGGGGAGCGGTCGAACACCTGCTGGCGCGTCATGGGCCGCCCTTCGCGGAGCATGCGCATGACCGTGTCCATCTCTGGAGTGACCGCTCGACCCTTGGCCTTGCGACACAGGGCCGCGTGCTCCAGGCTGGTGTAGGTGACGTAATCGGGGATCGGCTGCACCTTCACCACGAAGCCCATCTCGAACATCTTCTTCAGCGGGATCCGGTTGCGGCACCGCAGGGCGGCCTCGGCGTCGGAGCGCAGGCCGCCCATGGCCTTGATGGCCGCCGTGACGTTGGGGTAATGATCGGACGACACCATGCGCTGCTTGGACATCACGTAGGAGAGGATGTCCTCCCAGGGGTGCCGCTCGCATATCATGTTGCCCTTGACGTACATGTCCCCCATGCGGACGTAGCCATGATGGCGGAGCACCTCGGCGTGCTCCTCCGGCAGAGCGTCGGGGTGGTGGCCGAGCACCTCCCGCAGACGGACGATCTCGTACCCCATCATGCGGTGGTATCGCATGAGCACGTCCAGGGCGTCCAGCGCCTGGGGGAGCAGGGACGGGTCGACCAGGTCGAGCTCGCGGACCTCGACGCAGCCGCTCATGTTCCATTTCTCCACGCCGCCGACCAGCTGCCCGTCGGCCACGATGGGGTATATCCACCGATCGCCGTAGCGGGCGGCGATGGAGGCCCACAGGCTCTGCACGCCGGGATCGTTCAGCGAGACGATGCGCATGCCGTCGTCCCGGGAGCGGCTCTCGTCCAGGAGCGGCAGCTCGTCGCGGAAGAGGTACATCTCCTCCCGGGACGGGCCGACCGATATGACCTCCAGGTCCATGCCGCCCAGGACCTTCTCGATCTCGTGGGCCGGCACCCTCAGGGCCTGGGCGATGGAGTGGAGGGAGGCGGGCGAGTGCGCCCTCAGGTGCCGCTCCACCACCCGCTGGAGCGGGTGGTCGTCGGCCTCCGGGGCGTCGTACGCCACGTACACGTTCTCGGACGACCATTCCTCCCTCTCCTCGAACCGCCGGACCAGGTACATGTTCCTGTCCAGGCGGTCCAGGGACTCCTTCAGCTGCTCCTTGGGCAGGTCGATGGCGGCCGTCAGCTGCCTGAGGGACAGGCCGTCCTCGCTGGATCGCACGGCATCCAGCACCCTGCGGTCCAGCGGAGTGAGGGCGCCATCGCGGTACAGCGCTACCAGGTCGGCGGCGTCGTCGTCCCGGACGTATCGAACGCGGCCGTGCATGAAGCGCCCCAGCAGCACCCGGCCGGAGCGGCGCAGCTCCTCCCAGTCGGAGAGCTTGAACCCCTTCACGCGATGGAAGGCGTCCAGCGGCGAGCCGATCGCTCCCATCACCTCGAACAGGTCGTCGATGCTGTCGAACGGCCCGTCCTGCTTGTGCCGGCGGAACGACTCCACGGTGCGGTGGTCGTAGGCCCGCAGGTCGTTGGTCCTCAGCCTCAGGTGGTCCCGCTCCAGCATGTACTGCTCATGCTCCGACACCAGGAAGCGGCCCTTGGCCACCCGCCCCTCCTGGGCGAGGTCGTTGAGCGCCTGGCGCACCTCGCCCTCCGCCAGTCCCAGGGAGAAGGCGATCTCCTCGGCGGTGGCCGGCGCGTAGCACTCCAGGTGGCGGACCAGGACCTCATCCAGGGCATCCTCGCGCGGCCTCTCGCCATAGGTCCGGGCGCGGAACAGCCACTTGCCGTCCCGGTACCCCACGCGGCCCACCCGGCCGGCGGCCTCCAGCCTCCTCAGGGCCTGGTGCACGGCGCTGGACGGCATCTCAAGGGCCGACGCCAGCTTGGCCGCGGTGTGCGGCTCCTCGAGCAATGCCAGCATCCTCCTCTCGTCGTCGCTCAGGCTGCGGGAGCGAGCCATGACCGTGAGGTAGGTGTCCAGGTCCTCGGCCGGAACGAAGTAGGCGTCGTCGATGTACACCGAGGCGATGAGGCCCTCGTCGAGCAGCTCGACGCACCATCGATCGATCGATTCGCGGTCGGCCACCGTGTACGGGTATATGGAGCGCCCCTTCTCCTTGAGCACGCGCAGGGGCCCGGCGCGCCGGATGAGGGAGAGCAGCTCGTCCTTGGAGGAGGCCATGCCGATGCGGCGGCGGAAGAACGGCACCACCTGGTCCTCGGTGAACTCGAACTCCGATATGTCGGCCCCCATGACCTTGCTGAGCACCTTGCGGTGAAGCTCCCGCAGCAGCGCGCCGCGGTCCTCCATCAGGACCATGTCGCTGATGCCCGTCAGGATGGCGTTGTGCGCGAACGGCGAGGGCGTTGAGGAGTATTCGATGGGACGGACGGTCACCGAGCCGTCCTCGATGCTGGCCAGAACGCTCTTGGCGTTCTTGATGTCCATGACGTCCTCCATGATCTCGCGGTACGTCTCGTCGATGACGGGGACGCCCTCCATGCCCGCCAGCGCCTCCAGCAGGTACTGGGAGCGGACCTGCTGGCGGCCCACCGAGACCTCTCGGCCGCGGTAGTTGCGCAGGATCATGAACGACCGCGAGGCCGTATGTCGGAAACGCTGCTTGAACAGCTCGCTGTCCTTCACGGCCCGCATGAGGACCGGCTCCAGCATGCTGCTGGTCAGCACCCTCTCGACGCCTTCCAGGTCGATGCGCTTGGGCGAGGTGATCATGAACGTGTCGTCCGTTACCGACACCGACACGTTGCAGCCATACTGCTGCGTCAGCACGAAGGCGTACGCTCTCGACAGCGCATCGTTGACGCGGCGGCCGAAGGGGAAGTGGAACACCATGTTGTAGTTCCCCGTCATGTCGATGTAGCCCTCCACCGACAGCTCGCGGTCGGTCGGGATGAACTCGGCTGAGGCCCGCTGCTCCTTGAAGTATGACAGGATGGAGCGGGACGAGCCCTGGTCGATGCCGAAGGTGGACAGCCAGGCCAGGACGTCCTCCTCCGGGTCGCCGCGCTCCAGCCTCTCCCTCATCTCCCGCCGGAAGATGGCCACGTCCATGCTCAGGTCGAACGAGCGGGGCAGCATCTCGCCGCTCCACGACGGCACGGTGGGCTTGCGCCCGGCGGCCTCGCGGACGAAGACCTTCATGCCCTTGGTCCGCACGTACTCGTACGAGCGGCCGCCCAGGACGAAGACGTCCCTGGCGGACAGCCGCTCCACGAACTTCTCCGACAGGTCGCCCAGCAGGCCGCCCTTGTCGGTGAACACCTTGTAGTTCGCCTCCTCCGGGATGGTGCCCAGATTGAGGAAGTAGATCATTCGGGAGCCGCCCCTCTTCCCGAAGCGGCCCTCCTCCTCATCGTACCACAGCTTGGGATACACCCCCTCGAAGGCATCCTTGCTGCCGAGGTAGCGCAGCACCTCCAGGAAGCTCTTCTCGTCCAGGTTGCGGTAGCAGTACGACGAGCGGACCACCTTCAGGGCGTCCTTGACGTCCCACCTCTGCTCCAGCGACATGCCGACCAGGCTCTGCGACAGCACGTCCAGGGCGTTCTCGGAGATCGATACGCGGTCGATGCGCTTCTTGTGGGCGGCGCGGCTCAGGACGGCGCATTCGACCAGGTCGTCCTTCTCGAACACCAGCATGCGGCCCTTGGACGTCAGTCCGGTGGCATGGCCGGCGCGTCCGATGCGCTGCAGCCCCTTGGCCACCGACTTGGGCGAGCCTATCTGGACGACCAGGTCGACCGAACCTATGTCGATCCCCAGCTCCAGCGAGGTGGACGACACGACGCACTTCAGGGCGCCGCGCTTGAGGCGCTCCTCCACGTCCAGGCGGGTCTCCTTGGCCAGGGAGCCGTGGTGGGCCTCGATGTCCTCCAGCCCTCGCTCCTTCAGCTTGAACACCACCGCCTCGGTGCCCGACCGCGTGTTGGTGAACACGATGGTGGTGCGATGCTCCAGGATCATCTCGTACAGCTGGTCGTACATCTTGGAGTTGACGATCTCGAAGGGCAGCGAGGTCATGTCGTCGGTCGGGCACAGCACCTGCACGTCGAGGTCCCTCTGACGCATGATCTCCACCACGTTGACGTCGCGGGGCTTGCCGTTCTCGTAGCCGACCAGGTAGTGGGCGACGTCCTCGATGGGCGCCAGCGTGGCGCTCAGGCCGATGCGCGTGATGGGCCGGTTGCAGAACGCCTGCAGCCGCTCAAGCGTCAGCGAGAGGAACACCCCGCGCTTGGAATCGCACACCTCGTGGATCTCGTCCACGATGATGTACTCCACCTGGGCGAAGCTCTCCCGGAACTTGGGGGCCGCCAGGACCAGCGCCAGCGACTCGGGCGTGGTGATGAGGATGTGCGGCGGCTTGCGCAGCATCTTTTGCCGCTCGGCCTGGGACGTGTCGCCCGTCCGGACGCCGACGCGGATGTCGGGGAAGTCCACTCCCTCCGCGGCGGCCGTTTCCCGCATCCCTGCCAGCGGCTCGTTGAGGTTGCGGTTGATATCGTTGGCCAGGGCCTTCAGCGGCGACACGTATATGGCGTAGACGCGGTCCTCCAGCTTCCCCTCCTGGGAGTATTTGAACAGCTCGTTGATGATGGACAGGAACGCCGTCAGCGTCTTGCCGGAGCCGGTGGGCGACGACACCAGGACGCTCTTGCGTTCATGGATGAGCGGGATGGCGTACGACTGGGGCTCAGTAAAGTCCTTGAAGCGGGAATTGAACCATTTGGCGATGAGCGGGTCGAGGAGGTCGATGACCTCTTCCCTGCTGTGGCGTTTGGTGACCTTCTTCATGTTTCCCCTCGCTTAGTGAAATCACGCTCGATTCCCCATAGTTGTATTAGTGATTTTCGGGGGGGTGGTCCGAAAAGCACGTTGACGAACTGACCATGAAAGTTTCTTATCGGGATAGGGCGTTCGGACGTCACCATGCGGCGCATATCGCTCGTCGTCCTCGTCCTGGCAGCGCTCCTTCTCGTTCCGTCGTTCACATCGCCGGCCGCGGCGCAGACCGGCGAACAGGACGTCGTCGCGAGCGAGACGCTGGCCACCATCAAGGGGAACGTGACCGATGGGGACAGCCCGATCGCCGGGGCCACCGTGGTGGTGATGTCGGCCGAGGATGGCGCTTTCTACAACGAGACTACCGGGACAGATGGCAGCTTCAGCAGGGAGGGCCTGCTGCCCGGGATATACATCATATATGCAAAGAAGGAGGGCTACTCTCCCGCCGATATCTCGGAGTCCCTCCGAAACGTATCCGCTGGCGAGAACATCATCGACCTGACGCTGACCGGGCAGCCCTCCACCCTGACCGGCACGGTGTACTTCAACCAGTTGCCGCTGGCGGACGTCGAGGTCACGGTCAGCTCGGGTAACTTCTCCCGACCTCCCGTCACGACCTCCAGCGAGGGTAGGTACGTGATAAGCAACATCCCGGCCGGTAACTATACCGTCACCTTCTCCAAGAGCGGGTACCGCACGGTGGAGACCTCGATCGACATGGACGGGTTCAAGTCCCTGGACATGGAGATGGAGCGCGCGGGGCTGCCGATCAGCGAGGGCTTCCTGGCCGGTTATGACCTGGCGCACTCGCTCATGATCGTGGCCCTGGGGATGGCGGTGATCATCCTGGTCTTCGCCCTCCTCATACGCTACCGCGTCAAGAAGAGGCCGGAGCTGCTGAGCAAGGACGAGTCAGATTAATCGCCGCCGGGCGGCGGGAAGGTTCCTCTGCACCTCTTCCTCGACCTTCTCGTAGAGGGAGTTGCCATGAGCGTCTATGGCCACTGTCAACGGCCCCAGGCCCTTGGCCTCGACGATCCACAGGGCCTCCGGCATGCCCAGGTCCAGCCACTCCACGCTCCTGACGCGGGCGATGCCCTGGGCGGCCAGCACGGCCGCTCCCCCGGTGAACGCCAGGTACACGCAGCCGTGCTCCCTCATGGCGTCGACGGTGGGCCGGGACATGCCGCCCTTACCGATGATGGCCCTGATGCCGAACTCCCTGATGAAGTCCGGTTCGAGCGAGTTCATGCGCGCCGAGGTGGTCGGCCCGGCGGCGATGACCTTCCATCCCTTGGCGTCCCTCGCCACGATCGGTCCGCAGTGGTACAGTATGCCGTCCTCCAGGTCGACCGGGAGGAGCTTGCCCTGGCGGCGGCGCTCCAGCGCCCTCAGGTGCACCTCGTCCCGGCCGATGAAGACCAGGCCGTCGACGGTCACCTGCTGCCCCAGCCGCAGTGAGCGGACCGTGTCCTCGGAGAGCGGCGCCTCAAGGATCAAAGGGAGACCTCCCGAACCTCACCCTGCCATCAGGGTATATCCTGGCGGTGGCGCGCCGGGCGGCCCAGCACTGCAGGTTCACGGCCACCGGCAGTGAGGCGGTGTGGCAATAGGCCGTCGAGATGCGGACCCCCAGGACGGTGGTGTCGCCCCCCAGCCCCATGGGCCCGATGCCGGTCATGTTGATGGCCTCGGCCAGCTCCTCCTCCAAAGCGGCGAGCTGTGGTTCGACGTTGGGCAGGTCGAGGGGGCGCAGCAGCGCCTCCTTGGCCATGCTGACCGCCAGGTCGGACGT
>LJKK01000132.1 GCA_001421185.1 Methanomassiliicoccales archaeon RumEn M1
CATGTGGGTGCTGAGGACCCTCCGAGCCCGGAAGAGGGCGCTCGCCCTGGCCCTCATCCTCCTGTCCGGACTGCTGGGCCTGGTGGTCATGGACCGTCGACTGCCGGGCGGCGAGCTGGCGGGCCTGGACCTCAGCCTGATGTTCCCCTTGCTGACCGGACTGTTCGGCGTCCCCGCCCTGCTGAGCTCCAGCAAGGCGTCCCTCCCGCCGCAGCAGGACGTCGGCGCCCGCCCCCACATGGGGCTCAGCTCGTTGGGCGCCCTGGCCGGGGCGGTGGTGGGCTGGTTCCCCGGCATATCGTCCACCACCGGCGTGATCCTGGTCTCGTCCCTGGTCCGCAAGAGCGACGATGCCGGGGGCTTCATCGCCATGGTGTCGGCCGTCGGGACGGCCTCGGCGGTCTTCGGCATCCTGGCCCTGGCTGTGGCCTCCAAGGGCCGCTCGGGCGCGCTGCTGGCTGTGAAGGACGTCCTGGGCGGCGAGCTGCCGTTCGAGCAGTTCCCCCTCCTGCTGGTGGGCGTGCTGGTGGGCTGCTTCGTCGGCAACCGCGCCCTGCTCTGGCTCGGGACGAGGTTCGCCCGCTCGGTGTCGGGCGTCGACACGCCCCGCCTCAACCGCATCATCCTGGTCCTGCTGCTAGCCCTCACGGTCGCCTTCAACGGCGTCCCCGGCGTTCTCGTCCTGGCCGCCTCGACGCTCCTGGGCTTGGTCCCGCCGGCCGTCGGTGTGGGCCGGGTGCATCTCACCGGCTGCCTCCTCGTCCCGGTACTGCTCTTCCTCCTGGACGTGAGGGACGCGGCCTCAGCGGCGCTGTGAGTCCCGCTCTCGGACGCGCTCGAACGACCATCCGAAGGGCGACAGCAGCTCGGCCGCGCCTCGGTGCACCAGCTCCACGTACTTCTCCCGGTCGTAGCCGTCGCCGTCGAGGAACGGCGCCGCCCTGACGCGTTCCCAGGAACGGGCGCTCCCCGAATCCAGTATGACATACTCGATGGACTGCCCCGGCTCCAGCTCGAAGCCCCGGTCGTGCAGCTGGCGCAGGGCGGCCACCGAGTCGTTGAACTGCGAGTACTCTTCCAGTCGGCGGGAGACGCGCTTCCGGACGATCAGGCGCTCGGCCGTCACTTCGCCGCTCCTCAGCTCGGCGGCGTAACGGTCCACCACCTCCAGCGCGTCCGGGACGGTATCGATGAACTCCTCGGCGTTGCCGGCCCGGGAGAGGCATCGCAACATGTCCCCCTGGAGCTCCTCCACGATGACCGGCGTGTCCTTGCGGCGGACCGCGATGCCGCGCAGCTTGAGCTCGCCGTCGTCGAACAGGCCGTAGTAGCGGTTGAGGGCGCCCATGCCGGTCGACACGCTGGGAAGGAACACGATCCAGCGGTAGCGGCCCTCGAGGTTGAGCGGTATGCCGAACTCGGCCGATATCTCGTCGCACAGCCTCCGGATGTCGCCGTCGCCCTGCAGCCACAACGAGTCCACGATGCCGTGCAGGATGTCGAAGCCCCTGCTCTCGGCGATCGCCGCCGACCGCACCAGGATGTCCCGGCCGTAGGCGGTGATGCTCTCGTGGCACTCGATGCGCCCGAACCGCGCGTTCCTGTAGCCGGTGTAGCCGAAGCACGTGACCAGGACCCACTTGAGCGCCTTGGCCCGCTGCTGGTAGTTCGCCCCCTTCCGGGGGTCGTCCTTCATGCTCTTGTACACCCGGCGGCGGTCGAGGATCGGCTCCAGAACCCTGGGGACCAGCCCGGTCCGCCTCTCGCATATGCGGTAGCCGATCTCCGGGACCATCAGGGGGGAGCGGGGGCAGCACGCGCAGTTGAGGGTCTCGGGCGAGATGTTGTACCGCACCATGATGCTGGGGTACAGGGAGAAGAAGTCGACCTCCCAGACGTCGTCGTGCAGCCCCACGCGGGGCTCGTAGATGAACCCCCCGCGGTCGCAGGCGATGAGCGCCCCGGCGGTCTTGAAGTCCTCCGGCAGGTTCTTCTTCCACCTGATCAGGTGCCCGCTGCGCACCGCCTCGTTCACTTGCATGGCGCTGATGGCGCTTCCCGGCGACAGCCGCGATATATCCTGCAGCGGTATGTGGGACAGCCGCGACATCTCGATGAGGCCCGGCAGCCCCGCCTCGCCGTAGGTGAACGACGCCTCGCGGTCGATGTGCACCCGGCCGCGCAGCTTGTGGGCCGGAGGCTTGTACACGATGCGGCCATAGGTGAAGTAGCTCTTACCCTTCGACGTCCTCTCACCCTCCTCCCGGCCGAGCTCCATCCTCATGCCGTGCAGCGAGGCGCGGTGCTGCAGGTACGGCATCACGAACGAGTCGCCCTTGTCCGTGTATATGATGTCCGGGTCCTCGTCCCGGACCAGGGACATGAGCTCATCGAGGATCGCGTCCTCGGGTCCGTCCAGCACGACATCGTTGGCTGAGATAGAGACCAGGGGGTCGTCCATCGTCGGTATGCCCGTCCCCCGGACCTTGACGCCGAGGTCTAGGCCCTTCAGCATCGGCACGGGGTAGTCGATGCGCCTCCAGGCCTCCAGGCTCCTGAGCCCGTCGATCTCCACCAGCCCATGGCGAAGAGGCCCTTGTGAAGGAAGTATCGCTGGTCCATGCGCAGGTCGACGTTGTAGAGCGAATGCTCGCGGTAGTTCCCCCACGAGTCGATGGTGGTGGCCAACGACTGCAGGGACCCGTACTCGCGCACCGGGACCGCCAGCACGTCCCTCTCGCCGTCGCCCAGCGAGATCCTTCGTTTCTGCCGCTCGGCGTCCTCCACGCCGATCATGGCCAGGTCCCTCTTCAGCTTGTCGAGGCGCTCTCTCGAGGAGTGCACGTATATGTGCGGCGTCATGTCGTCGACCACCCGCACCGCCCCGCCCGGCGTCTTGAACCACAGGACCATCCGGTTGGTGTCCATGTCCGGATAGCAGTCCAGGACCCACCCCCTCATTCCTCTCCCTTCAACCGGCGGATCTCCTTCTCCTGCTCCAGCAGGATGGACAGCAGAGCTCCCTCCACGGGGTCGGAGAAGGCCGCGTACGTCGAGGCCGAGGCGTGCATGCGAGCCCTGTTCACCATGTGGTCGAACACCTCCCGGTCGTCCTTGGTCAGCGCTCGGCGGTAGTCGCTCCAGCTGGCTATGATCGATTCCAACGTGTTGCGGTATGTGGGCACGGTCCTTCCCATATGATCACCTCATGAACTCTTCCAGGGTGGTCTGGTATCGCGGCACCGGATGGTAGAGCATCCACTCCTGGCGGTTGGGCAGCGAGATGCGCAGCGCCCGGGACGCGCGTTCGATGCGTATGATGTCGTCCGCCGTCCCGTACAGCAGGTTCTTCAGGCTCTTCCTCTGCACGATCTTCATCAGGCCGAGGTTGGTGATCAGCGTCACCAGCCCCTTCCTCCGGGTGAGGGCCAATGTCTTTTCGACGCACTGCCGCAGGAGCGAGTACGACTCGGACCACCGCAGCTCCTTGTCCAGGAACAGGTCGGGGAGGCACGACAGCACCACCATCCCGGCGCCGGTGCGCTCCAACTCGTCCTCCAGCCGCTCGTCTATGAGCGACACCAGCTGGTACGCGGTGAACGCCCGCGCCACGCGGACGCTGTCCAGCACCTCGTCCCGGTCACGGCCGAAGCGCCGGCAGACGCGGCCGATCTCGTACGGATCGACCGAGTTGCCGCCGTCGATCCATACCACGTCGCTGTTCAGCACGCCGACGCCGTTGACGCACAGCATGTGGGTGAGGTCGAACATCAGGCGGTCGGCCGAATCGATCAGCGTGAGGTGGTTCGGCCTCAGGCCTCCGATGAACGAGTCGAGGACGGGGATGAGCGTGCGGACTACGTTATTGCCGTGCGCCGATGGCGCCGACCGCCCGTCGATAGCTTCCGCTCCTTCTGTCCAGTAATGCTGGTCCGTCCCCACGTTCAGGGGCACCACTCTCCAGGTTCCCGTTCGAATTATACATATTAAAGGATACAAGGGGAGAGGTCACCGAAACTAGCCCTTTCCTTCCGGTGGGATGGCCCTGCCCTTCGGCGCTGAAAGTGCCTCCAGGATCCGTCCCGTGCGGTCCATTCTGCGGATCGGAGCGTCTAGGGTCCGACAAATGTTCTCTGAAAGGAGACCATACGATGACAGAACGTCGGACAGAGGCATCATCGCGAACGCGTCAAGGAAACTACGAAATCGGCAACATCCCTCGATATCCCCTCTTGCAAGAGAGGGATCTCACCCGACCCTGACGGCATGATTTGTAGCTAAGCTAGCTACATTATCCTGAGCGATATCGTCCAAAATGATTCTGTTCCGACTCCGATTAGGGCCCCCCCATCGCTCGCCGCAGGGTATATGTCCCAGGACGCTCATGGCCGTCAGCGGCGTCAGGGCACCTTTCGCTAACTTTGATCCACCGCCGCAGAAAATGGGCAGGCCAGTAGGTGTTTTTGCACCACGCTAACTTTAAATATTATAACCCTTATCGGACCTTCTACGCTTAACGCGCTGAGGACGTTCGACCAGACGCCATGGGCAATGCTTTGCATCCCAATTTCCCCTCTACTCCATTCTCGGAGGGCGGATAACGCGTCACGGTCGAAGGTGCTAACCTCGAGCGATCGAGAAAATCACGCGTAGCACAAAAGAGAGTGGATTCTCTCCAGATGCGAGAGGGAGAACCATGCCAAACAAAAGACGTCCACGTAAGGGCTCCAAGGCGTATTCACCACGCAAGAGAGCGGTAAGCCAGACTCCAAGACTAGATTCGTGGCCCGAGATCAGCGAAGGCCCTAAGCTTCAGGGATTCGCCGGATACAAGGCCGGTATGACCCACGCCTTCGTTGTTGATTTCAGGCCCAAGAGCCTCACGACCGGCCAGGAGATCCAGATCCCCGTCACCGTGCTGGAGGTCCCCCCTATGAAGGTGGCGGCCGTCAGGGTGTACGAGAATACCCGCTATGGCCTGCGCACTGTTGGAGAGGTTTGGGCCAGCTCGCTCAACAACGAGCTGTCGAGGAAACTGCCCATCCCCAAGAACTATGATTCTGAGAAGGCCTGGAACGACCTGACCAAGAACGACATCGAGGATGTTCGCGTCCTTACCTACACGCAGCCCAAGATGGTCTCCGGCGTACCCAAGAAGGTCCCTGACCTCATGGAGACCAGGGTCGGCGGCGGCACCATCGAGCAGAGGCTCGAGTATGCCAAGTCCCTGCTGGGAAAGGAGATCACCGTCAGCGACTTCGTGAAGGACGGTGGCGTCATCGATGTCTCTGCCATCACCAAGGGCAAGGGATTCCAGGGCGCCGTCAAGAGATGGGGCATCAAGCTTCTGCACCACAAGAACTCCAAGCACCGCCGCATGGTCGGTAACCTCGGCCCCAAGAGGCCCGGGTACGTCCGGCCCACCGTTCCCCAGGGCGGTCAGATGGGTTATCACCAGAGGACCGAGTTCAACAAGCGCGTCCTCAAGATCGGAGAGAAGGGCGAAGAGGTGACTCCCAAGGGAGGCTTCCTCAACTACGGAGAGGTCAGGAACAGCTACGTGCTGATCCACGGCTCCGTGCCCGGGCCCACCAAGAGGCTCATCCGCCTCAGGGACCCCGTCAGGCCGAGCGGCCCCGCACTGAAGGAAGCGCCTAACCTGGCCTATGTCTCCACCCAGTCCAAGCAGGGGGCCTGAAGATCATGGCTAAGAACAGCGTCAATGTCTATTCTGTAAAAGGCGACGTGGTTAGGAGCGTCGAGCTGCCCTCCGCTTTCGCAGCGGAGTTCCGCCCCGACCTCATCCACCGCGCCGTGGTGGCCGAACAGGCCAACAAGCGCCAGCCCTATGGCCCCAGCCCGACGGCGGGCATAAGGCACTCCGTCTCCACCTGGGGAAAGGGCCGTGGCGTGGCCCGTGTCCAGAGGCTTTCGCAGGGCAGCAAGGCCGCCGAGTCGCCCAACAACGTGGGCGGCCGCCGCGCCTTCCCCCCGAAGCCGGAGAAGGACTACTCCAAGAAGGTCAACAGGAAGGAGAGGCAGAAGGCGAGACTGTCCGCCCTGGCCGCCATGGCCGATGAGGAGATCGTGCGCCAGCGCGGCCATCTCTTCGAGGAGGGCGTCACCACCCCGGTGATCGTCGAGGATGCCTTCGAGAGCCTGTCCACCACCGCTGAGGTCTACGAGGCCCTGGACAAGATCGGCGTCTCCGCCGACCTGGAGAGGGCCAAGGATGGCCGCAAGGTCAGGCCCGGCAGGGGCAAGATGCGTTCCCGCAGGTACAAGGGCAAGCGCTCCCTCCTGCTGGTCGTCTCCGCCCAGGAGGCCTCCCTGTTCAAGGGCGCCGGCAACCTGCCTGGCGTCGAGATCGTAAGCACTGACGGGCTCAACACCGGCAGGCTCGCCCCAGGCGGAATGCCTGGCAGGCTGGCCGTGTTCTCTGAGTCCGCCCTCAAGAAGATAGGAGAGTGGTAAGGATGGTCAAGGACAACATCCTCCTTCACCCCTATGTCACCGAAAAGACGATGAACGGCATGACGGGCACCCCCACCCAGGACTTCAAAGACGGAAACCGCATTGAGTTCGTGGTCATGAGGACCGCGACCAAGCAGGAGATCAAGGAGGCCTTCGAGGCCTACTTCGAGGTCAAGGTCGAGAAGGTCTGGACCAAGGTCACCAAGAAGGGGAAGCGCGCCACGATACTGCTCGCCGAGGGTTACTCGGCAGAGGACATTGGAATGAGAATCGGAGTGTTCTGAGGGGATACACATGGGAAAACAACTCAGACAGCAGAGACGCGGCAAGGGCACGTCGGTATACCGCAGCCCTAGCCACAGGCACGTCGCGGACATCCGGTATCCCCGCCTGGACGCCAACAGCGGCACCATCGAGGACCTCGTGCACGCTCCTGGCCGGAGCGGCCCCCTGGCGAAGGTCGACTTCGCCGGCCGGAAGGTCTTCCTGATCGCCGCCGAGGGCATGATGGTGGGCAACGAGGTCAGCTACGGAGTTCCCGGAAGGATCGCTCCCGGGAACGTGGTCCCGATCAGCAGCGTCCCCGAAGGAACGTTTGTTTACAATATCGAGGGACAGCCTGGCGATGGCGGCAAGTTCGTCCGCTCCGCCGGCACGTCCGCGACCGTCGTCAGCAGGGGCGACAAGGTCGTTGTGCTCATGCCCAGCGGCACCTTCAAGTCGTTCGACCCCCGCTGCTCTGCCACCATCGGCGTCGTCGCCGGGGGAGGCATGAAGGAGAAGCCCTTCGGTAAGGCCGGTAACAAGATCCACGCCTACCGCAGCAAGAGCAAGGCCACCTTCACCGTGAAGGGTCTGGCCATGAACGCGGTCGATCACCCTCATGGCGGAGGAGGTCACCCGCATGTGGGTAAGCCCAGCACTGTAAGCAGGAACGCACCGCCAGGCCGTAAGGTCGGCCGTCTATCCCCCAAGCGGAGGAAGTGATTAAATGGCAAAGGTAACGACAGGCGGCCAGAAAGCCGCGCGCAGGAGGCAGCGCAAGAAGAAGGGCGGCATCACGGCGAAGAGGAAGAAGGAGTTCTCCTACCGTGGATACACCATGGAGGAGCTCCTCGAGATGCCCTTTGACGAGATGGTGCTCTTGCTCCCCGCCCGGGCCAGGAGAACCCTCACCCGGGGCATGAACGATGAGCAGAGGACCGCCTTCGAGGTCCTTAAGAACGGGAACCGCGAGGTCACCAGGACCCACCGCCGCGACGTGCCCATCATCCCCCAGTTCGTGGGGAAGAAGGTCTCCGTCTACAACGGCAAGGAGTTCATCGAGTTCGAGATCAAGCCCGAGATGATCGGGCACTTCACTGGCGAGTTCGCTTTGACCCGCGCTGAAGTGAAGCACTCCGGACCGGGTGTCGGTGCCACCAGAGGCTCCAAGTTCCTGCCGCTGAAGTGAGGTGAACACACATGGCTGGATACACCCAATACACAGATCCGGAGACCACCGCCCGGGCCATTGGCAAGGAGATCCCGATCTCCCCCAAGAAGTCCCGCGAGGTGTGCAGGATGGTGCGCGGCAAGAGAGTCGACGTGGCCCTCCGCATGCTGGATGAGGTCGCCGAGCTCAAGAGGCCCGTGCAGTTCGCCCGCAACAACGCTGGCGTGGCCCACAAGAAGGGCGTCGGCCCGGGACGCTATCCCGAGAAGTGCGCCAAGGCCATACGCCAGGTCATCGAGAGCGCCAGGCACAACGCCGAGTACAAGGGCCTTGACACCGACAACCTTCGGATCAAGGTCATCACGGCCAACCTGGGCCGTACCACCCCTGGGTACATGCCCCGCGCCTACGGTAGGAGCACCCAGTGGAACCAGCAGACCGTGAACATCGAGGTCATCCTGGAGGAGGTGCAGTAATGGCAAGTGAGAGGAAGTTCGTTGCAGAGAACGTCCGCCGGGTCCTTCTCAAGGAGTACCTCATGAAGGAGGTCAGCAGGGCTGGCTTCGGCGGATTGGACGTACAGAGGACCCCCATGGGGACCAGGGTGACGCTCATCACCGAGCGCCCTGGCATCGTCATCGGGCGCCGCGGCGCGGCCATCAAGAACCTGACCCGCGCCATCGAGGAGGACTTCAACTTCGACAACCCCCAGGTGGAGGTCCAGGAAGTTGAGAGCCCCAACCTCAACGCGCAGATCATGGCCGAGAAGCTGGCCTTCGCCCTGGAGCGGGGCTGGCACTTCCGCCGGGCCGGCCACTCCACCCTCCGCAGGGTCATGGAGTCGGGAGCCCGCGGTTGCCACATCGTCATCGCCGGCAAGCTGACCGGCCAGAGGCACCGCACCGAGAAGTTCAAGGACGGCTACATCAAGTTCTGCGGCGAGACCAAGATCACCAACATGGACCGCGGCTACGCCGTCGCCAAGCTGAAGCCGGGCGTCATCGGCGTCACCGTGGAGATCATGCACCCGGACGCCAAGCTGCCCGACGAGGTCGAGGTCACGGCCCCCGCGAAAGCGGCCGAGCAGTTCCCCGACCTTGCTGAGCTGATCAACAAGAAGGAGGCGCCCATCGTCGCCGTTGAAGTGCGGGAGAAGGAAGAGGAGCCGGTCGTAGAGCCCGCAGAGAAGGAAGAGGAGCCGGAAGAGCCCGTCGAGGCCGCGTCCGGCACGGAGGAGGGTGAGCAGTAATGGCCCTCATCCGCACTGAAGAGATCCGGAAGATGTCCGTCGAGGAGAGGGGCAAGAAGCTCCGCGAGCTCCGCGACGAGCTCATGCACGAGAGGGGCGCGGCCGCCATGGGCGGCGCGCCCGCCAACCCCGGGAAGATCAGGGCCCTCAGGTCTAATATCGCTCGGATCATGACCATCCAGAGGGAGGTGGAGAAGCACTAATGGCTGAAATATGTCCGGTATGTGGACTACCCAAAGAGCTGTGCATGTGCGAGGAGATCGCACGTGAGCAACAGACCGTCCGTATAAGCACTGATAGCCGCCGCTACGGCAAGATCGTCACCGTCGTCGAAGGCATCGATGAGAACGACATCGACATGGAAGATCTGGCCAAGAAGCTCAAGAACAAATGCGCTGCCGGCGGCACGGCCAAGAAGGGCCGCATAGAGCTTCAGGGCGATCATAAGAAGAAGGTCAAGGAGGCCCTCGAACAGATGGGCTTCAAGACGGACGTTCGATGAGCAAGATAAGAAAGAGGGATGTCATGAGATCGGAGTTCATTGGTCTGGAAGTGGAGGTGACCTCGCCTGGCCAGGGTGCCTTCGCCGGCATCGTGGTGGACGAGAGCAAGAACACCTTCACCATTCGGCGCGGCGACCGCGAGGTCATGGTGCCCAAGGACCACTCCGAGTTCCAGTTCACATACCAGGGCGAAAAGGTTCTCCTCCAAGGATCGGAGATCCAGTTCCGACCTGAAGATCGAATCAAGAAGATAAGGTGATCCCAATGGCTAATGAAGTCAAGGATATCGGAATCGATGTCAAGGTTCCTGACACCGTCTGCACCGACAAGAACTGCCCCTTCCACGGGGAGCTTGCGGTAAGGGGTCAGATCATCGAGGGGGTTGTAGTCTCCACCAAGATGGACAAGACCGCAGTGGTCAAGAGGAACTATCTGAACTATCAGCAGAAGTACGAGAGATACGAGAAGAGGACGAGCCACTACTCGGCGCACAACCCTCCGTGCATGGAGGTCAAGGCCGGCGACCAGGTGAAGATCATGGAATGCCGCCCGCTGAGCAAGACCGTCTCCTTCGTTATCGTTGAGAAGAGGTGAGGTGATGAAGGGTATCGCAGGCAAGCAGACCCGCGGCGTCTGCAGCGGGTCCGTGCTGAACGTGGTGGACAACACCGGCGCCAAGACGATCGAGATCATCACCGTCCCCGGTTACCACGGGACCTCCCGCAGGGTGCCCTCGGCGGGCGTGGGCGACATCGTCATCGCCTCCGTCAAGAAGGGGACCCCGGAGATGAGAAGGCAGGTCGTCCATGCCGTCGTGGTCCGTCAGCGCCGCCCCTTCAGGCGCGCCGACGGCATGATGGTCATGTTCGAGGACAACGCCGCCGTCATCACCTCCGAGACGGGAGAGACCAAGGGAACGGACATCAAGGGCGCCGTGGCCAGGGAAGCCGCCGAGAGGTGGCCCCGCATAGCCGCCACCGCTTCCATCATCGTCTGAGGTGAACAAATGGTAGAGAGCAAGAAGGCAAGAAAGCAGAGGAAGGCGCTGTACAACGCGCCCAACCATGTCCGGAGCGCCATGGTGTCCTCCCACCTCGACGAACCGCTGCGCAAGGAATACAAGCTGCGGTCGTTCCGTGTGGTGAAGGGCGACACCGTCAAGGTAATGCGCGGGGACGAGGACGTCCTCGGGCTCGAGGGCAAGGTCCAGGAAGTGGACACCAAGACCGGACGCATCGTCGTGGAAGGAGTGACCATCGCCAAGGCCGATGGGACCCAGACCGCCCGCCCGGTGCACTCGTCCAAGGTCATGATCACGAAGCTCGACCTTACCGACCCCCGTCGGAAGGACAAGCTCACCAAGGCCAAGGAGGCATCACAATGAGCAATGAGATAAGGAGGCTGACCGCGCCCAAGAGCTGGCCGATCAAGCGCAAGGCGCACCACTGGGTCACCAAGCCGTCCCCCGGAGCGCACGCCCTGGAGGACAGCGTGCCGGTGATAGTGGTGGTCAGGGACCTGCTCAAGATCTGCGACACCGCGGCCGAGGTCAAGAGGATAGTGTCCAACCGCGACATGCTGGTGGACGGCAAGATAGTGAAGGACGTCAAGAAGGGCATAGGCCTGATGGACGTGGTCTCGTTCCCCAAGAGCAACAGCCACTACCGCATGATGATCAACGTCCGCGGAAAGCTGACCCTGGTGCCCATCCCCGAGGACAAGGCGTCCTGGAAGCTGTGCCGCATCGACAACAAGACCACCGTTCCCGGCGGGAAGACCCAGCTGAACCTCCACGACGGGAGGAACATCCTGGTGGATGGCGACGGCTACAAGACCGGCGATGTGCTGAAGGTCGAGATCCCCTCCCAGAAGATCCTGGGGACCTACAAGATGGAGCAGGGCAACCTGGCGCTCATCACCTCCGGTTCCAACGTGGGCAAGGCCGATGTCATCGATGAGATCATCATCAGGCGCCTGTCCTCGGACAACATCGTCAACTTCAAGAGCGGCTCCTCGACCACGAGGAGCAACGTCTTCGTCATCGGCAACAAGGTTTCCGAGGTAGAGCTGGTCGAGGAGGCGGCGATATGAGCGACGTCATGCGCACCCCGCGCATCTCCAAGGTCGTCGTCAACATCGGCGTCGGCGAGGCCGGCGACCGCCTGAACAAGGCCCAGAGGGTCCTCAAGATGCTCACCAAGCACGAGCCCAAGGTGACCGTCGCCAAGGTCACCAACCGTGACCTGGGGGTCAGGGAGGGCATGCCCATCGGGTGCAAGGTCACCCTGAGGAGGCAGGACGCCGAGGAGTTCCTGCGGAAGGCGCTGGCCATTCGCGAGAACCGCCTGACCACCTACAGCTACGACCCCGAGGGGAACCTCTCCTTCGGCATATCCGACTACACCGACTTCGAGGGCATGAAGTACGACCCCGAGATCGGCATTTTCGGCATGGACATCAGCGTGGTGTTCAGCCGCCCTGGCTACAGGGTGGCCAAGAGGCGCATCGCGCCCAAGAGGATACCAATGGCGCACCGCATGACCCGCGAGGAGACCCAAGCCTTCATGCGCGAGCGGTTCAACGTGGAGGTGGTCGATTGAAGACCAAGAAGGATTTCGGAAGAAAGAAGGGCTGCCTGCGATGCGGCAGGAGGCGCGGCATAGTGCGCAGGTATGGATTGCACCTGTGCAGGCAGTGTTTCCGTGAAGCGGCACCGGAGATCGGTTTCAAGAAGTACTCGTGAGGTGATGACATGCAGAGCGACCCACTTAATGATGCCATGTCGACCATCAAGAACGCGGCCACGGTCGGCAAGAGCGAATGCGTGATCCACCCCTCCTCCAAACTGATCGGGAGGGTGCTGAAGGTCATGCAGGAATATGGCTACATCAACCAGTTCGAGTTCGTCGAGGACGGAAAGGCCGGACTGTTCAAGGTTAGAATGCAGGGAAAGATCAACGACTGCGGCGTAATCAAGCCGAGATACTCGGTACAGAAGAACGATCTCGACAGGTTCGAGTCCCGTTACCTTCCGGCCCAGGACTTTGGCGTGCTGATCCTCACCACCACCGCCGGTGTGGTCAGCCATGCCAAGGCCAAGGAGCTGGGGGTTGGCGGCAAGCTTCTGGCCTACGTATACTGAGGGATGCAGATGACACTGAGCGGAATGATTGAGCAGAGAGTTACCATCCCCGCGGGCGTCACTGCCTCCGTTGACGGTTCCATCGTCACCGTCAAGGGAAAGAAGGCCACCCTCCAGAGGGAGCTCTCCTATCCCAAGATCAAGATCAGGATGGAGGGCGACGAGGTGGTGGTCAGCAGCGAGCTCCCCCGTGTCCGCGAAAAGGCCATGGTAGGGACCTTCGCCGCCCACATCGCCAACATGATGGAGGGTGTGACCAACGGGTTCGAGTACGAGATGAAGATCGTCCACTCCCACTTCCCCATCAAGACCTCGGTGAAGGGCGACACGTTCGTCATCGAGAACTTCCTGGGCGAGAGGTCCCCCCGCAAGGCCAAGATCCTGGGGGACACCAAGATCCAGGTGAAGGGGAACGATGTCCTGGTGACCGGCACCGACCTGGAGAAGGTCTCCCAGACGGCGGCCAACATCGAGCGCGCCACCGTCATCAAGGGATTCGACAGCAGGGTGTTCCAGGATGGGATATACATCACCAAGAAAGGAAAGAGGGTGAGCCCGTGAGCACTGACAAGAAGATGAAGATCAACGAGCTGACCGACCTTCCTTACTACAGGAACGAGTACACCGCCCAGCTGGAGGCCATGGGGATCACCACCGTCGCCGAGCTGAAGAAGGCACTGGCCGACAAGGAGAAGGCCCAGGCCATCGAGGACGAGCTCGAGGGCATCGGCCCCAAGTACCTCACTCTCTGGAAGAAGGAGCTGGGCGTGAAGTCCTCCCGTAAGAAGGCGGCCGAGGAGGAGCCGGAGACGGAGATCGTCGAGGCCGATACCGAGGTCGTCGAGGAGGGCGGTTACCGCGTCAAGAAGAAGCCCGAGCTGGACGAGGAGACGAAGAAGCTGTTGGCACTCCGCAACGAGATGTCCAACGACCGCATCGCCTTCCTCCGCCAGGAGTGGTTCCGCTATCCCCGCCTGGGCGAGAAGTGGAGGAAGCCCCGCGGCCTGCACTCCAAGATGAGGCGGCACTACAGCTACCGCCCCAACATCGTGAGCGTGGGCTACCGCGGCCCGGCCAAGGTCCGCGGCCTGCACTCCTCCGGGTTCCAGGAGGTCATGGTGTACAACCCTGAGCAGCTCGACAAAGTCGATCCGAAGACCCAGGCGGTCAGGGTGGGCTCGAGCGTTGGATTCAAGAAGAGGCAGGCCATCGAGGCCAAGGCCGATGATATGGGCATTCGCGTGCTCAACAGGACGGGATGAACATGGACCTCAAGAACCAGAAGCGTATGGCCGCCGAGATCCTGGACTGCGGGTACAACCGCGTCTGGATCGACCCCAACCGGGCGGAGGACGTGGCCGACGCCATCACCAGGGCGGACATCAGGACCGCCATTGCGTCCGGCACCATCAAGGCCCTTCCCAAGAAGGGCATCTCCAAGGGCCGGACCCGTTACAACCGTGCCCAGCGCAAGAAGGGGCGCCAGCGCGGCCCCGGCTCCCGCAAGGGGAGGTCGGGCGCCAGGACCCCCTCCAAGAGGGACTGGATACAGACCATCCGGCCCATACGCGCTACCCTCAGGGAGCTGAGGGAAGAGGGCAAGATCACCCGCTCCGTGTACCGGGAGTTCTACATGAAGGCCAAGGGCGGAATGTTCAAGAGCCGCGCCCACGTGGTCGCTCACTTGAAGTCCGAAGGTCACCTCCAGGAGGGACAGTGAAATGGCAGAGGGTCCAAGATACAGGGTCAACTTCCGCCGCCGGCGGGAGGGCAGGACCGATTACAGGCAGAGGCAGCGCCTGCTGCGCGCCCGCATCCCGCGAGCCGTGGTCAGACTGTCCCTGCGCAATGCAACCGTCCAGTTCGTAGACTTCGAATTCGAGGGCGACAAGGTGCTGGCCCAGGCAAGCTCCAAGGAGCTGACCAAGATGGGCTGGACCGGTGCCACCGGCAACATACCGGCCACCTACCTCACCGGCTACCTGGCCGGCAAGAGGGCGATCGCCAACGGCGTCGAGGAAGCGGTGCTGGACATCGGCCAGAGGGTCCCGGCAAAGGGCTCCAACGTGTTCGCCGCCCTCAAGGGAATGATCGACGCGGGCGTGGAGATACCTTATGGCGAGGGAGTGTTCCCTTCCGAGGACAGGCTCGCCGGCAAGCACATCAGCGAGGACATCGAGAAGATGATCGAGGAAGTAAAGAGCCGTATGGAGGCTGATTAAGGATGGCCGACTGGATACCAAAGACCAAGCTGGGCAAGATGGTCCTGAACGGTGAGATAACCACCATGAGCCAGGCCCTTGCCACCAAGCTCCCCCTGAGGGAGCCCGAGATCGTCGACATCCTCCTTCCCGAGCTCAAGGACGAGGTCCTCGACCTCAACATGGTCCAGCGCATGACCGACTCCGGAAGGAGGGTCAGGTTCGCCGTGACCTGTGCCATCGGCAACGGGGACGGCTTCGTCGGACTAGGGAGGGCCAAGGGCAAGGAGGTCGGGCCGACCATCAGGAAGGCCATCGACAACGCCAAGCTCAACATGATCGAGATCAAGAGGGGCTGCGGCTCCTGGGAGTGCGGGTGCGGCACCGCCCACTCGCTCCCCATGACCGTCGTGGGCAAGTGCGGCTCCGTCGAGGTGACCCTCAGGTCGGCGCCTCGCGGTGTCGGGCTCGCGGTCGGCGACGTGCCCAAGAGCATCCTCGGCCTGGCTGGGGTAAAGGACAGCTGGGGCTTCGCCCGTGGACACACCAAGACCACGGTCAACTACGCCCTGGCCACCTTCGATGCGCTCAAGCGGACCGCTCAGATAAGGGTCTCCGAGGAGCAGGAGAAGCGCCTCAAGATCGTCAGCGGCCCCACCCAGATCAGTATTGCCGAGACGGACGTCGCTGAGGACGCCGAGGGCAGGGAAGCGTGATTGAAATGGCATTTGCTGTCATCAGAGTGCGTGGGCACATAAACATCAAGGAGGACATCGAGGACACCATGACGCTCCTCCGCCTCAACCGGGTGAACCATTGCGTGGTCATTCCCCAGAACGACGTTAACAAGGGGATGCTCCAGAAGGCCAAGGACTTCATCACCTGGGGCGAGGTGTCGGACGAGATGCTGGCCAAGATGATCCGGAGCCGCGGCCGGCTCTACGGGGAGAAGACCATCGACGACGCCTACGTCGCCGAGAACACCTCCTACGAGAGCGTGGACGCGTTCGCCAAGGGCGTCGCTGCCGACGAGGTCAAGTACTCCGACCTCAAGGACGTGAAGCCCGTGTTCAGGCTGCACCCCCCCAAGCAGGGCTATGAGGGCGTGAAGAGGGCCTTCACGACCCACGGTGCCCTGGGGTACCGCGGCGAGAAGATCAACGCCCTCATAGAGAGGATGCTGTGAGGTATCAAGATGCCTAGCAGGACCAATAAGTTCAGGGGTCGCAGGACCCACGGAAGGGGCAAGAAGGCAGGCCGCGGAGCCGGTATCCGGGGCGGACACGGCAACGCCGGTCTGCACAAGCACAAGACCATCTCCGTGCTCAAGTACGATCCGATGCACTTCGGCAGGCACGGCTTCAAGCGCCCCCAGAAGATGGTTTCGGCCAAGATCACCCTTAACGTCGGGGACCTCGACGAAAAGCTCGAGGAGTTCCTGAGGGACGGTTTCGCCGAGAAACAGGATGGGAAGGTAAAAGTAAACCTAGCCAATATGGGCGTTGACAAACTCCTTGGATTCGGCAAGACCACCAACTCCTACGATGTCATCGTGGCCGAGCACTCGGCCAAGGCGCTGGAGAAGTTGGAGGCCGCCGGGGGATCCATCCAACAACCGTGAAGAAGCCGTTAGAGTAGTTCAGGGATGAACATATGGCCGAAACGAAGAGCATGCTATACAAGTTGAAGCCGCTGACAGACAGGCTTCCCACGGTCCAGCGTCCGGAAGGGCACGTCCACTTCCGGACCAAGATCATGTGGGTCATCCTGATGTTGGTCTTCTACTTCATAATGACAAACGTCTTCATCTATGGACTGGACACCGGGGAGAGCCTCGACGTGTTCGCCTCGTACAGGGCCATCCTGGCCGGGGCGCAGGGCTCGCTGATGCACCTAGGCATCGGCCCGATAGTGACCGCGTCCATCATCATGCAGCTCTTCGTGGGGGCCAAGATCATCCGTCTGGACCTCTCCAACGACGAGGACAAGTCGGTGTACCAGGGGACCCAGAAGTTCCTGGTGCTCGTCATGATCCTCGTGGAATCGGTCCCCCAGGTGTTCGGCTACCTCGTTCCGTCCGGCACCCTCATCAGCAACCTCAACGGCATCGTGGGCGTCGGCGGCATCATCGACGGCCAGGGACTGGCGCAGATCATCATCATAGCGCAGCTGTTCGTTGGCTCGTACCTCGTCTTCCTGATGGACGAGGTGGTGTCCAAATGGGGCGTGGGCAGCGGAATATCGCTGTTCATCGCGGCCGGGGTGGCGCAGGCCATATTCACCGGTACGGCCAACTGGGTCCCCATGGACCCGAACGCGGATGTGAGCCTCAACAATCCCCCCCTCGGGAACCATCCCCAAGACGATCTATTTCCTTACCAACATGTCCGCGAGCGAGATCGCGGGAGGCGGGTACGAATCGATACTGATACAACCGCCCAATCCCATGATCGCTCTCGTAGGAACGATAATCATCTTCATGTTCGTCGCCTACATCGAGTCGACGAGGATCGAGCTTCCCCTGGCGCACGGCGGTGCGAGAGGGGCACGCGGCAGGTATCCGATCAAGCTGCTGTACGCGTCCAACATCCCGGTCATCCTGATGGCTGCCCTGCTGGCCAACGTGAGCATGATCAGCCTGCTGCTGTGGAATCCCGACAGCGCCCTGTCGAGCATACCCCTCCTGGGGCACAACAGCTGGCTGGGCTACTTCGAACCGGGACAGACCAATCCCGCCGGAGGCCTGGCGTGGTACCTGTCGGCGCCCCGAGGCCTGGCCGATTGGCTGCTGCCAATGCTCAATCCCGATGCGTACTCGGCGCAGGTGTACGGCCATAGCTCGCTGCAGATCCTCATACGTGTGGTGACGTACTTCGGCGTCATGGTCGTCGGGTCCATCGTGTTCGCCAAGTTCTGGATCATGACCACCAACATGGGCCCCGAGGCCGTGGCCAAGAAGATCGAGAGCTCGGGCCTCCAGATCCCCGGGTTCAGGCGCGACCCCCGCGTCCTGAAGCGCGTGCTGGAGAGGTACATCCCGGTGGTGACGGTCATATCCGGTGCTCTAGTGGGCGCCCTGGCGGCCGGCGCGGACCTCATCGGTACGGTGGGTAACGCGTCCGGTACCGGCGTGCTGCTGGCGGTGGGCATCCTGATCCAGTTCTACGAGGCGCTGGGTCGCGAGCAGATGATGGAGATGCACCCCATGCTAAGGGGCTTCTTCGGAGGTGAATGAGAATGACGACAAGTTCGACCCCCGTTCCGGCGGGGCCCCAGGCGCCTTCGGCCAAGAAGCAGTCCAGCACCTTCATCACCATATTCATCTTCCTCTTGGCGATGTTCATCCTGTTCGACCAGGACCTTCGCTTCGGGCTGGGTGAACTGGTCGGATACGGCCTGAGCCCGGTCATCGGGTTCAACGGCGCGTCCCCGGTGCTGACGCTCATGCTGGCCGGCATCGTGATGACCGGCCTGACCACGCTGCTGAGGCACTTCTTCACCGACTACGTCGGCCAGGCCCAGAGCCAGGCCGTGGTGTCGGCCTTCAACAAGGAGCTGCGGGCGGCCCGGCTGGAGAACAATCTCTACAAGATCAAGAAGCTGACCGAGCAGCAGAACCAGATCCTGCAGAAGAGCATGGAGACCTCCACGGCCCAGATGAAGCTCATGCCGGTGACGATGCTCATCATCATCCCCATCTTCGCCTGGGTGTCGGTGTTCATCGCCGGTCTGCCGGCGGAGGAAGCCATCGTGAACGTGCCATGGGCCGACGCGGTCAGTCTCAACGCCTCGACCATCCTGCCCCACTGGATCCTGCTGTACTCGCTGATCAGCATCCCCTTCGCCCAGGTGCTCAACCGCACCCTCCGGTACTTCAGCTTCAAGAAGAAGCTGCAGGAGATTGAGGCCGGGGCATGAGGATAACCATATCGGGCCCGCCCGGCTCCGGCAAGACCACCGTCTGCCGCATGCTGGGCGAACGTCTGGGCGTCGAGGTGGTGGTGTCGGGGCACATCTTTAGGCAGATGGCCAAGGAGCGCGGCATGTCCCTGGCCGACTTCGGCCGCATGTGCGAGGCCGACCCCCAGGCCGACCTGGAGCTCGACAAGCGCATGGTGGAGATCGCCCGCTCCAACGACAACGTGTGCCTGGAGGGCCGCCTGGCCGCCTACATGCTGACGCGCCACGGCATCGACGCCTTCCGGGTGCTGCTGACGGCCGACATCGACGAGAGGTCCCGCCGGGTGGCGGAGCGCGAAGGTGGTTCGACAGAGCAGAGGCGGCGGGAGATCGAGGAGCGCGAGGCCTGCGAGGGCAAGCGCTACCTGACGTACTATGATATAGACGTCAGCGACAGAAGCGTCTACGACCTGATCATCGACACCACCCACATCCCGGCGGACGAGGTGGCCGAGGCGATCATCAGGGAGGTGAACCAACGTGGCCGAGATGCTCGTTAGGGACAGGAGCCCGCTGACGGTCGATGCCGGCAAGCGCCCGTCCGAACGGACCATGGAGGAGCTGCTGGAAGCGGGCGTCATCAACCTGGACAAGCCCATGGGGCCGACCTCGCACCAGGCCACGGCGTGGGTGCGCGACATCCTGCAGGTGGAGAAGATCGGCCACGGCGGGACGCTCGACCCCAAGGTCTCTGGTGTCCTTCCGGTCGCCACCGGTCGCGCCGTTCGTTCTCTCAATCTCACCCTCAAGGCCGACAAGGAGTACATCTGCCTTATGCGCCTCCATCGCGACAAGAGCGAGGAAGCGATCCGCAAGGTCATGGCCACCTTCGTCGGCCGAATATATCAGACGCCGCCGGTGCGCTCGGCTGTCAAGCGACAGCTTCGCGTCCGGACCATACATGAGCTGGAGGTGCTGGAGATCAGCGGTCGCGACGTCCTGTTCCGCGTCGACTGCGACGCCGGAACGTACATCAGAACGCTGTGCGTGGACATCGGCGACGCCCTGGCAGTGGGCGCCAGCATGGAGGACCTTCGCCGAACGAGATCGGGCAACATGACCGAGGACGACGCGTTCACGCTGCAGGACATCAAGGACGCATACGTCGGATGGAAGGAGGACGGGAACGACGCATGGCTGCGCCGCATCGTCCAGCCCTTCGAGGTCCTGTTCGAGCCGCTGCCCAAGATCATCGTTAAGGACTCGGCCGTGGATGCCGTATGCCATGGCGCGGACCTTGCTGCGGTGGGCGTTCACAAGGTCGACGCTTCTATAGAGAGAGATATGCTGGTTGCCTTCATGACCGCCAAGGGCGAGGCGATCGGCGTGGGCACCGCCCGAATGAGCGCGGCCGACATGGTCTCCGCCAAGGAGGGAGTGGCCGTCTCGACCGACCGGGTGTTCATGCCCGCCGGGACGTATCCCAAGATGTGGTAGCTCACTTCTTGAGCGACTCGTCCCCGTCCCTGAAGTGAGTGTTTATATGGGAGCCGTCGCAGAACGGCTTCACCTTGGACGCGCCGCAGCGGCATAGCGTCACGCGGTTCCGCGTCTCGTACTCGGAGCCGTCGGCCGAGACGATCGGTATCCCGCCTCGCACGTATAGCGGTCCTGACACCTCCTTGTGGGGATGCTGCAGGACGGCGATCTCCTTCTCCAGCGGCATCTCCAGCACCTCGCCGCTGTCCTTGTCCTTCACCACCAATCGTCCCGCCGGGCAGCTGTTCACCACGCCGATGGCCTCCTCCCGCTTGTCCGCCTCGTGGGAGTGCTTGACCAGCGTCCACGCCCCCGTCCTCTGCTGGCAATGTCCCGCCCGGGCGCAGATGTCCTGCCGGTCGTACAGCACGAGGGTCGGGCCCTCGAGCACCTTGCAGCGCTTGCTGAACGGCGCCCGGTCGGCGGTCTCGTCGCCCTTGAAGCCGGTCCTGACGTGCGTGCCGTCGCAGTAGGGAGGCGTCTTGGTCTGCCCGCACCGGCACAGGGTGTAGGTCTTCCTCTCTGGATACTCGCCCCTCTTCTCGTATCCGGTGGAGATGCCTCCCTCCGACACGATGCTCTCCTTGACCAGGGGGACGCTGCCGCTGACGACGTAGGGGCCGTCCTTCATGATGGTGATCTTCTTGGGCGGTTGGTTGGGCTCGGCCATGGTGCTCCTGAATGCTCGACACGATAGTTAAACACGCTCCTGAAGGCTAGTGGGATCAGCCGGGCCCCTTGATTCCGTTGCTACATCAATGATGGACGATAATGTGTCATAGCATGTCATGGCGGAATTGTCCGCCGCAGGGTTCTAGACGGCCGTTCGTTCGAACATTTCCGCCGTGGAACGCATATCGCGATAGGGGAATCCTCCCCTGGCCCGGCTACTGCCGGGCCTCAGGAGGAGAATGAAGATGGCACTCGACAGTAAAGCGAAATCGAAGGTGCTGAAATACCGCTGGGCGATATTCGGCATCCTGGCGTTCGCATATTTCTTCGTGTATTTCCATCGCGTATCGACCGCGGTGGTCTCGGAGGACCTGCAGGAGACCTTTGGAGTGGGGGCGGCCTCGATAGCGCTGCTCAGCTCGGCGTACTTCTACGCCTACACCATCATGCAGCTGCCCTCCGGTCTGCTGACCGACAGCTGGGGGCCGCGCAAGACGGTGAGCATATTCACCATGGTGGCAGCGGTGGGCGCGATCCTTACCGGTATCGCTTCCAGCTTCCTTCTGGTCATCGCCGGAAGGCTGCTGATCGGCGTGGGCGTGGCCATGGTGTACATCCCCATCATGAAGATCCTGGCCACCTGGTACCGCAAGAACGAGTTCGCATCCCTGTCGGGCATACTGCTGGCGGTGGGCAACATCGGCGCGCTGAGCGCCGCCGGCCCGCTGGCGCTGATGTCCGACGCCCTGGGATGGCAGCAGGTGTTCCTGGCGCTCGGCGTCATCACCGTGGTGCTGGCCGTGGTGGCATGGATGATCACCCGCGACCGCCCCGCTGACATGGGGCTGCCCACCATCCAGGCCATCGAGTCGGACGAGACGGGAGAGCCGGTCCCGACTGCCAAGGAGGTGGAGAAGATCCCCATGACGAAGGCCCTGAAGATGACCTTCGGCTCGGGGATGAAGTTCTGGCCCCTGGCGGTGTGGTTCTTCTTCATGTACGGCAGCATCATGGTGTACCAGGGGCTGTGGGCGGGACCGTATTACGCCGACGTCCTGGGCTGGGACAAGGCCACCTACGGCATGGTGCTCACGTTCATCGGCATCGGCATGATCGTCGGGTGCCCGCTGGCAGGCATCCTCTCGGACAAGGTGCTCAAGTCCCGCCGTAAGGTGCTGATCATCGGGACGGTGGCCTACACCATCATCTGGGCGGCCATCTGGATGTCGACCGGCAGGCTGGACAGCGTGATCGGGCAGAGCGCCCTCAACTTCATGTTTGGCTTCTTCGGGGGCTTCTTCGTGGTGAGCTACGCGCAGATCAAGGAGCTGTTCCCCATCAGCATCGTGGGGACCACCACGGCCGCGCTGAACATCTTCCCGTTCGCCGGAGGGGCCATCCTACAGCAGGTGACGGGCCTCATGCTGGTGGAGCGCACCGCGGCGGGGTACGAGACCATATGGCTGTTCATGCTGGTGTGCATGATCATCGCCACCGTGGCCGGCTTCCTGTCCAAGGAGAAGGCCCGCGTACCGGTGACCGTACCGACGGCGGAGAAGCAGCAGGAGAAGAGGAGGCAGGCTAACTGAACGAACCGAGGGGGCGCATGCCCCCTCACATAGGCATGGAGGAATCAATAATGGCAACTGAGGAGAGGAACAACAACGGAATGAGTCCGAGGGATCGCCTGCTCCGCTCGCTGGCCTGCAAGGAGGTGGACCGGCCGGCGGTGGCGGGCATGACGACCGCGGCCACCACCGAGCTCATGGACTACTGCGGGGCAGCCTGGCCGGAGGTGCACACCAACGCCAAGCTGATGACCAAGCTGGGACTGGCGATGTACCCGTTCGTGGGCCTGGAATCCTGCAGGATCCCCTACTGCCTGACCTACGAGGTCGAGGCGCTGGGCTGCAAGGTCGATCTGGGCAAGAAGAACAGCACGCCCATGGTGAAGTCGAACCCCTTCTATGACCGCATCGACGAGGACCTGGTCCTCCCGAAGCGCGAGGAGGTGGCCACGCTGGCGAGGAACAAGGTGATCCTGGACGCCGCCCGGGACATGAAGGCGGAGGCCGGGGACATGCTGCCCACCATCGTGGGCGTCACCGGGCCGTTCACCATCGCCGGCCATTTGGTCGGGGTGGACAACCTGCTGCTGTGGATCATCACCGAGCCGGAGAAGGCCCACAAGATAGTCAAGTTCGCCGCCGAGTACGAGCGGATGTGGCTGCAGGAGGTGGAGAAGCTTCACATCGACCTGATCCAGATGTCCGAGCCCTCGGCCTCGTGGGACATGATCAACCCTGACTGGTTCGACGAGTTCGCCGGGCCGTACGTCAAGAGGGCGTTCTCCGGCCTGGAGGACACCAAGAAGGTGCTGCACATCTGCGGCAACATGGTCCCCATGCTGGAGCAGATGATCGCCACCGGCGCCGACGGACTGTCGATCGAGGAGAAGAGCGACCCCTACAAGGCGGTGGAGATCGTGGACGGCCGCGCCGCCCTCGTCGGCAACGTGGGAGTGGTCAAGCCGCTGCTGCAAGGCACTCCCGAGGAGGTCCGGCAGGCCGCGCTGCGTTCGGTGGACGCGGGCTTCAACATCATCTCTGCCGGCTGCGGACTGTCGGCCCTGATCAAGAAGGAGAACCTGCAGGCCATGGTGGACGCCGTAAAGAGCCTTCCTCCTAGGCGACGCTGAGACCTCTTCGCGGGCTGGGAACCGTCGCCATGTCATCCCCGCCCGGCCCGTTTTTCTTTATCAACGCCCCAGGAACTCGGCCAGGAGCTTTCTCTCGGCCCGGCGCAGAACGACGTTCAGCGAGGACTTGGAGCATCCCACCAGGGGAGCGAGCTGTTCCAGGGTGGTGCGCTGCGGTATGTCGTAGTAGCCCTGGTCGAAGGCGATCTCCAACGCCTTGACCTGGTGCGCCGTCAGTCCCGTGCTGGATCTCTGATCGCGACAGCTGTGCACCACCACGTTCCGGCCGGTCGACCTCAGGTCGGCGATCAGCTTCGTGACCGAATCGGCGTCGGGGCCCAGGATGGTCCAGGACACCACGCCGTTCGGCTCCGCCCTGGCCGATTCGACGAAGCAGCCCGTGGAAGGTATCATGCGGCAGATGGCACAGTCGTTGTTGGACACCATCGCGAGATAGTCGCCCGGCGCGTGCTTGGTGAGCTGCACCGTGCACCACTTGCCCAGTTTGCTGTCGAGATCGGAGAGCTCCCTCTCGCACTGCTCCGGCGGCCCCTGTATGCGCACCAGGCTGTATCCCGACCTCGGCCCGGTAGGGGCGCAGCGCATCGCCTCCACCGTGAGTCCGTTGTCCACCAGGCCAGGCAGGAAATTGGTGCAGATGTTCTTGTTCACCATCTTGTAGGAAAGGATGACCCGCCGCATGCCGGCAAGGCATCGTCTAACTTCGGCAAATATCCTTGTATCCTTTTATCAGGGGCGGAATCACAGGGGAAGCACCTTCCTCCCGTAGGCGGAGTTGGTGAGCTGGGCGGCGGCGGAATAGTAGCAGATGATCGGAGAACGCCAACGCGAGGTATCCGGCGACCGTGAGCGGCAAGGTAGCGGTGCCGAACACGCCCGCCAGCCCCAATCCCAGGAGGAGCAGCGCCGTGCCTATGATGGCCAGGCCGACCGACATGAGGCGGGACAACCGCAGCATCGACGGGAGCAGCATGAAGAACACGATGCTGGTGCCGGCGAACCAGTACCCGTCCATGGTCGACTCGCCCGGTACGATGAGGCCTCGAACGAACGAGAGGCCCGCGCCGATGCCCAGCAGGCCCCCGAACACCATGCCCATGGTGCCGAACAGTACCTCGTTGCGGCGCATCTCGATGATGCCCAGGACGAGCAGCGGGACGGAGACGCCCAGGATCCACAGTCCCAGCGCGGGCGCCAGGGCGGCCTGGTCGTTCGAGGTGGCGAAGAAGAACAGCCCCAGGTGCAGCACACCCAGGATGAACAGCGTGGCCGGCCCGCCCGGTGCCCAACCTTTCTCGTCGGCCATGTCGTGCCATTGAGTGAGCGCGATAGATATCGCTTATGGCGCCGCCGATGTTAGAAATTCCTAACAAGGTTTCATATACTAGTGTTATGTTTATCACACATAAGGTTAGAATTACATAACATCGGTGATGAGATGGCAGGAAAGATAAGCATGGTGCGGGCGAGGACCATCAGCATGGTCCTGGGCGGGGCGCTGCTGGTCGCCTGTGGCGTACTGATGATATTAAACGATACTCTGGACGGCATCCTGTGGTTGGAGGTGCTCCTCGGCCTCATGCTGTTCGGCGGCGGCCTGTTCGAGTTCCTCGGCCTCACCCCTCCGTTGAAGGATGAAAGGACGGCGCGCATCGGCACCAGGGCGGCGACCTACTCATGGTTCGTCATTCTGGAGCTGGTCGGCGTCATGGCCATGGTGTTCGGGTTTGGCGGCCAGGACAAGATCACCATGCCTCAGGCGGTCGGCGTGATACTCATCGTCATGGTGGTGACCTTCCTCAGCTTCAACTGGTACCTTGACCGCCATGGAGATGTGGTATGAGGACCACAATCAAGGAGCACCGGGCCCGTCTGAACCTGACGCAGGAGCAGCTGGCCGAGAAGGTGGGCGTCCGTCGTGAGACGATCGTCTTCCTGGAGAAAGGGAAGTACAACCCCTCCCTACGATTGGCTAGGGACATCTCGATCGCGCTGGGGGTCAGCATCGAGGAGCTGTTCCTGTTCGACGACGAGGAGAAAAAGCATTACGCCTCGGGCGATGACCTGGACATGGTGCACATCGTGCCGGTGGACGCCGGGAACGCGGAAAGGTACGTGGAACTGGTCGAGGCGTTGGCCAACTTCGAGCATCTCGACCCTCCGGGCGAGGAGGGCCGCGCCCGGCTGATCAGCGACGCGTCCTCGGCCGATCGACCGTTCCGCGCGTTCCTGGCCATGGTCGAAGGCGTGGCCGTCGGATACGTCACGTACTTCTTCACCTACTCTACGTTCCTGGCGCGGCGGACGCTGTTCCTGGAGGACATCTTCGTTCTCGAGGAGTACCGCGGCCGGGGCATAGGAACGAAGCTGTTCCGCTTCTGCGTCGACGAGGCGAAAAGAGAGGGCTGCGGCCGCATGGAGTGGACCGCCCTGGACTGGAACGAGCCCGCGCACCGGTTCTACGAGGGGTTCGGCGCCAAGAGGCTGGACTGGTACCTGTTCCGGCTGACGGGCGACGATCTCGACGCCATCCAGTGATCACGGCTTGGCGTACTTCGATTCCTCGATGCGGCGCCGGAGCAGCTCCTCCTCGTCGACGGGGACCTCTTCTTCCTTCTTCTCCTCCTGCTGAGCTGCCGGCGGGTCGCCCCAGATGAACAGCGGGGTCAGCTTTCCACATACGGAGCAGCGCCTGATGCGGACGACCAATAGGTTGATGCCGAACAGGCCGGGGACGAAGAGCTCGCCACATCTTCGGCAGCGTCGAATGCTTGCCATGCCTCACCCATTGAACTGTCGTTTATAATCCTAACTCACCAGTTGTTACTAAGTCCCTCTCCATCCCCCTCTAGCTACACAAGGCTATGTCAAATCTGCCTTGTAAAAAACAAATGGCGGTCGGGCCGCTCATCGCTCATCCCAAATGCTCCCTTGAAATGATCCAGCATGATATGGTCCTAATTAGTCAATCGAACAGAATCCTAGCTGATAGATCTTGAATGATGTCCAATCATCGATAAGCAGCTAGAGATGCATTTGTAGGAACCTCCCTCTGATTTTTCTGGGAATAATATTTCACTACCAAGTGCACAAACTATAGGGGGCGATGGTGGTGGTTTATTGTCGAGATTGCGGCAAGGAGCTGAACAGAGATGCATTGTTCTGCCCATTCTGCGGTGCTAAACAATTGACAGCAGTCATGTCGCCTCTACAATCAAATCCTGTTCCAATGACGAACACCCAACAGACTTACGAGGAAAAACCACCGTTCACCTTGAAAGAGGGCGAGAAGGTAGAAGCGTACATCGAAAGAACAGGCCATGAAAGAACTGGCTCTGTTCTATTGAATACTGAGTTGACCAATACATTCTTAACTAATAAGCGATTGATTTTCATAAAATATCGAGGAAAAAATATATTGGCATCTTATCCAGTCGAAGATATACTCTCTGTTACTCCAGGACGATACAGTTCAGGGAGCAAGATCGAATTCACAATTAGAGGTGCAGATGATACTAATGATTTCACGATGTTGTTAGTGACCAGGTTCCGCAGCAAAGACTTTATGAGGGTTAATGAGCGGGACAAACTCGTCACCCTAATCAATGGCCTTAGGGCGGCTACTGGGGGACAAGCAAGTCCGATTCAATCTACTCCGGCAGCGCTCAAGTCTACCATCCAATCTTCTGCTGTGTCAACACAACCAGCATTACAGGTTGCTTCGACGACCCTAGCACAATCTGAGGAAGAATTAACGGAAGATAGCAAGCCATCAGAAGTTGTTAATGTATCAAGGGTTGTTGTCAACGGATACCCTTTGCCCTTTGAAATGACTCTTGATGGTAATGATGTCCTCTCTAAGTTCAAGAACATTATACCAGACTACTTAGAAAAAGAGTTGAAAAGGAAACTGGTTTCTAACGAGATGGATGAGGTCACCGTTTTTTTAAGGGATAAGATAGCGCCGATTGTCAGGGACTATTTCTCGAAGATTAGTACCCCTGGCCTAATTGATGGTGAAGAGATACTATGGCAATCTGGAGGTCAAGGATTTATCCACTCGAGAAGTAGTACATGGGCTATTACCAATTATCGAGCCCTAATTTATCACACCCCCCATAGGAAAAAACCAGCGGCCATAAAGGTCGCAGGATTGGCTATCTCCGATGTCATCACTATGAATCAGCACAGAAGGAGCAATTCGTCCCATTCAGGGGGCTTCATTTATAAAAAAGGGATCGGCCTTGGAGCAGGGAGTGGGAGCTCCACGAGCACCCAATATGGTGATCTTGTTTTCATTTTCGACGGTAAGGAAGTATTACGCTTCCCTAATGTAAGCGATCCGAATGGAGTAAAAAGAATGGTGACTGCGCTAAAAAGGCAGATCCAGGTTTAGACTGGTGTTTCACTCTGGTCAGTTGAGTATGCTTTGTGATTGTTTTACTATCAGAGTAGATGGATTGACAATATGGCTGGTCACACTGTTTGATTATAGTAACAACATGGACAAATGCCAGGATAGTTCTATTAAAGTTCAGCATAAAAATGCATCAAGTAGCCTGTGTATCACGGCTCCATGTACACCAGCCGGTCCGACTCGCGGCGGATCTGGCCGTCCTCGACCAGCCGCTCGATGGCCTCCGAGATCCTCGCCTGGATCGACGCCCCCGTTCTCTGGAAGCCGAACAGCTTGGCCGTCTCCCTCATGAGGTCCTCGGCCGGCATGCTGACCTGTCCCCTCAGCACGAAGGCCGTGGCGTTGATCACCTCCACCAGAGGGATCTCGCCGATCTTCCTCTTCGACTCTGGGTCGTCGCCCGGCGTCCTGAATCCGTGGTAGCTATCGGGCGTGATGCCGCTGGGCCACAACACCTCGGAAACGTCGCCGTCGGTCGTCAGGACGGACGTCTGGGAGAGCGCGTGTCGGACCCGGTCGACGAACCGCTCGGTGCACTTGTTCACGTTCCAGTACGGCGCCAGACGCTTGGCGGCCACCTGAAGGAGAACGGGCCCCTCGACCTCCACCAGTCGTTCCAGCTCCCCCTTCATCATCCAGTACTCGAACGAATCGCCCGAGTCGTCGTGCATGTATGTCTGGCGGTACACCTTGTACACTTCCAGCGCGGTGATGGCGCCCCGGTCGATTATCGGGAACGCTTCCTCCACATCGTCCTCGACCTCTTCCTCCAGCAGCTCGATCTTGGCCGGCACCTCTGTCCGGACGACGGTTGGCGAGGAGCGGTCCAGCTTCGCCCGCTCGATGGCCTTCTCGACCTTCTCCAGCTCCTGCTTGGGGCTGTGCCACCAGTCGGTGGACCAGATGCGGTGCAGCTTCCAGCCCAGTCCCTCGAGGACGCTCTGCCTCAGTTCGTCACGGTCCCGCGCGGTCCGAGAGCGATGATAGTTGGCGCCGTCGCATTCGATGCCCAGCAGGTAGCTTCCCGGCCTCTCGGGATCGACGATGGCCATGTCGATGCGGTAGCCGGAGCAGCCTATCTGGTGATGCACCTCGTGGCCCAGGGAACGCAGCGCCTTGCTGACCTCCTCCTCGAAGTACGATTCGGTACCGGCGTCCGGGTTGGTCGCGGCGACCTCCGACAGGGCGGCCGTGCCCCGTTCCGCGTAGTCCAGGAAGTACTTGAGGTCCCTCACGCCCCTGGCTCTCGTTCTTGAAAGATTGATCTTGTCGGCCGTGAGAGACGAGAAGACCATCACCTCCCAGCGCGCTCTCGTGATGGCAACGTTCAGCCTCCTCTCCCCGCCCGCCTTGTTGAGGGGGCCGAAGTTCATCGATATCTTTCCCGTGCGATCGGGACCGTAGCAGACCGAGAACAGGATAACGTCCCGCTCGTCGCCCTGGACACTCTCCAGGTTCTTGATGAACAGCGGCTCCTCGACCTTCTCGCTCAAGGCTTCCAGCTCCGGGTCCTTGTCCTTGGCCTCGTCCAGCAGATCCTCTATCAGCGCCTGCTGGGAGATGCTGAACGTCACCACGCCGATGGAGTACCTCGATAGCTCGGGGTCCTTGAACCGGCGGACGATCTCCCTCACCACCGCCTCCGCCTCCTTGCGGTTGGTGCGGGAGGAGCCAGCGTCATAGACGCCCGGGACGTGTACGAACTTCACCGCCGTGACGCTCTGGGGCGACGGGAAGGTGATCAGGCCATTGTCGTAGTACTGCTTGTTGCTGAAGGCGATGAGGCTCTCGTGCCGGGAGCGATAGTGCCAGCGGAGGTACTGCTCCGGAAGCCGGGCGGCGATACACTCGTCCAGGATGCTCTCCATGTCCTCGACCACGTCCTCGTCCGTATCCTCGAGCTCGTCCGAGTCGGTCCGGTTGAAGAAGTTGGTCGGCGGCAGCTGCTTGGGATCGCCGACCACCACGAGGCTGGTGCCCCGGGCGATGGCGCCCACCGCGTCCCACACCGGCATCTGGGACGCTTCGTCGAACACCACCAGGTCGAACGGCGGGTAGGAGGCGTCGATGTACTGCGTCACCGAGATGGGGCTCATGAGCCAGCATGGCTTCAGGCGAGGCAGCAGGTTGGGGATCTTCTTGATCAGCGCCCGCACCGGCATGAGCCGGCGCTGCTTTTCCATCTCCCTCTTGAGGATGCCCAGCTCGGAGTTGCCGTTCTCGTTGCCCGTGGTGGACGGCAATCTGCTCGCCAGCCTCGCCCTCGTCTCGGCCACGGTCAGCTCCTGGAATCGGCGGTCCAGCGAGCGGAAGTCCCGTATCTTCTTCTCGAACTCGGGGCTGTAGAAACGGTTGAGAGCGGCATCGGAAGATATCTCCTTCTCGGCCCACTCGTGGTAGTAGCTCTTCCTGAACACCTCGACGATGTCGCCGGCTTCGATGTCCGACGATTCGTGCGCCTCGGCCAGGCGCTCCAGCCCCATGGCCGCGGCTTCCCTCCTCACCGCCCTCCAGTGGCACCACGCCTTGAACTCGGGAACTCTATCCCGGAGTGTGGAGATCGTTCTGCCGACGTTCTCGACGAAGCCGTCCTGTCGGTGCGCTCCCCACGCCTGGACCTCATCCTTCTGCAACGACCTTTCGATGTCGCGCAGGCAGCGGCCCTGCTCATCGTATGCCAGAACGTAATCGTCCAGGGCCGCCTGCATCGCCGCCCGTTCGTCGGATGAGCGGTCGATCAACGATGCCCAATGCTCGATCAGAGCGAGATATGCGTCCTCGTCGGAGGTAAGGCGGCGGGCGGTCTGATGGAGCAGCACGCACCTCTCGGCCGCTCGCTCCACTCGATCCCAGTCGGTCTCCTCGTCCTTCCACTCCTTTCCCAGCAGAAGCGACGCCGGCGTGGCGATCGCCTTCATCTCGGCGTTCAATTGGTTGAGATGGATGGCAGCGTCGAGGAAGTTGATCAGGTCTGGATGCTCCGGCATCCTGTCCCGCGACACGGCGGTAAGGCTCACCAGGCGTTGATAGTGCGCCTTCCACTCCTCGATCGTATCGTTCACGTCCGCTATCGGCAGCTCGTCCCATTTGGCCGTGCGTCGATCGTCCAGCACCCTCTTCGCGGCCGCAAGCCTCTCGACGGCGCTCCTCGCCGCCCGGCCGGCATCGTCGAGAGCGCCCCACAGGTCCCCTCCCCGGGCGAAGCGGTCCCTCTCGGACGATAGCAGGTGAGCGATATTCTCCCTAACCTTCGTCGGCTCCTTCCCGGCGGCCCGGCAGGCCCTGAGCATGGCGCTGCGCAGCCGGTCGCAGTGATCGATCGTGGATTCCAGCGCGTCCCAGTCGGCCTCCCCGTTCCTCCAGTGGTGGCCCAGCCAGTTCTTGACACGATCGGAGCTCTTGGCCAGGGCCTCCTCCTCGGCGCGCAGCGAGATGGCCATGTCCAGGTCGGCCAGCAGTTCGTCGATCTCCGGGACGGCCCCTCGGCTGACCGGCTGGACGAGCTTCTTGGCCTTGCCGTATCCCAGCGCCTTGGGCAGGAACCATTTGGAGCGAGCCACGTTGAGATCGCGTCGTATGCCCACGAGGTCGAGCTCGAACAACGCGTGGGTGTACCTCTCCGAGATGATGGACCTCAACCGGTCCCTCTCCCGGCCATGCCGGGCAGCGTCGATGGCCGCCAGCCGCGAGGCGTCCCAGTCGGACGAGGAGAGCATGCCGTCGATCGGCATCGGCGGAAGGTTCGCCAGCAGTTCGGCCAGCTCCCCGTGGACGGGAAGATGGTCCAGCGCGATCGTCCCCAGGTCGATGCTTAGCGAATGGAAGGCCTGGGAGAGCTTCCGCTCCGCGTCCAGGAGGCCGAGCTTCAACTCGTCGAGGGGGATGATCACGCGACCTTCCACCTCTCCCACCCAATCTCCCCGGCCCTGGCCGGGAAGCCTGGAGACGGTCTCTGACGTCAGCCAGGTGGCGTACGCGCCCTTCAGATCGGCCCGGACCTCGTCCAGGTCCATGGACAGCACCTCGGGAGAGAATACGCTGAACACCTTCTGCCGGGCGGCGTCGCGCTCCCTTCCCCGCGAGGCCCAGGAGCGCATCATAGACTCGGCCCTGGGGCCGATCTTCTTGAGCATGGCCGACGTGGGCACCTCTGGCAGGTGGGCCGTCAGGTCCAGGCAGGCCGATCGGGCCGCCTCGTGCACCTCCCTGCTCCACCCGTCGGAATGAAGGCCAAGATGCTTCGAGACGTTCGCGGTCGCCGCCCTCAGCCGCTCGTTCGCTTTCGCTCCCTCATCCAGCTCACCGATGATCCTTTCCGTCAGGCTGTTGGACCATTCCTCGTAGTCGGTGGACGCCCACACGTTCTCCCGGGGGTGGACGATCCCGACGGCGGCGGTCTGCAGACGGTCCGCCATGGCGAACAGCGCTTCCTTTCGTTCGCGGTCCATTGGACCTGGAGATAGCAATCCCAGGTCGACCCGTTTCTTTTCTTGCAGTCGAATGAGCTCGGACACCGCCCTGAACACGCTGTCGCCCGAACCACGGACCATGTGGAGCGCGGTAACGTAGGAGTTCAATTCGGACCTCAGCCGATGCAGGCGTTCCGCCTCGGCCTCCCATTTCTTGGGGTCCGACCTCTCGTCGACCGCCATCGCCTGCCTTAACTGTCCGATGAACTCGGTCTTGCTGCTCTTGTTGGAATGGAGCTCGAGGCAGAAGGGCTCCAGACCGCTCCTCTTCAACCGTCCGTGCACGACGTCCAGGGCGGCCTTCTTCTCCGACACGAAGAGGACCGTCTTGCCAAGCGCGAGATTGTGCGCGATGATGTTGGTAATCGTTTGCGACTTCCCCGTTCCCGGAGGGCCGTGAAGGACGAAGGTCTTCCCCTCCCCGGAGGCGTAGACGGCCGCCAGCTGCGACGAGTCGGCGCTCACCGGGCAGAACGTGTCCTTCAGCGAGTACGTCTCATCGAGCCGGGACGGGTCGGGGAAGTCGCCCTGGTCGGCGAACGGTTCGTTGGGAGTGTTGATCAGGTGCGACACCACGCTATTGCGGCTGAGGTCCGCCGAGCGCATCTCGAGGTCGGTCCACATCAGGAACTTGGCGAAGGAGAAGTGACCCATGTGCGCTTCCTCTTCCACCTCCCATCGGGGTATGTGCTTGACGGCCGCGCGGAAGGCGTTCAGGATGCCGTCCACGTCCATATTGTCGCCTGATATGGCCTCCTCCAGGTCGGGAACGCTGATGCCGAAGTCCCTCTCCAGCAGCTCCAAGAGAGTGACGTTGATCAAGGGGTCCTCGTCCCCCATCTTGATGATATATCCTTCGCGGACCGAGATCCTGGTGATCGTCAACGGAACGAGAATGATGGGGGCCAGGTGAGCGGCCTTGGACGTCTCCTTCTCGAACCACTTCAGGAACCCCAATGCCAGGAAGAGGGTGTTGACCCCGCCCTCCTCGATGCTGTTCCGTGACCTCCTGAAGATCTGGGTGAGGTTCTTGGACAGCTCGGGCGCGGTCAGGTCAGTTCGCAATCTACCGTTGACGAGGTCGTCCTTCAGCACCGCGCCGACCACGTACCTTTCGCCGTCCTTCACGCGGATGGGGAGGTCGCTGTCGTCCGGATCGGCCGTTCCGTTGTAGATGGAGAGCACTCTCAGGCCTCGGCCTTCGGCCAGCGCCTGCTGCAGCTCGGCCAGGTCGTGGTAGACGATCCGGACCGACGTCCTCGTAGGTCGGAAGTTCAGCAGGCGGTTCCGGAGCGACAGGTCCAGCAGGTGCTTCTTCCAGCGATCGAGGCGAGTATCGCTTTCCGTCCGGGCGCCTCCGGCGATGGAGATCGGCGCCAGCGTGGGCGCCGGAGCGATCTCGTCCCCTTCTGGAACGTCGATGAGCGTCCCGAGCCCGCCCTTCGAGCGGAGCGGCAGCGGTCTGACCTGTTCGATTCTCGCTCTACGGACGTCGACGGCGAACCGGAACTCCTCCGTATCGTTCAGCAGCCTCCTTCCGGTGTCGACCGCCTGCTGGAACGTTATCGGTTCGGCGGAGGTCAGCAGAGTGGTCTCGAACACGCACATCTCGTGCAGGTCCACCCTCTTCCGAAGCGTGGCGGGATCATATATCACCGAATCGGGGAAGCTTTCGTTCTCGAGCCACACGCCGCAGTAGGCATGGTTGCGGTGGACCACTACCATTGGGTTGAGACCGGCCTGCTCGGCGCAGGCGGCCATGAGCATCGTTAGGTCCAGGCAGGTGCCGAGGCCGACCTCCAGCAGGCGGTCGGGCATCCTGATCTTCTGGCCGGCCGGCTCGTAGGAGGCCGGGGCGGTGATGTAGGCGATCTTGTAGCGCCTGATCGCCTCGTAGATGGAGCCAATGATCTGGTACGCCTTCTCCGGGTCCCGGCTCAGGTAGCCGTTGAGGGAGGCGGAGCCGGACCACTCCTTAAGGATCTGCGACGCGTCGCGCAGCACGCGCTCCACCGCCGCGCTGTTGGGCGTGACGAAAGCGGCCATCAGCTCGGGCGGGGAGTTCAGCCCGGGCCATTCATCGTAAGCCAGGACGTCGATGCGGTGGTCGTGCGATGAAAGCAGTTCGTCCCTGCTCTTGACGCTGATGTTGATGGAGCCGATGACCTTCTCGGTGAGGTTCGCGAGGAAGTCATGCGACGGACGCAGGTCGATCGTCCCGAGATTAACTGAGGTGCCCGGTCCCAGGGGGGAGAGCATGATGACGTTTGGAGCGAAGAACTCTGGCTGAGCAGTTATTGTGACGGTGAGATCGTTCAGCTGTTCGTCGGTGAGATTGGTAACTCTGAGAAGCTTGATGATCGGCACGCCGTTCTGCTGCATTGCGTAATTAATCGCGCTGTCCAATTCTACATCGATGCTTACAGACGGCTCCATTTCGCTCCCCCAGTCCTGACGACAGGAGGGAAACGGTCTCAGGATATCTGACTCTTTTGGATGTGACAGGCGAAGTGGTTTGGGTTAGCGCTACCTAATCATTCAGGTACAATGAATGGAGGCGCAGAACAACCAAATGGTGGTCAAAATAGTATCTGTCCTTATTGGTCTAAGACGCATAGCTGAATAACGGACTTTTCACATCTCCCCGTCAGTCTCCCCACATAGTCTCTCAATTAGTAAAGCAGTAACGCCTCAAGTTTGGCCTCCATAATCTCGTGCAAATGGCCCCTCGGTAGTTGATATGGCCCACTCTAGCCACAAAAAAGGGCGATGATAAGGATTGCAGTGGCGAGGCTTTCCATCTGGCTGATTGAGTTCCAGATGTCAAATTATTAAGGGTCTGCTCGCGTGAGTGCAAACTGATGGCATCAGGGCGGATAAGGGTTTCGAGCCTAATACATCAAGAATGGGATAAATCCCTTATTAGCTGCTTGCACACGCTACAGACGGACACGACCACAGAGCCATGCCACACCTCATCCATCTTTACGGATTCTATGCCCTCATATAGTTCCGTTCTGATCGATGGATTATACCTTTCTACCTTGTCCAGTCTTTTCTTATTAGACAACTGATATTTATTCCCAAATATATCATACGAAACTGATTGAGCCTCATCCGAGAGCCTGGCTGCCGACTTACTTCTAATTCTACTATAATTTAAGGGGTTTCCAGCCTTTACATCTTTAATGTATTGGTCAATATTAACATCGAGTATCGACCTCAGATATGCTCGACACTCTTCAAGCGTTCTACCGCAGATGTAGCATCTCGACGAATCCGTACGCTGTGGATCCATATGATATGAGATGGATATGCGATTATAAGTCACAATGTTGAGCTATCCGGTCTCGTTCCGGATTGGTCGGATCATGCGGTCGTTACCCCACTTCCTAAACCTGGTCGAGGCGCTGGAGAGGCATGGCGTACGGATCGGGTCATCTAGCGATGGCCTCGACCACTCCACCTCTACGGGGTGCATCATCAGGAACATCCTGGCATCCGTGGCCGAGTTCAGGACGACTCATCATAGAATGGACGAAGGAGGGATTGGCGAAGGCCACCCAGGAAGGGCGCTTTCCCGACCGACCCTGGTCAAGATCGACCTAGGTCGGTTCCTTAGGCTGATGGAGCAATCAGGCATGACTAAGGCCAAGGCATGCGGGATGCTGGGTTACTTGCAAGGGATAGTGAATAACCGCCTGAAGGAGGTCGAGCGGTCAGGATAGTTAGTTCAACTGACCCGCTAGCCTTGAGGCCGCCCCGCTATCCCACCAAACATATTTCATCCTATATTTTTATCTAAGAGCATGCCGGACCCCGAGCTGAAGGTGAAGCAGTACGAAGACCTCATCCATGGCGATGAGGGCCGGGAACCTGTACGAGGTGTAAAGACCTCCCATTGAGATTTCCAAAGAAGGTAGTGGACTATCGCATCGATCTGATCAATCCTGGCGACAAGGACTGGTTCGTATCGAACTACTCGTTCGATGACCACTCCGGCTCCGGACACATCGGCCTTACGACATATTCACAGAACAGTCTGGATGCCTTGATCATGATCGTCAGCCAGGACTGGGGGATGGCGTGCGAGTATCCAAAAGCCTGGTCAAGGGACGTTAACGAACTTGTTCCGGGAGAGTTCCGAGGATACGGGCTCGGTGAGACGAGCAACGAGTACTTGAACAACACGTACCTCTTCAACCTGAACCGATATCTCCATTACGTCTTCCATGGCAATTTTCCAACAGGGGAAGAACCCTGCAAAGTGTCCTTGAGGACCGAGAGATATAATGAGCTGTTCATGACCAATTGTGTTCTGTGCCTCAAGCAACCGTTCAGGGCCGGAAAAATCGCTAACGAACTAAAATGCAACTCTGGATACTTCAACCCCGAATGGGTGACCAAGTGTTCCCACCATTTGAGGAAGACCATCGAGTTGGTCGATCCCCAAATAATCATCCCAACGGGCGAGTGGCCGTTCAAGGCGATGTTCTACGCGATGCTGTCCGAACCTGAGGACGAACTGAAAGGGATATGGATACGCGATTATACAAGCTCTTGGTCCAGTACTACAACGCCATTGAGCTCAAGGACGAAGACTTGTCCGAAGAGAGCAGGAAGATCGTCGGGAAGTTGAGAGGATTAGATAGAGTGTTTCCGACCTATCATTGTGGCCGCCACGGAACGAACGGCAGGTATGCCAAGCATCACTTAGAGCTGATGAAGAAGCACAAAGTCGAAGAGACCTCCGAGGATGCCGCTTGGTTCATGAAAATGGGCCCCGTCCCGCCCGAGTGGGGCGAGGTCAAAGAGACTATAATGAGAAAACTAGGGGAGGACGCCAAACTAACCGTGAATCAGCAATACTGTTCGAAATTGGACGGAGGATGCAGCAAGAATGGGTAAGGTGTGAACCGAAACCTCAGTATATAAAGAAACGAGAGAAATCGTTCCCTGCAACAATGACCCTTTAGTCAACATCCCCAAACTTTCAGGTAGAAAAAAAAACCCCTATCAAAAAACTTTGAACAATTGGAGCCTTGTTATCAATGATTTATCTAAGGTTTCCATGTCACATAATCTAAATAATGATAAATACTACTTAATTCATACACGGAGCATTATAAAATAAGAGGTGAGGCTATGAACGAATATCCATCAATCGTAACCTCGGGTAAACTATCGGCGTTTCTTTCAGAGATACAGGAAGCTAACGTTCCTGTGAAGTTCTCACTAGAACTCCTTAAGACTATGGGATATAAGAGTAGCAATGACAGACCTCTAATCCCCATGCTTAAGATGCTCGGTTTCATTGACGGGAGCGGCAGACCCACAGATCTTTATAAGCAATACCGGGACAAGACCAAATGCCGTTTTGTTCTTGCAGATGGAATTAGGCGAGCTTACAGCGATCTTTTCGCTATTTTCCCTGATGCATATAACAAGGACATCGAAGCCTTGAAAAATTTTTTCAGGCCGAGGACGAACGGCGGGGAAGACAAGGTGAATGTTATGGCCCAGACCTTTAGAGATTTAGTCGCTCTTGCTGATTTCTCTAACGATGGGGAGAACACCATCGCTTCGATTGATACTCCCGAGCCATCTCAAGCATCGAAGGTTGCTCTAGGAAGGTACCAAATCGTTGGTTCTGGTCAGGCAATGACCTTGAACATAAACATTCAGCTTACTCTCCCAGAATCCAAGGATCCTGATGTCTACAATAGTCTTTTCGCTGCGCTGAGGAAGCATCTCCTGGATAGAGAGAAGGATATTTGATGTTGGAGTCTTGGGTCAGAGCCAGTCAAGATTTCACTGCCGAGGCTCATAAAATATTGAGCAAACATGAGACTTCGAAGTCTAGGGTGGTCATTCTTGAGCATACTTACTCCCAGTTATCGAGCTTAAGCGTGAAGCAAGACGATTTGTTTAGACAGGCGTTGCGATGCCTGGAGAACGAACTCTTCCGTGCATCACATGTCATGGCGTGGGCGGCCTTCATGGATTTCGTCGAGGTTAAACTTGGTGAAGATGGGTATAGGGAAGTCAATAGGGCGAGGAAGAATTGGACGATCACTTGTCCAGAAGATCTCCGAGAATACCCTGACCATCAGGTTTTAGAATGTCTGACGCTCGTCGGCCTTATCTCCAAGACTGAGGAGAAGGCACTGAAAGGCAAACTATCTACAAGGAATGAATGCGCCCACCCTTCTGACTACTATCCTGAATTGAATACTAGCCTAGGGTACGTTTCAGACCTTATTAACCGTGTAGCAGCGATTCAAAAAAGGAAGATATAGGTCGACAAGACCTTACGTAACTGGCATTCATTAGAATCCAAAGCTCATAGTATGAGGGAATGCCGATTGCCCTTGCCTGACATAAATCATTATTCTCCAATTGTAATGGACCTCATCCAATTACCATGGCGTGCAACCGATTGTGCGAACCAACTCGAGATCGCGTAAGCTATAGATTCAGACACTATTATATGTTATAGTTATATGTAGATAGATATATACTATAACATAAGACTTTGCTATAGGGCCGACCCAGTTGGAGTCATCAGGGGAAAATGTCAACAATGTCTTTAATCAAGGG
>LJKK01000066.1 GCA_001421185.1 Methanomassiliicoccales archaeon RumEn M1
CTATGTTATTAAATGGCATAGATTAGCAAGAGTGGAGAATCCTGATCTATTACTATTATCGATTTGCCAAGGGATGTTCCAAATATCTATTCTGAGGCTCCACATCTTTAGCCACTACCTTAGCAATCTGGGGTAACTCAGTAATTGGAGAGAATCGCGCCACTATACTTCCTACTGCGATGGAAGTCATAGATATCATGACGGTAGCGATCTCCCTAAATGCGGTAACCCTCTGCCGGCTGAATAGTCGTCGAATGGATCTAGGAAAGAAGTCAAAGACAAGTCTGGTAATATATTCCTGACCTGAATAATTTGAGACCCTGACGGTAGATAATTTTCGGATATAATATGAGCCCATTCCTTGAGCTATGCTCCGCTTTACGATATTTGGAAGAATAATTCGGGAAGGATAAATCTTATGATGAACTCTCATGGTGGGCTCGAAAATCACATGAAAACCCGAATCTTTTATTCGTAAAAATAGGTCTGTATCCTCCCCCCCAAGCCACCTGTCTTTTTTGATTCCGAAACGTTCGTCAAACCCCCCCACTTTAATGAGCGCTCTCCGGCTGAAAGCCATGTCTGCCCCGAAGCCTCTATCAATATGGCTTCTTCCAGTAGGTGTTACATTATAGGAGCAACTAATCATCCAATGTAGCTCTTTTGGGAACCACTCCATCCTAGAATCCATCCAGAGTGGGAGTATATCGCCTGTCGCTGCACCTACCATTGAATCTGAGAATATATTACGAATTGATTCAATCCATTTTGGATCGGCAATAGCATCGTCGTCGATGAATGCAATAATATCACCTGTCGCTTTCCTGATACCGATATTTCGGCTATGAGCTAACCCCTCATTGATGGTGTTGAGGTAGACATTCCATTTTAATATCGAAGTGCTCGTCAATTTTTTCTGAATATGATCACGTAATTTTTGATTCTCGTCAACAATAATTATGAGTTCATATCCCATGTCAGTTTGCGTATTGAGCGACTCGATAAGCTCATCCATATCTTTCATTCGATGAGAACTATACGTGCTAACAATGACCGAAATAAGCATGGAGCAACCCAACTCTAGATTCGATGGGATTTATTATTCAGTATTTAGATGTTGATGCAATAGTATCAAAAAAGATATCGCAAGATCCCTGAGTTCATGGGGAGTGATAGTGATATTCTATTGCTCTATCCTTGCTGCTTCCGATGTGTGGTGTCTGATCCGCATTAGTTAGGGCAACTTTCCGCTTAGTAAAACAGGGACTGATTAGCGATGAATCAACATGTAGGTTAGATGTCGGTGTAGATATTGGTCGATTCGAAGCTATAATCGCGTCCCGTAAATTATGGATTACCGAAATATCACCAATAGTGCCAAAACATCCATATGGATGCGGGACGACAGCCGTTTTATGAGCATTCTATAAATCTAATTGAGAAAGAGGCAGAATGCTTTATTCATTGCTTAGTTGTGAGTGATTATAAATGATGATATGGATGCGGGAAGGTAAATAGCCGAGATTGGTAGATCCCTATAGGAAGTGAAGTTGTATTGGAATATTACTGGATACCAACCACTAACAGGTCGTAAATGATCCGTTGAATCAGGATATTGTTATGACTTCGGATAAATCACCTCTCCGGAAATTGCAATTGCTCGAATTGAAAATATTAGTGGAGCTGAAGCGCATCTGCGAAGAAAATAACATACAGTATTTCTTGATGGGCGGGACTCTTCTTGGAGCTGTGCGTCATAAGGGTTTCATACCTTGGGACGATGATATCGATATCGGAATGATTAGATCTGAATATAATAAATTTCTGAATATTTGTAAAACGGAACTCTCACAAGATTATTTTCTTCAAACATATAGTACGGATTCAACATACGGTAACACCTTCGCCAAGATCCGTCTGAACGGGACTGAGTTTCGCGATGATGTGTACTCAGGCGTATTGGCACATAAAGGCATTTTCATCGATGTTTTTCCCTTTGACCACACATCCAGTAATCGATGGTTAAGGAGTCTTCATAAATTCATTTTGGCTGAATATACAGCTGCTTGCCGGATAAAATATGGTTACAATTTTAATTATTCAAATATAAATAAATTTCTCCTAGGCCAATTAACTCGCATATATGATAACCAGCAACTTATGAGATTAGTGGATTATATATTTCAAATTTATAATAATAAGGGTTCAGATTATTATATCAATGGCTCTCTACATTGCTATCCATCTGATATATTTGATGGATTTTCGGTGTTAGAATTTGAAGGCATTGAATTCCCAGTCCCAATGGGTTATAAAAAATATCTAGAATGTGCCTATGGCGATTACATGCAGCTTCCACCGGTGAGCGAGCGTATAGTACATATGTCATCTACACCAGATTTCGGACTATATTCCGACGACGATTCATTAGGTGGAGAGATGCATCAAATGAACATTGTCAATTCAATTCGTGATGGTCTATGCAAGCAATAATCTTAGCAGCTGGAATGGGCAAACGCTTAAAGGAACTCACTCAGGACGTTACAAAATGTATGATCAAAGTGAACAATATCACTTTGATCGAAAGGATGCTCGGACAGCTAGATAGGCTAAACTTGTCGCGCATCATTATTGTGGTAGGATATCAGGCAAAAAAACTCATTGACTTTGTCAACACATTGAAAATTAAGACGCCAATAATCTATATAAATAATGATATTTATAATCAAACCAATAATATTTATTCCTTGTACCTTGCCAGGGATTATTTGCTCAAGGAGGATACACTTCTATTCGAATCAGACCTGATTTTTGAAAGTAAAATCATCGATCACCTGCTCGATGATCCTTATCCGAACCTTGCTCTTGTGGCAAAATATGAGAGTTGGATGGACGGAACTGTTGTCACTATCGATGATTCAAACGAAATACTTGATTTTATCGACAAGCGTCATTTTAAATTTTCTGATATCTCTGGGTATTATAAGACAGTCAACATTTATAAATTTAGCAAAGATTTTTCAAGCAAATATTATGTGCCAATCCTAGAGTCATATAGTCAGGCTCTAGGCAGGAACGAATATTATGAACAAATACTTAGAATAATAATTCTACTGAACAGAGCCGATCTTCTAGCCGAGGCTGTCATTAAGGCGAAAGTAGTTCCACCGGGGGAATCGTGGTACGAGATCGATGATCTGGCCGATCTTGACATCGCCGAATCAATATTCACATCATCAATATCTGAAAAGTTGGAAAAGTTCCAGAATCGCTACGGAGGGTACTGGAGATATCCGCATATGTTAGATTTCTGTTATCTAGTGAATCCATATTTTCCACCACAACAACTCATCGATGAGATGAAAGCGAACTTTGAACACCTGATAAGCAATTATCCTTCCGGACTTGATGTCAACTGCCTGCTCGCTGCTAAGTACGTTGGCTTGCCTAAGAACAACATCATCGTTGGGAACGGTGCATCAGAGCTGATCAAGTCCCTTATGGAGAATCTACCTGGTAATGTAGGAATAATTGTCCCCACATTCGAAGAATATCCTAATAGAATGAATGGAGAATCAATCATTCAGTATACGCCATATAACAAGGACTTCACATACAATGCTGACGATTTAAAAAAATATTTTGGATCCCAGAACATATCCACGCTGTTACTAATAAATCCAGATAACCCGAGTGGAAATTATATCCCAAAACAGGAAGTGGCAGATCTTGCCGAATGGGCTGATGGGCGAGGAATTAGATTGATTGTCGACGAATCGTTCGTTGACTTTGCCGACGCTGACGATGATGCCACACTCCTTGACGACGCAATCCTGCAGAAATACCCCAAACTTGTCGTCGTAAAGAGCATCTCTAAGTCATTCGGAGTGCCGGGGCTTCGCCTCGGCATCCTCGCCTCAGGCGACAAGGGGCTGATTAGCATGATGAAGAAGGACGTCTCTATCTGGAACATTAACTCCTTCGGAGAGTTCTTCATGCAGATATGGGAGAAGTTTCAGCCCGACTATACCTATGCAATGCGCCGGTTTAAGGCCGATAGGGCCATTTTTTGGAGGAACTGACAAAGGTCCAAGGTCTAAGGGTGATTCCCACTCAGGCCAACTATGTCATGTGTGAGATTCTTGGAGGATGCTCTGCCAGGCATCTGGCCGAGCAGCTCCTTGATCGGCACAATATCTTGATCAAGGACCTGTCCTCAAAGAGCGGTGTAAACGGCGAATACGTCCGGCTTGCCGTCCGTAACATGGAAGATAATCGTAAACTCATTCGCGCACTAGGTGACACGCTCAGAAACTGATAACGTCTGGGGTTGAATATGGATGTATGCGTAATAGGCGGGGGCAATATTGGGACGGCCCTATCTGCTGAGTTAGCTTACCTAAATCCAAAGATGTCAATCCGTCTACTGACATCCAAACCTCATTTTTTCACCAATCCAATTAGTGTAATGGATGTTGAACGTGATGCTGAATTCTATGGTACTCTAGATATCATATCGGATGATCCAAAGGAATCGGTAGAGGGCGCTGATGTCATATTTGTCACAACTCCATCTTTCTTGACGGGCGACATATTTCACAAAATACGCAATCATGTAAAAACCGGAGCCTACGTGGGGGTCATTCCAGGTAGCGGCGGGACAGAGTTCTATTGGAAAACGTATTTTGACGAGAGCTTTACCTTGTTTGGCCTGGAACGTGTCCCATTCATAACACGGCTTGCCGAGTATGGGAAAACGGTACATATTCGGAGCAGGAAGCCCTATGTAACACTGGCATCGTTTCCATCGGACAATCTCGATAAAGCATGTCGCATCATGAGCGAACTACTTCGAATCAAGTGCACGAAGGCGGCAAACTACCTCACTATATCCTTGACTCCATCAAACCCCGTCTTGCACACATCGCGGATTTTCGACCTGTTCTGCAATGCATCGCCCGACACCCTGTACCCGAGGAACATTGAATTCTACTCGGAATGGACAGAGCGTGCCTCCGAAGTCCTGTTCGGTATTGACAACGAGCTACAGGATCTATGCCGAACGCTCTCTGACCTGGACATGAAGGGCGTCGTCTCCCTAAGAGAACATTACGAGTCTCCTACAATTCATGACCTCACGCGTAAAATCTGCAGCATTCCCAGTTTCAAAGGAATCTACGCTCCACTGATACAAACGCAGTCGGGCAAATATGCCATAGATGTCAACTCTCGGTACTTTACGGAGGATTTTCCCTACGGCCTCTGCATCATCAAAGGATTTTGCGAGATTTGTGAGGTCGAAACGCCCTACGTCGATCGAGTGCTGCGATGGTATCAGGACTTTACAAGATCAGAGTATTTTAGAAATGATGAGTTCAATGGAAAGGGGCTTATAAATACGGCTATCCCTCAGAACTTTGGTATTGGGTCATATGATGATATTATAGACTTCTATAAATGATTTAGGAAGTAATAATTGAAATCTAGATCAGCCACCTAATGTATCATAGCAACCAGGCAGGAATCAGTCGGACCGCAAATGATGGCAGACAAGAACGTATGATATCCCGCTCTTCTGGCTTCAATATGAATCGCAATACTATTATGCCATATGCAAATGAGATAAGAAATCCTGATAACAACAGCATAAATATGGAATCAATAGGGATGAATGACGCGTAAATAGTGCCGATTAACAACAAGGAACTTAATGCGACAGCTCCGGTAACAATTGGGCGGAAGAATGTTCTTAGAGGGATTTGAATAACATATGCGTTGTACATTAGGAAGAATGCGCCAACCATCAGCAGGATTAGCGAACCCGCATACGCAACGCCATACATACCGTTGTTAAAGATGATGGGGAATAGCCAGGCTAAAAAGACGTTCAGAATTCCTATCGCAATACTGAACAATGCCGGAGCGCGTACGCGCATATATGCCGCAAAGATCGGGTCAGTGCAGGAAGCTTGAACTCTAACGACCATGGGCGCAATGATGATCCAGACTAGGGGCGCTAGTCCAACAAACTCCTCACCAACCCACAACGTAATTACCTGTGGGGCGAAAATACATAGCAATGCAATCGGGAGCGCGATAGCTAGCCCAGTGCACCGCATTGCGAGAAGCGTAAATTTCGTTAATCCTACCGTGTCCTCCTTTGCACGATACGAGTAGCTCATTGGTGTGAATGTACTTGTCACAAGCCCAGCCAATCCAAGAAGCATGGTGCTCAGAGTGATGACAAGGGAATACTGTGCCCCCGCCATCTCTCCGAACATGATATTCACTAGGATGAGCGCTACTTGATATCTTAGGAGGTACGCTAAATGGCTGCATGCAATCCATCCAGTCACCCCTCCGATTTCTCGAAGCCGAGATCGAGCAAAATATGAAAATGAGATATTAAGAAACGGGCAGACCTTGCGCGAAAATATTGTAGATAGTAGCAATGCGATAACGGCGGCGATGAGGTAAGATAGACCTACAAATGGGAGGGATGGCCCAATTATGATGAATAACGCCACTACTGAAGCGACCTGCACCCCAACATTTACGATATTGATGTAATTTCGAAGGTCCAACCGATTGTATGCAAAGAGTGGGACCATGAAGTTGCTGCTCCAAGTTCTAACAAGAACAGAGCCAAAAACCATGGCGAAGAGCAGGAAGACCTCGATTGCCGATTCGTTCCCGATGTTGAATATGGATGGGGCGATCCATGCCACTATTATGGCAACCGGTATTAAGGCTATGATGGCGCCGAGTGTAGCCAATAAGGCCGTGTTGAACGTTTCATTCGCTTTTTGAATATCGGACCGTTGCAGATCGACGGTCAAAAACCTGGTAACTGCTGAATTGATTGCGTCTATGATGATTGTCACATAACTGGTGAGCGATGTTGCCAAAGGGATTAGGCCATAAGCCGCAGGTCCTAGCGACTCCAAGAAGAACGGAACTAAGGCCAAACCCACGATGATATTGAGAAAAAAGAAAATGGCATTGGATAGTATATTGGCTGGAAGCCTCTGTGCGAATTTAATGTTAAGGGGCGTGGGTTCTGGCTCTGACAATGATTGTTGCATTAGGGTCTTCCCTTTAAAGAATTACGACTGAAAATTCGTAGAACCAACTCGCTCCTCTCAAATAATTACATGTTTAAACTTCATATCCCGAGTGAAAAGATTGCGCGACATACGTTTCACTTCGAGAACACCTAATCGAATATCCACCACAGCTAGCAGACGTGCACTCTTCTTACGCTTCCTTGAGCGTTCTTCAAACGGATGGGCATAGCTTCATTGTTGAACGGCCGCAAATCCAGTAGAAGCACTCTTGGTAACGATTATTCTCACTGAGATGTCGAAATAGTGAGCATCCGCTTAATAAGCCCCTGAACGTTCCTTGTTACCAACCGTCGTCCGTGATGACGACGACTAGCCCTTATGGCTCGACATCGATTACCAAGTGTACTATGATGAGGCCTAGATGCTTGTACCAGAGATCCCAGGACAATTCAACCAGTAGCGTCGTGTCTAACCCACATGTCAACAGTAAATTTATCTGATTGAAGCGATACCCTCGTCGCAGTCCGCTCGCCTTGAGCATGTTTCATTCGTCGTTCAATTGCTAGTAATTTTATGTTCGATGATTGAAGGCATCGTCGCCTGGCCTCTGGTTTTCACCAAGCAGACATGGTCACACACGATGGTTTTTAACGAGTACCCTCCTTAATCCATTCGTTCAACAAACTATGCCAGTAAATGATGTTAAATATGCTCATTCAATGGGGAGCCACCTTGGAACATTAGCTCTTTAATGTACTCGTCAAGTCATGTGAAGTTAAAAGACTGGGGGCCCATATCATTATTGGACGATACGAAAATAATGCATTTATCGCACACACTCCATATCACATTATACTCTCATATGGCATAGCAAAAAAAACCCCTCCACAGTCCAATAATGCGCTAGTGATTGTAAGGGACTTTGAGGATGCAGACAGGTATCTAGAGGTGCTGAGGAGCGACCCTGAAAAACCATTTAATAATGTTATGATAATCCCTGGGAATGCTGATTCTCGCAAGGGGTCTCGAATAGGAAAATATATAATTCAATTCCTCAACATTTTGCGCTTACGCCGCACACTCAATAAGTGGAACTATCGTGTTGGTCGTACGTATGTATTCAACGATTCTAGGGCTGAAGGCCAGTACATGCTCCATGCCAATAGTACCCACAAAGGTCGAAATATCTATGTGGAGGACGGCTTTGGCGCGTATTCCGAGTCTCATTTTAAAAGTGTTAAGACTGTAGAGCGTTACGTGGCAAAGATTGCTTTTGGTTGGTGGTATCTGCCTGTAGACGTTGTGGGCACACACCCCCTATTTGATCACCATTTAGTATTATTGCCCGACATGGTGCGATACGAACTGAGGGATAAAGGCGTTAATAAATTAGACAGCTCAGTGTTATTGGATTCGGGCGCTTATTGTCAGAAACTATTACATGAGTTTGGGCACAGCAGCCCTCCACCTAGAGTTATTGTCGTTTTGCCGCTATCAGATAGCATACCAGCAGGCCTTGAAACAAAGGTTACTAAGAACTATAGAAAAATTATACAGAAAATCATGAATGAGGTCGGCGAAGTCGGAATAAAATTCCACCCTAGGGAAACGAGGGAGCAGATATATAATGATAGGTGGGATGAAAGGGTACTCTGTCTTCCAAAAGCAGTACCCCTCGAGGCTTTATTAATTCCTCATAAATCATCAGTAGATATATTGGTAGGAGGGGCATCGACCGCAATGCTGACGGGGCGCATTATCTTGGGCGACGAAGCTAGAATTATTTCCACAACCAAGCTTGACTACGATGGCGACTCATCGGAAAGAGAACTACTTTTCTTAAAAAAAATAAATGTCGAGACGCCACAAGACATTGAGTGCATGAGCTTTGAGTGAGTATCAATTTTCAAGTTAAGTATGGCGAGACCCAATCTTGCCGGTGGTAAGTCTTAATCGACCTTTCCATCGTATTGCATCCGTTCTGCAACTCGAAGATCCTCTATAGTATGGATATCAACGGAATTGTCTCGTACTACTCCAAAATATACGGATAGGCCATCCCAATACGCAGCTTTTCTTGTTGTTACCCAAATGGCTCCATTCTCTAATCCTTCGTCATTTACAGATCTGACTTCCCAAAGATTGTGTTCGACCAGGAGGCGAATGGCCTTATCAATAGTCTCTGGGCGCACGTTAGGGGAATTTGCCTGAATCGTTACAAGCACATCAACATCAGGGTGATTATCTAGAAAATTCTGCATCACCTTTTGCGTTGGCACATTGTCTTCGGCAAGCTCCGAGGGGCGGATGAAAATCTTTGCTCCATAGGAACTAGCAATCTCTGCGATTTCAGAAGATTCAGTTGAAACATAGACTTCATCCACGAGATTTGCACTTAAGCTAGCCTGGATTGAATAGGATATCATCGGCCTACCCAGGAACAATGCGATGTTCTTCTTTGGCAACCTTTTCGAACCAATGCGAGCGGGAATCATGACAACCGTCCTCATGAGATCACTCCCGCCTCAGGACATCATCCCATTGTATTACCTGATCCTCCTCAATCATTCGCGATGCTCGGCTGCCCACGATTAAATCTAGGTATTTTGGTGCAATACCGGTGCCTGGGCGCTTTATGGATATGTCCTCTCGAGCTATTATCTCCCCTTCATGGATGTCCCTATTCGCTACCAGGCTCCTCCTTGCATATAGCTTTCCCAGATGCTCACTCGAATCCATTTTCTTGACACTGGACCCCATCGCCACGTGTATGTGTCGAGACATACGGACGAGATCACCTAGCTCAGCGGTATCGACTGCGAGCCAGTGGTCAGAACTGAGCTCGGCATTCTTGTCGAATGTGTAGTGTTTCTCTATGCAAGTTGCACCAAGTGCTATGGCTGCAAGAGGGATCTCAATACCAATCGAATGATCAGATAGGCCGATTGGGATGTCTGGAAATACTGTCTGCATCGTTTGCATTGCTCGCAGGTTTACATTCTCATAAGGAGTAGGATATTTTATCGTACAATGCATGAGAACGATCTTGTCGTTTCCCTCCTCACGTATGGCATCGACTGCCTCCTGCACCTCGCCAATATTGGATATGCCGGTTGATAGGAAAATGGGCTTATCTAGTCGAGCTATATATTTTAGAAATGGTATATTTGTGACATCACAAGAAGCGATTTTATACATCTGTACGTCAAGGGTTTCTAGAAACTCTGCTGATTTTTCATCGAATGGCGTTGAGAAGAAATCAATGCCGATCTCGTCGGCATACCGTTTCATCTCTCGATAGGCATCTTCCGAGAGCTTATCCACTTTGGTGTATGCGTCGAACTGAGTCCCCTCAGCCTTATTATCCTTATCCGCCATGTCCCAAAAACGTGGGGCTGTTTTTGTTACTAGCCCCTCCGCTGTATATGTCTGGAACTTAATGGCATGCGCCCCTGCGGAGTGGGCTTCCCTTATTAGTCTCAGTCCCAGGTCTAGGCGATTGTTGTGATTGGTGGCCCCTTCAGCAATAATATAGGGTAGCTCTCCCACCCCCACAATCTTCTTCCCCACTCTGACGCCGTTCATAATATGTTCACTCCATGTTTGTTGTTGACCAGTTGTTCCCAATCTTCACGAGCATTGAGATCATTAGTCATATTATTGTCATGCCTGTAATACCTGTAAGTTGGAAGTTTCACGTGATAACCATCAAAGTTTTTCATCACTCGTAAGATAAGATCGAAATCCTCAGCATTGCGGATGCTCTCATCATATAACCCAACTGCCTCTAAGCAAGACTTGCGGAACATTATTCCTGCTCCGTGTTTGAACAAATTGTTTATCGAATTTGTATTGATACGTTCACATTTCTCTTCTTTATCATTCACTCGAATAATGTCTCCATATACAAATGAGATATCAGAGTTCCACTTAAGGATCTCTGAAAAGATAAGTAAAGTATTGTGGTTTATATAATCGTCAGCATCCACCCTAATCACATATGGTGAAATTGCGCGCCTGATACCAATGTTAGATGCATAAGAGACACCCATGTTTTTCTCTAATCTGATGCACGATACATTTTGGTGGTGAAGATAACTGTTAATCACTTCAATGCTGTTATCATCACTGTTGTCGTCCACTATGATGATTTCATACTCAGATAATGGAAGGGATTGATCTAGGCAGCTTCGGATGCATCTCCCAAGGAAGCGCCCATAATTATGATTCGTAATGATGATGCTTACACATTTCATTATTGCCGGTGAGAAACTAATCCAATATTAAAACTATCATCTTGTATGGCATTTTTTGATCAATGTAGATATGCGCTAACAATGGGGCAGGTAATTGACAGGTAATATATCCATACACATTTTTGTACGAAGGTTTAACTCTGTTGACGTCATCCAAACTCTTAAAGCTAATCCAACCATAATGGATGAGGCTTAGCTAATCATGAGGACCAAGGATGAGATAATTAATATTGTGATGCATGCATTTGTTGATGAAGATAATTATAATGCACAGAATTTAAACGCACGTGAGATTGCACTAAGGCTCAATCCGAAGAGATATAAAATTACCCTATTCTATACCAATGAGCCAGACAAGAGGTTGCTCAATCGCGACAATATTGATTTAAGGAAAGTATCAAAAAATAAAATTGTCCAATCACTTGAGGTAACGAAGGAGCTCTTATCCCGTGATTATGATTTATTCTTCTATGTTCGCGTGCATTTGGTGGATTTTGTTTATTTTAGGTTGAGATGGCTATTGCGCGATCGAAAAAAACGATTCATCCAGTTGAAAACACTTTACCATATCCAACCTCTCGCTTTAGGAACTATATTGCTCGTAGGAATGCACTTGATAGTGATGCCCTATATTCAGTAAGCAATTATGTCGCAGAAACGGTTCAAGGAGAGTATGGGATAGAAACACCTGTTATTCATGTCGGTGTTGATTCGGCAAAATTCGCACCGTCAGTAAAAGCGGGATTGGATAAGAGAACCGTAATATTTGTAGGGTCCTTTCAGAATAGGAAGAATCCTCAGCTAGTGGTGGAGGCAGCGAAGAAATTCCCAGATGTTGATTTCATATTGGTTGGGGACGGCCCGCTGAAGGGACTAATAAATGAACGAGCAAAAGACGTTCCTAATGTGGCTGTATTGCCAAGGATGGAGGAAGGCGACCTCATCGCCTTATATCAAAGGGCGGATACATTATTGTTCCCCTCAGTTCATGAGGGATTCCCCAAGGTACTTGTGGAGGCAGCAGCGTGTGGTGTCCCATCTATTATCTTCAATAATTACAGATCAGAGGCTGTAATTGATGGTCGAACCGGTTTTATCGCGCGCGATTTTACAGATATGCTCGATAAGCTTGGCAAAGTTCTATTTGTAGAGGGACTAGGGACAAGAATGGGATTAGCAGCTCGAGAACATGCCATTAACTTTGACTGGGATACGATTGTTCGAAAATGGGAGGATGAGATTGAAAACTGAACCGCATGGGCCACAGATAATGCCAATGGTGGACGGCTGATAATCTCTATCAGGCCCTACTTATTAGATGCCGTCGACTAGTTATCCAAGAAGAAATAAGATATGTCACTACGAAACGTCTGACTCGTGGATTTCGACCTGACATTATGTAGGCCTAGGGTGGTAATTTGTTGCATTCTTCTGCCTGGGTGAGTGCTCTTATATAGTTTATATAAATAAATTCTCGCAATACTATATCATCTTTGACTAGTTGGTACGAGTGACCGTCACAGGAAATCATCGAGGTATTTTTGAAATATTTCATATGTCCCTGTCGAGTAAACCTTATTGCCATGATAGTCATAAAGAGTTTGCAAATAGGCAGACTTATCAACCTCTTTTCCAAAATAAGCAGCCGAGTCCAGATCTCTTTCAGACCAGAGCATATATGTTGGTTTCTTAGCCGCCATCCAATTGTAGGTATCATTGTTCGATGAAACCTTTGTCCACCTGTGCTGATCAATTTTATCCATTAGTAAGATTCTCTGGTTATAGCTATACACGTCGCACCTATTGGGAAAGGTATCATAATTGAACCTCGCTCCCTCTATTTCCTCCCTCGATACGAAATCGAATTCTAAATTACCATATGCCGATGTGACGAACAATATGGGAGATGTCAGAAGTATTCCTGCAGCTGCTATCGCCACTACCCTTTGACCTCTCCCCTGTCCCCAGGCAAGCGCAGTTAATATGGCCAGAAATGGCATAGCGTATGCGAATGATCGAGTTATTGCTTCGAATCCATAGTTTGCGAAGAGGGCCACGGGCACGATGCCGCTGCAAAGTAACGCCACCAGCGGTAGTTTCATCCTGTAGTCCATTTTTCCTCTCCCTTTTCGCAGAAGTAAGCTAAGTAATGCAATAATCAGCAAGGCGCCCAAGATGAGCGTGAATGATATTTTGGCCTTAATCACCTCCATGTGGGCAGGATTACCTACACCAATTCCCTGTGCCGTACTAACAACATGCTGTATGTTGCCTATCCAGCGTAGATAGTAGGGAAGCGTACTGATGAGATAATTCCAGTTGGCGAATACTACGTAGAACGTAAGAATTAAAGCCAAACCTATTGCGAGCTTTGCGGAGAGGGGCCCTTTACCGGACCAAAACTCTTTTTTAGGATTTGAGGGCCCAATAGCATTAATATTATAATTATTAGGCATAGTACTGAGGATAGTAGGTGGGATGCAGCCAAACTAAAGAAAATCAAGGCTAGAGAAGCGCCCCAATAACGTGTCATATCATTATGCTTGTATCGTCTGACGATTAAGTAGATAATGGTGAGGAGAAATAGAAGGCCCAATGCCGGTGGCAGGAATAAGTAGTATGCTGTCCAATCGAACAGAATAAAACCTAAACTAGCGAGTATGGCTAAATGTGATTCGTCGGTTAATTTGAATGTGATAACACCCACAATGAGCAGTTGGAGCAGCTTTATTAGAATTGGTACGATTAGTAAGAGATTAATTGCGTCTGTACCAGTAGAGTATGTGACAAATGTGCCCATTAACATAATGCCGGGCCAGTTCAGGTATGGTAACCCAATGGGATCATAAAACCCACGGTCAATAATAAAATTAGTATATCCCAACACTTTGTATGAGTAAGTAAAATATCCTGTTCCATCAATTAATATGGGGAGAGTATAGAGGGCTGACCATGTGCCTATCAAGGCCATATATGTGATAATTGTCACGTTCTTATTGATTGCCGAAACGATTATCGAACCAACCATGAGGGAAACTGCCAGGAAGTAGAGTGGCCCCAGGCTGTTCACGATACCCAGGTTTGAGATCCCAATTCGCCCAGTTACTAAGAATGCGAGCCATAGGGCAAATCCCGTCATTAGTAGCGAAGGAGGCAGTCGAGGATCTACCCAAATCTTTTTTATGTCTACTTCCAATTAATTCCCAAGTTGTCTCATTACCTATCGCCTTTTATCTCTTTCTACATCCATCCCCATGTTGTTTGGGGCAATCAAATACATGGGGTAAGTTGTAAATATCAAATAGCAATTAGATTTGTGCTTGAGTCGATTAATTGATTTCATTCGAACCCATTGGGACCTCTGGATTATCTTATTCTTAGTCCCTATGTTTCTATTGATTACAGCCTTGCTACCTGGAAGCATCTATCAACTATCATTGGGTCTACCATTTGCTCTGTTGTTCCCTGCTACGCCCTAATTTCATGGCTATTTCCGGGCCAGGAGAACATGAGGCTAATAGAAAGGTTGGCCCTATCCTCCGTATCCTCAATCTCAATCTCAATTAGCATTGGTTTTACAATGTATTATCTGGGCATCCCCATTGCCCAAGGTCCTGTACTCTACACACTTACCCTCTTTTGCATAGTTTTGTGCTATCTGGCATTGCGACGACGAGTTCATGAAGGCGGGGATTACAGGCCCCCTACAATGAATATGATGGTATCAAGGATACGTCCCTACGTTAAGGGACAGGGTTCTGAGAGATTATTGGTCATCGGATGTACAGCCCTTCTAGTCGCATCATTAATAGTTGTTTCACTAAATGTCGCCGACCCACCGAACTCAAAACGGTATTCCACACTCTATCTGCTCAATAATGATGGCTTATCCTCTGAGTTTCCTCACAATATGGCAGCAGGGGAAACAATCAGTTTTCAGATGGGTATAATCAATCATGAGGGCAGAACTGTACACTATACTGCTCAAGTATGGTTGGTTGGCATGAACTCAACTGGGGCCATTTCGGAGATAATCTATTATCAAGAATTCTCCACTGTCCTGCCATCTGTCGTACCCCCAGTTTCGGATAACTTTGAGAAACAGAGTGAAACAAGACTTGATGTCACAATCGATCGGGCGGGGGATTATAGGGTGTGGGTGATCCTACATAAGGACATGCTCGATTCACCCAACCTCGTACCGGGGCAGGACTATGCTGGTACGTCCGAAGAAGAGATCATTGAAATGGCAAGGAGCAATCATTTGGAGAATGTCTATCTCTCTATCACCGTTACTGAATAAATGTTTTGATCCCTCTTGTGCTTATCCTATCTGTCCTATACCCTTCTTTGGTTCAGGGGTCTGAATGCCATTCTTTCATGATAGAAAGTAATAATTCCTCCGACCTCTCGTTCTTGAAATTATGTATGGACAGGACGACAGAAGAAGGCGCCGCCGCTATGGTCCCGGACCATGGTGGCCACCATGGTTCGATCCTCGTTTCGGACCTCCACCAGATGTGATCTATCCGGGATACCAGCCCTGGGATCCCTACCGGCCGTCGATGATCAGGAGGCCAGAGGATGATATCGCTTCTCTTGAGCGGGAGCTGGAGGAATTGGAGGACGAGAAGATAGAGATCGAACGGGCCATCGAGGACGTCAAGAAGGAGATCTCGCGGCGCAAGAGGGAGAGCGCTTCACGCTCTGACATAGCCTGAAGAAAAAAAGACAAGGAAAAGGTTTCAGCCTGCCGTGTTCTCCGCCGCCTTGGCGTCGACGCGGTCGGCCGTCAGCAGCGACACGCCGATCGTGACGGCGAAGCCGAGCGGAATCGACACGATGCCCGGGTTGAACAGGGAGAACAGCGCCCCCTCGCTCATCATGGCCGGCGAGACGGCGATGAGTGCCACCGACGACACCAGGCCGACGATGATGCCCATCACTATGCCCCACTCCGTGGTGCGCTTCCAGAACAGCGTGCACAGTAGTGCCGGCAGATTGGCCGACGCGGCGATGGCGAATGCCAGCCCGACCAGGAACGCGACGTTCTGCCCCTTGGCCAGGATGCCCAGCGCAATGGCGATGACGCCCACGCTGATTGCTGTTATCTTGGATATGCGCAGCGCTCTCTTCTCGTCCGTCTTCTTTCCCAGCACCTCGGTGTAGATGTCGTGGGCGATCGCACCGGCCGACGCCATGATGAGGCCCGCGACTGTCCCCAGGATGGTGGCGAAGGCGATCGATGAGATGATAGCGTAGAACGCCTCTCCGCCGATGTAGGAGGCCAGCATCGGGGCCGCCAGGTTCGCATCGCTCGGATCGAGCGTACCGAAGAAGTTCGCCCCCAGGCCGAGGTACAGCGTCAGCAGGTAGAAGACGCCCATGACCACGATGGCAATAACGGTCGACTTCCTGGCATCCGATGGCTTGGGCACAGTGAAGTACCGTATCAGGATGTGCGGCAGCGCGGCGGTACCAAGGATGAGGCCCAGTGCCAGCGAGACGAAGTCCAGCGGGTTGGTGTACTTCATGCCGGGGGACATGAACACGTCGCCCGGTACAGTATTCACGCCACCGCCGGTGGTCGGGATGTTCACCTCCCCGCTGAGGAACTGGCCCAGGAACTCGATCGGGCCCATGCCGGCCACGACGAGCACGCCGATCGTAAGCGCTATGGCTGCTATGAGCAGCAGGAATCCCTTGATGAACTGCACCCAGGTCGTCGAGACCATGCCAGCCGTGGCGACGATGGTGATCACCAGCGCGCCGATGACCACGACGCCAATCTCGTAGTCAAGGCCGATGAGCGGGCCCACGATGGCGCCCGAGCCCACCATCTGCGGAATTAGGTAGAAGACCGAGACGACGAGCGTGCTTATCGCCGCCACCAGGCGGATCTTCTTGCTCTTGAATTTGGACGTCAGCGCGTCGGCGAAGGTGTACTTACCAATGGCTCGCAGCGGTTCAGCGACCAGGAACAGCGCCACGATCCAGCCGGCCAGGAAGCCGATGGCGTAGATGAAGCCGTCGTAGCCGGAGAACGCGACCAGTCCGGTGATGCCCAGGAACGACGCCGCGCTGAGGTAGTCTCCGGCGATGGCGAACCCGTTCACGACCCATCGAACGCCGCCTCCAGCGACATAATAATGTCCGGCGGTGCGAACCCTTCGAGCGGCGTAGATCGATATGCCTATGGTGGCCATCGTGATCATCACAAAGATGGCGAAGGACAGCGGTTGAAGCTCTGCCATGTCACTCCTCCCTTTCCGCTCTCACGGCATAGGCATTGAACCCAATGGCCAGTGCTATGGTCATGACGATGATCAGAAGGCCAGCCACAAGGCCGACGTTGAGGCCCAGGGCGGGGATCTGGAACACGTCGCGTATGTACGAGCCGAACAGCACGAAGATGGCGTAGCCGATGACGTACGCCGCGAAGAGATACAGGCCGACACGGAACTGCCTCGTTCGCGTGATAGCCGCCACGGCCTTCGCGGGCGACGGTTCGATGACCTCCCTGACCTTGGCCCTCACGGTCTTGGTCTCGTCGGCCGTCGGTTTTACGACGAGGACCGACACGGGGGACTGGCTGACGACCGCCTTGGCGACGCTGCCTAGATAGAGCCTGTTCAGTCCCTTGAGCGAGGAGGTGCCCATGACGATGAGCTCCGCTCCGGTCTCCTCGGCGGCGCGGATAATCTCCCCGACAATCGGCCCCTCACGGACCAGGACGGTCGCCGGCACTTTGTCGATGGCCGCCAGCTCCTTGGCATACTCGATGCCATCCTCGCCCTCAGGCCGCTGCAGCGCCCTCGAATCGGACGCCCTCTCGAGCGTCGTCCTCGGGATCTGCTCGATCACCTTGAGGATGACCAGGGATGCCGAGCGCTGTTTTGCCTCGGCCACCGCTCTAACGGTGGCCGCTAGCGCCGGCAGCGAACCATCGGTGGCAAGCAGTATGGTGCTCACGTTATCCCTCCTCTCCCATTCATGCAAACGGATGGTGTCGAGTCGATCGCTCGATCTCCTCGTATCCATCCTGCTCTCGATCCAGCGGTACGGACCCGCATGTTGTGCGCTATGAAAGGGGGCATATATAAAAAAGTACTAGCTTTGCTACGATAATTGCCGTTATTGAGCGAGTACTTTACGAATTGTGTATTTTTCGTCGAGTTATTCATTTCTCTAAGCATTACGTCATCTAATATACAAATGTCGGGGACGAATAACGGCGCATGTCGAATGGGAAGAATCGCCGACTCAGATGCCCCGTTCCCTCCTGGCCTATTAATTATCGTTAATTTTTGAACGTCAAGGGCGACATCGTTGACTCGTTCCCGAACGCTAACGATGTGATTCGAACGGTCGCCAATCTTGATTCTTAAGAGAATTTTTCGCCTCAATGTACACCGAACGTCATTATTGTCACGCCACCTAGATTAATTATCAGATTATCCATGAAGATAACATTAAAATAGAACGGTTGACAAAGGGCCAGATTGGACGAGTGACGCCGATGGAAACGATTCAAGAGGATTTCATCAAGGTCGTCAACGGGGTCGACGTGAAGAAGCTCCAAGCGACCATCGACGCTATCAACGACGATCCAGACCTGGCAAGCTTCACCTTTCACACCGTGACCGAGTGGATCGACGGGGCACAGAACAAGACCCTCGTCGAGCGCCAGGCCTCTGAAGGCGATAGAGAACCGTTCATATTGAGGAGCGACGAGCCGGAGGTGCTCATGGGCAGCGGCACCGCACCGAACTCCATAGCGACATTGATGCAGGCCCTAGCTTCATGCCTCAGCGTCAGCATGGTCTACCATGCCGCTGCCAGAGATATTCAGATCGATAAGCTCACCATCCATATCGATGGGGACATCGACCTGCATGGCTTCCTTGGCCTGTCATCAGAGGTCCGTCCGGGCTTCCAGGATATTCGAGTTACGGTGGACGTCCAGAGCCAGGCGCCGCGAGAGGATATCGAGGACCTGCTCCGCTACGCTCAAAGGGTGTCGCCGGTGGTCGACAGCCTGAGGAACCGCATCCCGGTCGAGATCTCGTTGGAGTGATCACTCCGGCGGGACGGTCCTGGCCGGGGTCTCGGCTGCCTTGCACTCAGGGTGCTTCTTGATGTATCTCTGAATGCTCGACCAGACAGTGCCCTCCTCGTCCTGTATCACTTTAATGTCGGCGGAGCGCAGCTTCTTGATCCCGTGCGGTCCAATGCCGCCCGTGAGCACGACCTGCGGGGCCAGCTTGACGACCGTCTCGGCGGCCATGATGCCTGCACCGACGCCCGCTTCCGGCGCCTCGTTGGGAAACGCCTCCCAGCTGCCGTCCTCTGTATCGTAGACCACGAAAAAGGCGGCGTGGCCGAAATCATCTGATACCAAGGCTTGCAGGTCCGGTTCATCTGCAGGAACAGCGATCTTCATGTCATTCTCCTGAACATGATATTGCTGGACTTATGGTATAATGCTGTTGCCCTGAAGCCATCGGCCCACAAGGTCTAAAAACGCCCATGGAAGGATTATATTGCACCATCGACATCTCTGCCCCGACCCGATCATGAGGTTAAGAGTAGACTTCAATCTTATCGCCACGGTTCTGGCCATAGTCGCGTTACTTGAGGGACTCGCCATTTTTGTAAACGCTCACCAGGTAACGCTTCACGGTTCTAGCTACTTCGACGGCTTCGCGAGAGGAACGATCTCTATTGCTGGCGTGCAACTGGCGATTTTGGGCGGGATAGCACTCCTGGCCCTCTGGCTACCTCGTGAGAAGATTCCTAACGATCACTTGAGGGCCTAACGGGCCTCGTGCCGGTGCTATGTGGGGTGGCGATAGTGATCGAGGGACTGCTCATATCATACTTCGCCAATCCGATCACGATTTTGGATCTAGATATGGGGGTTCGGCGTGATTTCGTCGCGGCATTCGGGGTTCAGTTATTCTTCTTAGGAACGGGTCTGATATCTTCATGGATTTTCAAAGAACGCAACACCATGGGCGCGGTTATGAGCGTCATAGCCTTCATAGCAATAATGTCGATAGGACTTTGGTTGGCGAGCGTCGCAGAGCTTGTCGTTTGGACAGGTTTCAACGGATTCTATGGGCGGACGGTCTTCACTGCAGGGGCATTACTGATGGCGATAGGACTGATTGGTTTGTCGCTCAATTATCTTGAAGGGAAGGCAATCCTTGGCAAGTCAGTGTTCGGCATGCCGATATGGTCCGGGGGGATCGTTCTGTTAGGCGCTATGATCGCCCTTGGCGGCCTGGTTGGCCTAAGTATCGCCAATACTGTGATGTTCGCCACTCAGGGAGGCTTCTCTGGAACGCCGGTCGCCATGGCGATGTTCGGCATTTTGCCATCGGTATGATGACCTTCATCCCGCGATTCCTACTGGATAGAGGTAACACCATAGTCGGTCAAAGGGCCCTTTCGGTGGGATTCTTCCTCGTGGTTTTGTTCCCCTTTGCCTTGCTAGTTTAAAAAGGAGGTGACCGCCTCACTCCTTTTCCTTCTTCCCTTCCTTTGTCTTCAGGGCTTCGACGATCTTCTCCACGATGCTGTCGAAGGCCTTGGCCGAAGGAGAGTCAGGCGCTGCGGCTACGATAGGCATGCCCTCGTCACCGGCACTGACGACCTCTGGGTCGATCGGGACGCGGCCGAGGAACGGGACGTTCAGTTCCCTTGCGGCCTTCTCGCCACCTCCGAGCTTGAACAGGTCGATCTCCTCGCCGCAGTGAGGGCAGGCCAGCCCGGCCATGTTCTCGACGATTCCCAGCACTGGAACGTGAAGGTTCTCAGAGAACACCACGGTCTTGCGTGAGTCGAGAAGAGCAACGTCCTGCGGGGTCGTTACAATTATGGACCCATCAGCCTTGGGGATCAACTGGGCGATGGTCAGCGGCTCGTCGCCCGTGCCCGGTGGCAGGTCGACGATCAGGTAGTCGAGGTCGCCCCAGTACACGTCCTCGATGAACTTCCTCAGTGCGCCCATCTTCATCGGTCCGCGCCACACGATCGGCTGGTCGCGGTCGGGGCTGAGGAACGCCATGCTCATGACCTTGAGGTGAGGCGGCACGAACGCAGGTAGATGCCATTGTCATCGGCCTCGAGGGACACGTCCTCGAGCTTGAGCATCTTGGGGATGTTTGGCCCGTGGATGTCGCCGTCTAGAATGCCGACCTCGTAGCCGCGCATGGAGAGGCCCACTGCCAGGTTGACGGTCACAGTACTCTTCCCCACGCCGCCCTTTCCGGACATGACGATGATGGTATGCTTGATCTTGGACAGCCTGCGGATGAGCCTGACGTCCTCCTGCTTGGCCGTTATGACATTGATATCTCCCTGCATTGTCTAGCACCTATGGCCGAAGATATCATCACATTTGCTATAAAAACGGGATGATTGGCAACAGGTAATGCGTGGCCGTGGGATCGATACTTTCGATATTATTGAGACAACAAGTTAATAATAGTCACAACAGCGATGCCGTCGCAGATCCCATGTTCTTCGATAGGAAAGCTGCCTTTTGGGTGACCTCCACCCTCCTAGTGTGCATGTTCGTGATATTCGTCATACTGGCCGTACTGGTGACGCCTGAGCCATCCCTCGATTATAAGGACATCACTCCTGGGTCCGACAACGAGTACCTGGTCGACGCGATCCAAGACCTCAACAACATGGTGTGGTGGATGACCGTGAGCTTCATCATGCTGCCCATCATGCTCCTCCTGCTCTTCCTAGCAATATTCTTCCTCTTCACCTCGAAGGAAGAGGGCGTACCAAAGCCATCGGCCTCAGCGGGTGTCAGCTTCCTCGGCCCCCGAGAGGAAGCGAAACCCGCTCCTGAAGTTAAGGAGCAGCCGTCTGGTGACCATTCGAACCAGCAGGTCGATCCCAGCGACGCTCTCGATCTACGCTACGCAAGAGGCGAGGTGACACGCGAGCAGTATCTGGAACTACAGAAGGAGCTGAAGAAGGCAAGGCTCTGACTCCATCTCGCCATCGAAGGGCATGAGCGCCCGACATGCTGGCCGCTGAAGAAATCCATAAAAGGAGTGAACTCTCTCGACAGTGGTTTCGATCCCATACTCATCATCCCGCTGGCGCTGATGTCGTTCTTAGCTCTAACGGCAGCATGTCCAGCCCTGATGTGGTAGGTCACCGAATGTTCGGGATCTTGAACAATGTCGTATGGCTAGCTGCCCACTCATGATTGCTCTTGCGGTGGTCTCAGCATCATAACCATCGCATAGCAAGCGATAGGGACAGTGGATCATTTGTGCCGATAATAGGTGAAGGCCGTTCTCTCTGAGCTCGGAGATTGCTGTTCTATATTATATGATTCGGTCGATGATAGATGGCGGATAATGTGAGCATACGAGAGGGCATGAAAAATGGACGATGGCGGAGTCATCGGTAAAATGTTACATATGTCTCCAGCTATCCCGAGCAAGATGAAGCTCGGCATCGTCCTCGGCACAAGGCCGGAGATTATCAAAATGGCGCCGGTCGTCCGGGAGTGTCAGAGGCGCCGGATGGATTTCTTCGTATTGCACACCGGACAGCACTACTCATATTCGATGGATAAGGTATTCTTCAACGACCTTGAGCTGCCGGGGGCTGAGCACAATCTAGAGGTTGGCTCCGGGACGCATGGTGTCCAAACAGGCAAGATCCTATCTGGTACGGAGAAGGTGTTCATGGACGAGCGTCCGAATGTCGTTCTGGTACAGGGAGATACGAACACGGTCATGGCCGCTGCGCTGTCGGCGACGAAGCTGGGCATCAAGGTGGGGCATGTCGAGGCAGGCCTGCGCTCCTTTGACCGAAGCATGCCGGAGGAGATCAATCGCATCATAGCGGACCACATCTCCGACTATCTGTTCGCGCCGACCGAGGCATCCCGTCGGTATCTGGCAGATGAAGGCATCACCAATGGCGTGTTCGTGACGGGAAACACCATCGTGGACGCCGTATTCCAGGCCAAGGACATTGCCGCCAGAAGATCCAACGTTCTGAACGACCTTGGACTGCGTCCAAAGGATTACATCCTTGCCACCGCCCACCGGGCTGAGAACGTTGACAACCGAACTAGGTTGGAAGGTATGATCGAGGGCATGCGCAAGGCTGGCGACGAACTCGGCATGGAGGTCCTGTTCCCAATGCATCCTCGGACCGTGGGACGGGTCAAGGAGTTTGACCTATCGCTCGATGGCATCCGGGTCATCGAGCCGGTCGGGTTCCTCGATTTCCTCAGTCTCGAGTCGAATGCCGGACTGATACTCTCGGACTCAGGCGGCGTCCAGGAGGAGGCTTGCATTTTGGGTATTCCATGCGTCACGCTCCGCGATAATACGGAAAGACCGGAAACGATCGAGGTCGGCGCGAACATGCTCGCCGGCGCTGAGCCGCAGAAGATACTCTCGGCGGCAAAGGCGATGGCCGGCCGTCAGGGGTGGGAGAACCCCTTTGGGGACGGGACCGCGTCGAGGCAGATATTGGACGCTATCATCTAAGCTGTCACGTTCAGGTTCAGGTTGAGCGTGTAGGCATTGCGGTCCCCGATGATCGACAGGAACCTGATCTCTGCTGACGTTCCAGCGTAATCGACATATTGCGTTCCACTGTACGGAGCATATGGAACCCCGTCTTCGAGGAGGACGAACCATAGTTTGAAGTTCCCGCTGACCGGCGCAGAGAAGGTATAGTTCGTCTCCCACTGCGCGGTCCAATCATTCTCCAGATCGACCGGCGCATGCTCAAGGGTGACGTTGAAATCGTCCATGTAGATGAGCCGATGGACCGTCGTGGTGTTGTCAGCATAAGTATAGTTCACTAACCAGACCTCGACAGTGTAGTTTATGGTTCGATAGTTGTGATTGGCGATGCCGACGAAGACAGAGGCATCTTGGCCGACGGTGAGGTTGTTCGGATAGCCTGTTGCCTTGCCGCCCGGACCAAGTATGTAAAATTCTGAAAAAGCCTCGCCCTGTCGCGGTACGGCGATGACATAGATGAGCGCGATGACCGATGAGAGGATGGCTATCACTAGGATTATCGACAGTGCACGGTCGAGCTTGGTTCCCTGGTTGAACTCCTGCTTCGCCATGGCGGTGACAGTAGCCAGCTTGAAAGGGAGGAACGGCTCGACTGATGTACTTCTTCTCCACATCCCTGTCAGGCTGAACGCGACGTTGAACACGATGAGCGACCATAGTATGGGGTCGAGGCGGATTCCGAACGGCGTGTAGTTCAAGCCGAACCCGATGAGCGGCACGACGGCGATGCTCAGTCCGAAGGATAGCGCGATCCTCTCGATGAGGTCAAGTGATTTTTTCTCTGGAAAGAGCGTCGCGATCAATGCGTATCCGGGGAAGAACAGTATGAACGGCAGGCCAAGGACGATCCGCCCGGAAAATTCTGGCACGATATAGATGAACAGTGCAAGTACCAGGGAAAGGAGAATGATTAAAGTGAGGTCCCAGGACCTTCTAGCCTCAGCTCTCGCGTCCATCTTCAGTCCTTGGCGAGATTGTCCACCATATATATGATTTACCGCTTCTGATCTACATGATGAATTGTTCTGCAGTCTGGCATACTGTCATACTAGCTGGACATAAGTCGGCACTCATCTTTCTGCAGAATGGCTCATGGGTTTTTGGGGAATCTAGCACATCCACAGCTAGCTCGACTAGTTCATCGAAAAGCCGAAACGCTCACCGGGATACTTTTTAATGTGAACTGGGCCATGCCGCGGCGATGGACGTTCGGTTCAAGCGGGAAAGCATTCAGTTGCCAGCAGCCCTGTCGATCATCATACCGTTTGGGATGATCGCCATCGGAGAGGCGCTGCTGTTCAATGGCAATCTCGAGGGAAGCGCTGCCGCTCACGCTCTCAACATCCTGCTGAGCATCCTAATACCTATATTGTTAAAACAGAACCCGCTCATATGGCAAGCATTCTCTCTTGTTTCCTTAATGCGCGTTTTAAACCTAGCTATGCCAACCTTCCACGAGCTCACCTTGCTGTGGATGCCATTGATCTATGGGCCGATATTGTTGGTAGGGTTCCTGATGGTCCGCGACGAGACGAAAAGGCCGCTGGAATATGTTTACGACCTCGCTCGCTTCTTCAGGATGTCGCCCTCTGCAACGGGCTGGAAGCTTTACTACCTGCCGTTCGCGCTAATTGTCGCAGTGGTCGCGGCTAACATCGAATTCATAGTACTTAGCCAGACGATTACGGACCTGAGACTCATCCCTGAGCTCAGTCCAGAGTACCTTGCCCTTCTCATGATGGTGATGGTTTTCTTTGTCGGCCTAGGCGAGGAAGTAGTGTTCCGATACATCCTACAAACTCGTCTGCAGGCGATGGTAGGCATCGGCGCATCACTGATCATCACATCCCTGACGTTCGCGTTCATGCACTCTGGATACACCTCCCTCATCTACATGGCCTATGTGTTCGGCATATCCATGATCTTGGGCCTACTGTACGATAGAACAAAGAGCCTTGCCCTAGTGGCGCTCATCCACGGCATGTTGAACTTCTTCCTGTTCTCGTTCCTACCGTTCGGTCAGCTTTTGCTGTTCTGAGTCGTTCGAACGAGAGCATTATCTTTCTCCCCAATTGTATAGCAACTAACTTATATCACATCAGGCTTTCAATAAATTATGCTGTCGAGCATAGTATCATCAGCAGCATCGACTACTGCCGCCTCATCTGCAATTACGATGTCGACAGCCATAGGTGTCGGAGTTGGCGGCGCGTTTGTCGCCATTGTTCTGATACTCCTTCTGTCATCGAAGGAGCTGATCTCTTCGACCGCTCTCGACTCTCCCAAGGTCCGTAAGATGCTTAACTTTGCCATCATTCCGTTGCTGGCAGTATTTGTGCTCAACGTGACATTCATGTTGTTCATGTGAACGACGTAATAAATTATTTTCTTATTATATTAATTATAACAATCTAGTTAATTTAGATCACCATGAATGGTTGTTTATTGGTTATTCTCATATTGGAGAATTAGCTAGCTATAATTAAAACCTGAATAAGAATGGTCAATCAATGGCGATCGAAAGTGGGGAATTAGTTCAGACCATCGGGGAATATGAAGGGATTTCGAGAGAGACACAATTGGATGTCGACTCAGTCTCTAATACTCTCGTTAATCATATATTGTCCTCCCCAAGCGGCCCTAAGATTGCCATCTTGATACCCGCATTCAATGAAGAATTAACAATCGGTTCAGTAGTACTTCAGGCACGAAGGTACGCCCACCATGTTCTGGTCATAAATGATGGCTCTGCTGATAAGACCTCTGAGGTGGCCCGTATGGCAGGTGCAGAAGTTATCGACCATCATATCAATGGGGGAAAAGCCTCTGCATTGAGTGCTGGTTTCAATGAACTCAAAAAGAGGAACTACGACATCATCGTAATGATGGATGGCGACGGGCAACACCTGGTGCAGGACATTGGTGCATTGATCGCCCCGATAATCGATGACGAGTCTGACCTTGTGATCGGCTCTCGCTTCATGAAGAAGGATAATTCAATTCCTTTATATCGCCAGATTGGACAGAGGATTCTCAATCGCGCCACCAATGTCGGTTCATCCAAGAGGATCACGGACACACAATCGGGGTTCAGAGCATTAAATAAAAAAGCGTTGCAAAATATGAACTTTCAATCGAGCGGCTATGCGGTTGAACAAGACATGATTCTGCACTGCTCTGAGCAAGGTCTGCGTATCAGTGAGACTCCAATTTCGGTGCGATACGATGTGCCCAATGGGCACAAGCAAGGTTCCCTGAGCATGGGCATGGGTTTGCTCAACAATGTCGTGGCGACGATCGGATATAAACGACCATTGTTGCTCTTCGGCGTTCCGGGGGCCCTTCTCTGTGCAATTGGCCTTGTTATCGGCATTCTGACTATTCTCGATATTTATTTTATCGGCTCATGGCTAATGCAAAGTTTGATGGCCGGCTTCATGGTCATGGTTGGCTCGACCCTAGCTGTTTCAGGATTATCGCTTAATTCCTTATCCATGCTCATGCGTACGAACATGTCCAAATGAGTCATCGATTTACCGGTAACACTTCGTTGACCCAAGGCGGGCGGGTGAAATGGTAATTTGGACTCCCATCGCCCATTTGTTGTTCCATTTCTGAACCGTAGCTCTTCATTCCAAAACTCATTATCTAGATGTGTAATCATAAAGATAAACATATTAATATCAAAACTTTCCACCAGGTAGGTCTAGAGTATGGTGGACACTTCAAAAATCCTGGTGACTGGCGGTGCCGGTTTCATCGGCACAAATCTTGTCAATGAGCTGAGGGGCCGTGGGCATGATGTCTTGGCGGTGGACCTTCTCAACAATGAGCGTGACGATTACATGCGCGCTGATGTCCGCTTCATGCGCCAATTGGAACGCGTCTTCGAGACTAATGAATTTGATTACGTATATCACCTGGCCGCCGAGTACGGCCGCTGGAATGGCGAAGATCATTACGAGAATCTGTGGCAGACCAATATCGTCGGCACCAAAAACATGCTTCGTCTGCAGGAACGCTACAAGTTCCGCATGATCTTCTTCTCATCGGCCGAGGTGTATGGCGACTATCGCGGAGTCATGACCGAGGACGTCATGGAGAGGAATGCCATCTCGGATACATACCAGATGAACGATTATGCCATCACTAAGTGGGCCGGCGAGCTCATGTGCATGAACTCGTCCAAGATGTTCGGCACTGAGACCGTCAGGTTGAGGCCGGTCAACTGCTACGGTCCAGGGGAGCATTACACGCCATACCGGGGTTTCATCCCTAAGTTCATCTTCCATGCGCTGCACGACAAGCCATATACTGTTTATAGAGGACATAAGCGCATCATCGATTTCGTCGAGGATTCGTGTAGGACGTGGGCCAACATAGTGGACAACTTCATCCCCGGTGAGGCATACAATGTCGCTGGGCGGCCTGAATGGGAGCGAACCATCGACCAATATTCTGACATCGTGCTCAAAGCGGTCGGCAAGGATGATTCGCTCGTCACGTACAAAGAGGCGGAACCGTTCACCACTGATGTCAAGACCGTCGACTGCTCCAAAGCCATCAAGGACCTTAAGCACGACCCCAAGATCACGCCGGAAGAGGGGATCAAGCGCACCGTGGAGTGGATGAAGTGGTATTATCGCTTGGAGTGATCAAATGGTAAGCGACTTTTCTCAGTTCAAGGGAAAAACGGTCCTTGTCACCGGCGGCGCTGGTTGCGTCGGCAGCAACCTCTGCAGAAGGCTATCCGAACTGGAGGCCAAAGAAGTCATAATTCTCGATGATCTTTCATCCGCGTACGAATGGAACATCCCAAAGGCGAAGAACATATCGTTCGTCAGGGGCAGCATCCTGGACGACGAGATGCTGAGACGGGTGTTCAAGAAGCGCCCCCAGTATGTCTATCATCTGGCCGCGCACTTTGCTAACCAGAACTCGGTCGATAATCCGGAGAAGGATCTCTTGGTCAACGGTCTGGGCATCCTGAAGGTCTTGGAGCATGCCCAGCTGGTCGATGTAGAACGGTTCGTTTATTCCTCATCAGGATGTGGCGTGTACGGTCTGGAGAGCAAGATGCCGTTCGAGGAACACGACATCTCTATCTCGTTGCACACACCATATCAAGTTACAAAGCTTCTAGGTGAGCTATATACCAACTACTTCCACAACCTCTACGAGATGCCTGTGGTGAATGCGCGCTTCTTCAATGTGTTCGGGCCCGGCGAGGTTCCTGGACGATATAGAAACGTCATTCCGAATTTCATGTATTGGGCCATGAACGGACAGCCGCTGCCGATCACCGGCGACGGCTCGGAGACCCGCGACTGGACCTACGTCGGTGACATCGTTAACGGCCTCCTGGCAATGGGCGTGAAGGACAAGGCCATAGGACAAGCGATCAATCTCGGCTCTGGCAAGGAACACAAGGTCGTCGACATGGCCCGCATGGTGAACGAGTTGGCCGGCAACGAAGCCGGCATCAAGTTCGTCGAGCGCAGGGACTGGGACGTCAAGAAGCGGCTATGTAGCTCGATAGGAAGAGCGCAAAACGTGCTTGACTATCAGCCAACCGTTTCCTTCGAGGATGGGCTGAGAAGCGTACACTCGTGGTTCGCTAACAATTGGTCCGAAATCCAGCGCTCAGCGGAGTTCTGATACATGCGCATCCTAGTCGTTCAGGAATCAGATTGGATCGCCAAGGGTCCGCACCAGAGCCACCATTTGTTCGAAAGGCTAGCGCAGAAGGGGCACGAGATTCATGTCATCGACTATCCAATCGACTGGAGAAAGGCCCCGATCAAGAAGCCGTTGGTCATGATCAAGCAGGTCTTCACCAGCGTACACAAGGTGGTCGATGGCGGTGTGAACGTCGTGCGTCCGGCTATCGTGCAGCTGCCCATCCTGAACTACATGTCTCTTCTAGTCACTCATAGGTTGGAGATCATTAGGCAGATACGTGACTTCAAGCCCGACGTCATCGTCGGCTTCGGCCTGCTGAACACAAGACTGGCAGCTAGCCAGGCCCGTCTTCATAACATACCGTTCGTCTATTATGTGATCGATGAGCTCCATAGGCTGGTGCCGGAACAGTTGTTCCAGACCTTGGCTCGAGCGGTCGAGGTCAATAATAATAGGAACGCTAGTAAGATCATCTCTATCAACGAGGGCTTACGGGACTATACGGTGCAAATGGGTGCCGATCCCAAGAGGACCGAAGTAATCAGGGCAGGCGTGGATTTCGAACGTTTCTCGAAAGCCGATGGCTCTGTGGTAAGGCAACGGTATGGTTTCACTGATGAAGATACAGTAATGTTCTTCATGGGATGGCTGTACGACTTCTCCGGCTTGGATGAGGTCGCCCTGCAAATGGCGAAGAGCCAGAACAAGCACTTGAAGATGCTCGTCCTTGGGAAAGGTGAGCTCTGGGACCGCCTCCAGGAGATCAAGGAAATGCATGCTCTGGGGGACCGCCTCGTCCTCGAGGGCTGGAAGCCTTACGAAGAAGTTCCGTCGTACCTCGCCGCGGCGGACATCTGCCTGTTGCCAGCGCAGAAGAACGAGATCATGCAGAACATCGTGCCGATCAAGCTGTATGAGTATATGGCCGCCGGGAAGCCGGTGATATGCACCTCGCTGCACGGCGTGATCACGGAGTTTGGGTACGAGAACGGAATCCATTATATCGACAGCCCAGAGGATGTCATATCTCAGGCTACCGCGCTCATCGATGGTTTGTCTATCGAGAGTGAGGGCCAGCGGGCCCAGCAATTCGTAGCGGGAAACGACTGGAACATCATCACCTCAAGCTTTGAACATACTTTGAACAATCTCGTTAAAAGTAATGAACATCAGCTAACCCAGATATTACCTGGTACGTTATGAAAATACTTGTTATCACTAATTTTTTTAAACCAATATGGGAGGGAGGAGGACCTCCTAGGGTTGCCTATTCCTTGGCCAGTGGACTCGCCCAGCGAGGCCATGAAGTTGTGGTTTATACAACAGATTTCATGAATGCGCCAAATGATCTTCCTACAAACCAGCCAATATCAATGGATGGAATGATAGTATATTATTTTGAAAATCTTCGAAAATATTTCCCTCAACCAGATATCCTACCTCCGCTGCCTTATGCATTTCCTTTCTTCCTACGAAACAATATTCATCATTTTGATATTATCCACATCCACGAACATAGAACCATGATGGCAGCGTATGCCATGTTATTGGCTAGACAAAAAGGGATACCATATATAATCCAGCCACATGGTTCAGCCCCTCCACTCTTTCAGAAACAAAGAGTTAAACGTGTATTCGACAGAATTGTTGGATCTAATGGCTTGCGTAATGCAAATCTTCTTCTTGCCCTTAATAAAGCTGAGAAACAACAACTAATCTCAATGGGCTTGGATGCATCTCGCATAGAAATAATCCCAAACGGGATTAATCCGAATGATATGCTCATTAAATATGGACCTGGCACGTTTCGCCATGAATTAGGCCTCAAAGATGAGCCGTTGATACTATACCTAGCAAGATTTCATCGAATCAAAGGGCCTGACCTACTCGTGAAAGCATTTTCCCAAGTTATACGCGAGATTCCAAGGGCACAACTGGTCATGGTTGGGCCAGATGATGGTTATCTCAATAGGGTAAAGCAAATGGTAGTAGATTTTGGCCTTGAGAAATATGTCCACTTTCCGGGCCCCATTTATGATGATATGAATAAATATTCAGCATTTTCTGATGCTGACGTTTATGTTTTACCTTCTAGATATGAGACATTTCCTGTAAGTGTTTTAGAGGCATGGAAAATGGGTACACCAACGATTGTCACAGATCGCTGTGGCTTACAAGATGAGATTAATGGCTGTGGTTCAGTAGTATCGTTCGATGAAACAGCTTTGTCCTCCGCCATTATTGATATTTTAATGAATCCGAAGAAGGCGGCCCTATTAGGTGAAAGAGGGAGAGAAAAAGTAATTAACAAGTATGCTTGGCCCATAATCATTGATCAGCTGGAAAAAAATATAATGATATATGCAATGGCTTTGTTGCAAAAGTCTACTGACAGGTTCTGACGCATAATAATAATAATAATAATAATTTATTGTCTATATTATTGTCAATATGTATATATGTGGTCCAACTTATTGCCAGTAGCTTAGAAAAGTGATGGGTTGGTTGCCATGATCATAGACATGAGGAACTGCGTATTCAGTTTTTCCGGACAAGTTCACCTCGATACCTACGCGCTCGACATCGAGCGCGTGACGGTCGACCCGGACCGCTACGACAATCTCGCGATCAACTCGCTTCGTTTGTCGCTGGAAGCGATACGAACGCAAGTGGATTCGTTCGCTTGCTGGCAACGCCGCTGCCGTCTCGGTCGGCCGTCAACGAACGAGAGAACGCTCCATGTTTCGTTTCTCGTGCAGCAGCTTCTCGACCTCACGTTCCGCGAGACCGAGGGCGTGCTGGCGATGCCGCGCTCGTACTATCGTTTGGAACGGGTTCCGGACTATTCAACGTTGAGCAGGAAGCTATCGTCGAGGAGATGGACGACGGTGCTGGAACGGTTCATCCATCACATCGTCGCCGCGCTGCCTAAGCGTCCGGTGGTCGTCGCGACCGACGCCACCGGCTATTCGGGGCGGAAGAACGGATGGAGAGAGACGAAGCACATGCAGCGTGCTCTCGAAGATTGGGTGAAAGTTAACGCGGCGATCGAGGTGGACGAGTTCCTAGTGCTCAGCTACGAGCTGACGAAGTCGAACGTGCACGACAGCCGCGAGTTCTCGAACGTCTGGGATCAGCTACCGAACAAAGTGGTGCCGAAGCGTTCTCTCGCTGATTCCGCTTACTTCGGTAACGACTGTCTGGCCGCCGCCAGACAGCGTGGAGCGGCGTCGCTCCATGCGATAAAGAAGAACGCTCGGAACTTCGAGCGGCCGAAGAACTTTTACCAGAAGCTGGTCAACTTCGCGCATCACTGGCCGAACCGTTTTGCCGCGGTGTACACGAAGTGGGCGCACGCCGAAACGGTCTTCAGCATGATCGGTGGCCGCTTCGACTACCGCATCAGATGCCGCTCGGAAGCGGGCAGGAAAAACGAGATCCGGGTCAAGTTGGCATTGTTCGATCTAGTTCTGCTGGCTATGCGCAAGGAGTTCTGGTGCTGAGAGTTTTGCAACAGGGCCATGCAATAAATAATTTTAAAAGTATTAATCTGTAGAAATCCTGAAGCCTTCGTTACCGCCTCATACATATTAATATGATAGAACGTGGAAAAATAAGTATGGGTAAAATTAACAACATATGGAATATAAATCAGCAATGTGCCACATTAATGCGGAAGGAATACATATTAAAATGGGCTTAACCTATTTTGGTTCTTTGCCCATTCACTCGAAACAGGAATACAAATTTTACCTTAATGCCGATGAAATTGCATTAGGTATCTCTGATAGGCCGTGGAAGAGGATAAAATCTCGATTTTTAAATCCCATTTGGAAGTATGAGCGCATGCTTCGTCGGGCCGAATATTATACAAATTGTAAAAGATATGGATTTTGTCGGCCATTATCAATACTAATGCGACTTCGAGCATATCGCTATGGGTACAAGCTTGGATTTGAGATACCGGTCAATGTATTTGGCGCTGGGCTATCTATTGCGCATCATGGATCCATTATAGTTAATCCGTATGCGAAAGTGGGGGAGAATTGTAGAATTCACAACTCTGTAACTATCGGCACTGAGGCTGGATATGGGGACAAATCTCCAACAATAGGAGACAATGTATTTATTGGGCCAGGAGTTCAAATATTTGGTAGGATTACAATAGCGAATGATATCGCAATAGGGGCTAACTCGGTCGTGAATAAATCCTTTCTTGAGAGTGGAATAACAATTGGGGGGGTGCCCGCTAAGAAGATTAGTGATAAAGGCTCCCAAGCGATTTTTGGGCGTCCCACAGAGTTGCTCAGGAGGAAAAGTCCTTAGCTATTAATCGACATCCGCGCATTAATATGATTTCATATTATCATGATGTTGCAATAAATGATAATGGGATAGGGCAGGTGATACGATTAGAAAAAGAGCGTTAATAATCTTCGGTGCTCTCGAAAGCCATTGGAGTTCGTCGGCATTCTTGAGAAAGCTTACTATGATGACAATGACTGACTTTGAAAAAGTCATCGTCATTAGTAACGATTTCCCAGGGGATCATTCTAAGGTTCTATGGATAAAATTGCCTATCTGGAATGATGACAAATCTAATATTATTAAGATTATACGATTTATACTCGTCCAATCTTATATTGCCCTAATGATCCTAAAGCTGGTCATGCGTTATAAAATCGAAACAGCAATTTTTATCCCTCCCCTTATACTCCCTCAGTTGGAGTTGAGATTACTCGGCATCAAGACCATATTGTACCGTGGTGGAGTAGGTAGCTATGCCAGAATTCCATACATTGAACGAATTATTGATGCACTGATGGTGACAATGCCTTTGAAGCTTGCCCACTATCTCGTAGTCGAGTCGCACAGTTCCATCGAATTTCAGGGCTTAACTCCCTATCGGCAAAAATCAAGATAATCTCTCAATACGTAGACACAGACTTGTTCCAAAGTTCAAAACCCATATCTGAAAGGGAAAAACAGATTTGCTATGTTGGCAACTTAACTGAAAGCAAGGGAGTTATGGAGCTCGTGGAAGCCGTTCATCTGATATGCGATGAGTTAGAAAAGGGTGGTTGGTCTATCCAACTAGTTGGGAATGGGCCATTATATGGAGATATTGTCGGCCTTATCGAGAAATATAACCTTCAATCCGTCATCGAGATGGAGGGCAGTATGCCACATGCTGAAATCGCAACAATATTTAACAGCGCAAGAATGCTGGTGTTGCCGACAAGAGCAGAAGGATTGCCCAATGTGCTCCTAGAGGCTATGGCATGTGGGGCGGTGGTGCTGGCATCACCTGTCGGAGGTATCCCAGACGTTATCAAGGATGGGGTTAATGGCTTTCTATTTGAGAATATGAACACAAATAATATCGCTAAAAAATCATTTCCTCAATTTATTTCAGCAACCTTGATTTGGTTTCGGAAAAGGCACAGGAGACTATCGAGTCAAATTATATATTTCGAGTGGCTGAAGAAAATGGAGAGAATTACTTTACCGAAATTAACAACTCCCTAATGAACAGATTCATCTATTACATAATTAATATGATTCTTGGCAAGCTACTGAGTTATTCTATGCTAGTTTCATCAATTACTATATTTGGGCCGCTACTTTTTTTGAGGACAATGTCATTATTTGCAGTGAATTGATTAGAAACATGAGTTATGGCAGTGAATGGAGAATTTTGATTCTATAGAACTAAGGTGACAATGAACTTGAAAAGACAAACATTGAAGATTTTATTCTTGCATAATATCCCCTCACCATATAGGATTCCTCTTTTCTATGAATTACAAAAAAGAGCAGGTTATAATTTTTCATTCATTTTCTTATCAAAAACTCATAAAGAAAGAAAATGGGCATCACCCGATCTTATGAATTTGAAACATGGATTTCTGTCCGGCATAACGATTGAGATTGGTTCAATCATAATAGCGATTAATCTAAAAATAATCAAGGTATTATTAAAAGATGAATATGATATTGTAATTCTGAGTGGAATGTCTGACCTCACAAGCATGATTGCAGCTTGCCTCTGTAAGATAAAGGGAGTTAGGGCCCTCGTGTATAGTGAGGGAACGAAGGATGGTCAATCTACATTAGGGAGGCTATTGGGGCCTTGGGAAATGTTTTTGTTAAAAAGCACGAGTGGTATGATTTTACCCGGCAGTAGCTCTAAACAATTCTATGTTGAGAGGGGCATGGAAGAGGAGAGAATCTTCATTGCACCGGATGCCGTTGATAATGACCATTATGTCTCTGAACTGAAAAAATGGGCATGTGCTAAAGTGGAAATAAAAAAGGATTTTGGTCTCGAGGACTCAGTCACGTTGCTATTCGTCGGTCAATTGATCCATAGGAAGGGGGTTGATACTTTAATTCAGGCCTATCATCAAGCTAAAGCGGAAAGAAGCGATCTTCATCTAGTGATAGTCGGAGATGGCCCTGAGAAGGGAAACCTACAGAAATATTGCGAAGAACACAAAATTAGCGATGTACACTTCTTGGGGTGGATTGATGAAGATAGCAAAAGCCAAGCATATATCGTCGCTGATGTTTTCGTTCTTCCCACTAGATTCGATGTATGGGGGCTGGTGATTAATGAAGCGATGTGCTTCAAATTACCTATAATCGCTTCAACCAAGGCAGGGGCTTCCCAAGACCTCGTTATAGATGGAGTAAATGGCTATCGGGTGCCACCAAATAATGTCTCCCTATTGAAGGAAGCAATCCTAAAGACCATTGAAAATAGAGACCTACAGTTAAAAATGGGCCAAGAATCGTTCAAGCGAGTTACACAATTCCACTCGATTGAAGCGGAAGCGGATGGTTTTATTTTGGCAATAAATAAGTCAGAAGGTGGATAGTTACCGGGCAAAAAAGTATGGACGAGCCCTTTAGAAATCACCCCTCATTAGCGAGCACCGCCGCTCGCCTGGCGTTGTGCGCGGCCGCGCGAAGCGTCAGCTCGTTCACCTGGCCGCGCTCGCTGCGAGAGCGCACGAACGACGAGCATCGCTTGATGACCGAGTTCACCGTCTCGACCAGAGCGCGACGACGATAGCGCGCCTCGTCGAACACCCTGAGCTGGCGACGCCGCAGCAGCCCGTGCTGCTGCACCGCGTGCGCATGCACACGCCTCGCCGGTATGTGCGCCTCCGCGCCGAGCTCGTGCACCACGAAGCGCCTTATGGCCTGACTTTGACACTTGACTTTCTGGTTTTCACTGCTTTTTGAAA
>LJKK01000028.1 GCA_001421185.1 Methanomassiliicoccales archaeon RumEn M1
GTCGCGAATGCCGGTTATGACCGCCATCACCCTGATGTTCTCCCCGATCGATGGGTCCACCCGGGCCCCGAAGATCACCTGGGCATGGGGGTCCAGCTGCTCGCTCACCCCGTTGAGGACCTTGGTCACCTTCCTCGTGGTGAGGTTTGGCCCGCCGGTGATGTGTATCAGCGCCCCGGTGGCGCCCTCGTAGTCGACCTCCAGGAGGGGATTGCTGAGGGCGTCCTGGACCGCCCCGTCGGGATCGTTGCTCTCGCCGAACAGGATCGTGGACACGCCGCGGTGGCCTATGATGGTCCTGAGGTCGGCGTAGTCGAGGTTGACCAGCGACGGCAGCGTTATGGCCTCCACCAGGCCTCTGATGACCTCCGATATCAGCTGGTCCATGACCCCCAGGCCCTGGTCCACCGGAAGATTGGCCACCATGTCCAGCAGGCGGTTGTTGTCCAGCAGGAGCATCATGTCGGAGTGCTCGTTCAGCTTCCTGATGCCCCTCCGGGCCACCTCCATCCGGTGGGTCCTCTCGAACTCGAAGGGCGTGGTGGCGATGGATATGACGATGGCTCCCCGGCGCTTGGCCTGCTTGGCCACCACCGGGGCCACGCCCGTCCCGGTGCCGCCGCCCATGCCCACCGTGATGAAGGTGAGGTCGCTGTCCCTCAGGATGTCGTTGAGGGGCTCCAGCGCGTTCTCCATGCACGCCTCCCCCACCTCGGCCATGCCTCCCGCTCCCAGACCGCGGGTGAGCCCGGCCCCTATGAGAAGACGCCTATGCGAGTTGATGGTCTGCAGATGGCTCTTGTCGGTGTTGATGGCCACCGTTTCCACTCCCCGGATGCCCATGGCCATCAGGCGGTTGATGCTGTTGCACCCGCCTCCCCCGCAGCCTATCACGTGGATCCTGAGCTGGGCGGCCTCAGCGCTCAGCTCGATGTCCGCGCCTCTTGAGTCCACCATATCCTCGGGAGCGATGACTAATGCATCTCCTCCATGGCCCGGGTGATCCTCTTCCTGGTGTACTCCCTCACGGCATTGCGTATGGCGTCATCGATGGAGACCGAGTCCCCATCCTTGACCAGGCATTCCAGCTCGACCACGTTGCCCTTGGGAAGCTCCACCGTGATCCGCTCGATGTGATCGGGAGCGAAGTGCGAGTCCACGAAGCTGTCTATGGCAGCGCGTATGGCATCCGAGATGGTGGGGTACCTGCCGTCCTTGACCAGGCTTTCGAGGGCGCTCACCTTGTCGCTCGGGATTCTGATGGTGATCCTTTCAGTTTCGCTCATGTCAAGCCTCTCTTGGGCTCTGTCCGACGATTGATACAATTTTGTCGGACATTTGTCATAATAGTGTCGGGAGTATATAACGATTGATGCTCTGGGCGGACCGGGTGCCAGAGAGCGTCCGGTTCGATGACGGTGCGCATCGCCGACCGGTCCCCGTTCCTAGAATCCTCTTGGAACATGGTCACGCCCATCCCCGGGGCGATGGGCCTGTCCCTTGGCCTTGAGGGATGGCTAAGAACGATGTCTCGTCCAAGGATAAAGCTATATAAAGGCATTTAAATACCTTTTAAGGTGACGCATTGGCCAAGATGAAGATCGAGAACGTGGTCGCCTCCACCGCCCTGAGGAACGACCTGGACCTGCAGGCTATCGCCCTCACCTTGGAGGGAGCGGAGTACGAGCCGGAGCAGTTCCCCGGCCTCATCTACCGGTTGAAGGAGCCCAAGACCGCCACCCTCCTGTTCCGCAGCGGCAAGGTGGTGTGCACCGGCGCCCGGACCGTGGAGGACGTGAAGGTGGCGATCCGCAAGGTAGCCAAGCAGCTCCAGAACGCCGGTATCGAGGTGGACCTGGACCCGCCGGTGGTGGTGCAGAACATCGTCGCGTCCTCCGACCTGGGGCAGGAGATCAACCTCAACGCCATCGCCATCTCCCTGGGCCTGGAGCACGTGGAGTACGAGCCGGAGCAGTTCCCCGGCCTGGTGTATCGCCTCAAGGAGCCCAAGGTGGTGCTCCTCATCTTCGGCTCTGGCAAGCTCGTGTGCACCGGCGCCAAGGAGCCCCACATGGTCGTGGAGGCCGTGGACAAGGTCGCGGAGGAGCTCAGGGCGGCGGGATTGATACACTGACGATCCCCATACTGGACGACCACATACACCTGCGGCCGGACGGCCGGGGGGTGGAGGCGGTGGCCGAGTTCGCCCGGGCGGGGGGCACCCATGCCATACTGGTCCATAGCCCCCATCCGTCGGTCCCGGTGGCGGGGCCGGGCGATCTGCGCGCCTCCTATGATGTCACCCTACGAATGGCCGACGCGGTGAACGCCTCCGGGGCGGCGAGGGTCTTCGCCGCGGTGGGACCGTACCCCATCCTGCTGATGGGGCTGGCGGAGAGGCACGGTCTGAGGAGGGGCGTGGAGCTCATGAAGGAGGGCATGGAGGACGCCCAGCACCTGGTTCTGGAGGGGCGGGCCGTGGCCATCGGGGAGATAGGGCGGCCGCACTTCCCCGTGGACCATGACGTCTGGGAAGCATCCAACGAGGTCCTCTCCTACGGCATGGAGCTCGCCCGGGAGGCCTCCTGCCCGGTCATCCTTCACACCGAGAGCGCCACGCCGGAGGTCATGGCCGAGCTTGCCGCCATGGCCGACCGGGTCGGGCTGCCGAGGGACAAGGTGGTCAAGCACTACTCGCCCCCCCTTGGTCGGCCGCGACGAGAACAGCGGTCTCGTCCCCTCGGTCCTGGCCAGCCGGGAGGCGGTGCGCGCGGCCCTCGCCAAGGGGGACCGCTTCCTGATGGAGACCGACTTCATGGACGATCCGTCGAGGCCGGGGGCGGTCATGAACATAAACACCGTGCCCAAGCGGACCAGGGCGTTCCTCGAGGCGGGGACCATGAGCGAGGAGGCCGCCTGGAGGATTCACAAGGAGCTGCCGGAGAAGGTCTACGGCATCGAGATCGAGGTGCGATGATCAGCGCCGGATGGCGAAATCGTTGAACTGGCCGAGGAACTCGGACCATTCGATGTCCACGCTGTCGACCCGGGCGGCGGGATGCTCCTCCCTGAGCTGCCTCACGACCTCCTCGATGTCCTCCCGTTCTCCTTCGAACACCGCCGACACCGACCCGTCGCTAAGGTTGCGGACCCAGCCCGTGACGCCGCGCCGCTTTGCGAAATCCACGGTGTAGGCGCGGAAATACACGCCCTGCACCAGCCCCCGGAACCTCGCCTCTGCTCTCACCTTCATGGTCTGGCCGATTGACGCGGGGAGATAAAGAGATTACCAGGCTGGAATTGTACTGGTCAATATTATTTAATACCTAGAATCGCGATAACACGTTCCAAGGGATGCACTATGAAATCTTTGGTCGAGGAAGCCCTGGCTAGGGAGGGCTCCGTTCCTGCGCCGCGGGGACCCGCGCCTTCTGCCAGAACTGCGTTCGAACAGTCCAGCGATGTCGATGCCGACCTGCTGGAGATCCTGCAGAAGCTTAGAACTAACGTCAAGATCATTGGATGCGGCGGAGGGGGATGCAACACCGTCGACCGTATCGCCCAGGAGGGCATCGTGGGCGCCGAGCTGTACGCCGCCAACACCGATGCCCAGCACCTCCTGGCCGTTCGCTCCAAGCACAAGATCCTGCTGGGCCGCCGCTCCACTCGTGGACTGGGAGCGGGAGCGCTCCCCCAGGTCGGTGAGGACGCGGCCAAGGAGGCGGAGCCTGAGCTGCGCAACGCCCTGGCCGATGCCCACATCGTGTTCGTCACCGCCGGCATGGGCGGCGGCACCGGAACCGGCTCCGCCCCCTACGTGGCCAAGCTCGCCAAGGATATGGGCGCGCTGACCGTGGCGGTCACCACCCTGCCCTTCAGAGGGGAAGGCAACCTTAGGAGGGAGAACGCGGAGGGAGGACTGGAGCGGCTGCGGGAGGCGGCCGACACCGTCATCGTCATTCCCAACGACAGGCTTCTTGACATATGTCCTCGCCTGGGCATCAACGCCGCCTTCAAGGTGGCCGACGAGGTCCTCATGCGGTCCATAAAGGGCATCACCGAGCTGATCACCAAGCCCGGCCTGGTCAACCTGGACTTCAATGATGTCAAGACCATCATGAAGGGCGCCGGGGTCGCCATGATCGGCCTGGGCGAGTCGGGCAACGACACCGATGACCGCGCCGCCGACGCCATCAACGACGCGCTCAACTCCCCCCTGCTGGACGTTGACATATCGGGCGCCACCGGCGTCCTGGTCAACGTGGTGGGAGGCGGCGACATGACCATCTCCGAGGCCGAGAAGGTGGCCGGGATCATCCGCTCCCGGGTGTCGCCCAACGCCCGCATCATCTGGGGTGCGGCCGTCGATCCATCGCTGCAGCACAAGATCCGTGTGATGGTCGTGATCACCGGGGTCTCGTCCAATCAGATACTCGGCCGTCAGCGCGGCAGCGCTCGCCTGGACGATTCGGAGGTAGACATCATAAGGTAGGCGGACACCGCCCGGAGCGGACGCGGCCGGGGGCCTGGAGGGGCTCCCGAGCGGCGTCCCCAGACTCCGTCATTTTACATCTTTCTCGCAAAGATTTAAAAGCAACAATGCATGTTAACCTTCGCCTGGGCAGGTCAGCCTGATTAGTGCTGGGTTTAGCTCAGGGGGGACTTGTCATGAAATCATTCCTCAGCGACGCCATATCCCGCGCTGGTTCACAAAGTGGGGACGCGGGCCCGACCTACCAAGAGTACTCCGCCGCCGACCAGGAGCTCCTCAGCGTATTGGAGAGCCTGAAGACCAACATCAAGATCATCGGATGCGGCGGAGGAGGCACCAACACCATCGACCGTCTGTCCGAGGTCGGCATCGTGGGCGCCGAGATCTACGCCGCCAACACCGATGCCCAGCACCTCCTGGCCGTCCGAGCCCCGCACAAGATCCTGTTGGGCCGCCGCTCCACTCGTGGACTGGGAGCGGGAGCGCTCCCCCAGGTCGGTGAGGAGGCGGCGAGGGAGGCCGAGGACGACATCAGGAAGATCCTGAACGGTTCGGACATCGTGTTCGTCACCGCCGGCATGGGCGGCGGCACCGGAACCGGCTCCGCCCCCTACGTGGCCAAGCTCGCCAAGGATATGGGCGCGCTGACCGTGGCGGTCGTGACCTATCCGTTCAAGGCCGAGGGGACCATCCGCGCCGAGAACGCCGAGTGGGGGCTGGAGAGGCTGCGCAACGCCGCCGACACCGTCATCGTCATTCCCAACGACAAGCTTCTGGAGATCTGCCCCCGTCTGGCTCTCAACGCCGCCTTCAAGGTGGCCGACGAGGTGCTGGTCAGGTCCATCAAGGGCATCACCGAGCTGATCACCAAGCCCGGCCTGGTCAACTTGGACTTCAACGACCTGAAGACCATCATGAAGGGCGCCGGGGTCGCCATGATCGGCCTGGGAGAGGCCGACGAGGACGACCGCGTGGAGGCCGCCGTCAACGAGGCCATTAACTCGCCGATGATCGACGTGGACATCTCTGGGGCCACCGGCGCCCTGGTCAATGTCACCGGCGGGGAGAACATGAGCATCGCCGAGGCCGAGAAGGTGGCCGAGATCATCCAGTCCAAGATCGCCCCCAACGCCCGCCTGATCTGGGGTGCGGCCGTCGATCCATCGCTGCGCGACACCGTCAGGGTCATGGTGGTCATCACCGGCGTCAAGTCCAAGAACATCATCGGGCCGCAGAGGGAGAGGGCTTCCAAGGTCGTAGACGTCGACTTTATTAAGTAGATACCTTTAACCATAGGAACTCGTAAGCCCAGAGGTGGACGGACATGGACATAGTTGACAAGTCCTGGGAGATCCAGCACGATATCGAAGAGAGGGCCAGGAGACTCGGCAAGGGCAAGTACGGCAGGGTCTTCAAGATGGCCCGCAAGCCCACCACCGACGAGTACATCAAGGTGATGCAGATCACTGGCCTCGGCCTGATCCTCATCGGAGGGCTGGGTTTCCTGATATACTTCCTGATGAACGTCCTGCCCGGATACCTCGGCTGAACTCGATCCACCTGGACTGATTGAAATGACTCAAGACCTTCAATCCGCGCCGTCCCCCGCGGGAGGCAGCGGCATGATATCATTCGTGGGCGAGGGAGGGGAAAGCAAGGTCCCTGCCTCATCATCGACCAGCTGGAGCTTCCAGCTGAAGAGCAGGGACCCCGCCAAGAAGAAGGTGCACATCAAGATCGGCATCACCCAGACCCCTGCCGACGCAGCGGAGTGGAGCGTCCGACTGTACGACGCCTCCAACGCCTCCCTGTATGACAATCACTCTTCGCGCTCGTCCGAGGAGTTCGATATATTCCTGGAGGGGGCGAACCCCAAGGAGCTCCGGCTGGAGGCCCACGCCCCCATAGGCTCGGCCTATCAGGACCGGGTGGACATAGAGGTCGCCGCCTGCCTGGTGGAGGACCCGGCCGACTGCGACGTCATCCGGTTCACGGCCATGGCGAGGCAGTCCATCATGGCCCTCAAGACGTCCATAGGCCATGAGAGGGACGTTGCCGATGTCATCGCTGGCCGTGCCAAGGGCATCCAGTCCGACATCGCAGCCATCCTCTCGCCCGTCACCCTCCGCGGCTACGTGCTCATTGAGGGCATGAACACCGAGAGGATGCGCGAGACGGTGAAGGGCGTGCGCAAGGCCCACAGCTTCGTGGACGGCGAGATGAAGATCGAGGAGATCGACCACTACCTGGCACCCAAGCCTCTGGTGTCCGGCATCGCCGAAGGGGACGTGGTCGAGCTGGTCGCCGGACCGTTCAAGGGCGAGAAGGCCAGGGTGCAGCATATCGACGAGGCCAAGGAAGAGATCACGGTGGAGCTGTTCGAGGCCATGGTCCCCATCCCGGTGACGGTGAGGGGCGACCACGTCCGGGTGCTCGAGAAGGATAGGTAACCATTGAAGATAACGATAAAGAAAGGTGTTCTTTATGGCAGACACGGTTGAAGTGCTCGTGGAGGGCGGCAAGGCCACGCCTGGTCAGCCCCTCGGCCCCGCCCTGGGGCCCCTGGGAGTGAACATTCCCAAGATCGTAGCGGAGATAAACAACAAGACCAAGGCGTTCAACGGAATGAAGGTCCCGGTCAAGATCATCATCGACTCCAAGACCAAGGACTTCGAGATCAAGGTAGGCACCCCGCCCACCACCTCGCTGATCACCAAGGAGCTGGGTGTGGAGAAGGGCTCCGGATCGTCCAAGGCCGTCAAGGTCGGGAACCTGTCGATGGAGCAGGTCGTCAGGATCGCGCAGATGAAGGGAGACTCGCTCATGGGCAAGGACCTCAAGCACCAGGCGCTCGAGGTCATCGGCACCTGCACGTCCATGGGGGTCACCGTGGAGGGACAGGACTCCCGGGCGATCCGCGCCGACATCATGGCCGGCAAGTTCGACCAGTACTTCGCCTGAAAGGGCGAAGCCAAACCCCCTTCCCACAAAGTTTAAAAGGCATATGCTAGTTTAGGGCTTCGCACTGTAGGAGAGCCTTGGCTCATTTGCACTACAGGAGGTATCTGATTGGTAGAAAAGACCACGATTGCGGCCGTCAAGAAGGCCCTGGAGTCCTCTCCCGAGAGGAACTTCAGACAGTCTGTTGACCTGGCCATAAACCTCAGGGATGTAGACCTGTCGATCCCGAAGAACAGGATCCAGGAAGACATCGTTCTGCCCCATGGTCGCGGCAAACCCTTGAGGATCTGTGTCATCGGCGGCGCCGAACTGGCTGCCAAGGCCAAGGGTGTCGCCGACCTTGTCATCACCCCCGAGGAGCTCGGGAAGATCGCTGATGACAAGAAGCAGGCCAAGAAGGTTGCTTCTCAGGTGGATTATTTCATCGCCGAAGCGCCGCTCATGCCCCAGATCGGTAAGAGGCTCGGTATCGTTCTCGCCCCCCGAGGCAAGATGCCGAAGCCGATACCTCCAGGGGCCGACCCGACCCCCATGATCGAGGCGCTCCGGAAGACCGTCTCCGTCCGCACCAAGGACCGGAAGACCTTCCAGGCGCCGGTGGGGACGGTGGACATGACCCCGGAAGAGCTGGCAGAGAATGTCGACGCAATCCTTAAGAGGGTTACGAGCAAGCTAGAGAAAGGAAGAATGAACATCGACTCGGCCTATGTCAAGACGACCATGGGCCCGGCGGAGAAGGTGCTGTAAGGAGGTTCTCATATGGCACACGTTGCAGCATGGAAAAAGGACAAGGTGAAAGAGATCACCGATATGATGGTGACCAGCCCCGTGGTGGCCATCGTGGATATCCATGGCATCCCTTCCCCGCAGATGCAGATCATGAGAAAGGGCATGAGGTCCAACGACGCAAAGGTCCTCATGACCCGTAACAACCTCATGCTCCTCGCCATCGATGAGGCCGCCAAGCAGCGGCCGGGCATCGAACAGCTCAAGCCCCTGGTGGGCGGGCAGTGCGCCGTAGTGGCCACTCCCCTGAACCCGTTCAAGCTGTTCCGCCAGATGGAGGCCACCAAGGCCAAGGCGGCCGCCAAGCCCGGCGACGTCGCCCCCGAGGACATCGAGATAAAGGCGGGAGAGACGCCATTCAAGCCCGGCCCTATCGTGGGCGAGCTGCAGAAGGCCGGGATACCCGCCGCCATCGAGGGCGGTAAGATCGTCATCCGCAAGGACAAGGTCCTTGTGCCTAAAGGAGAGAAGGTCTCGGAGGAGCTCGCTAAGATCCTCCCCAAGCTGGAGATTCTGCCCATGACCATCGGCATGAACCTCCTGGGGGCCTTCGAGGACGGTGTACTGTATGGCAGGGACGTTCTTGACGTGCCGGTAGATTACTACCCGTCGCTTCTGGCGACCGCCGCCCGCAATGCCATCGCTCTGGGCGTAGGTATCGCGTACCCGACCAAGCAGACCATCAACCCGCTGCTGGTCAAGGCGTACCGCGAGGCTACCGCCGTCAGCATGAAGGCTGCCATCCCCACGCGGGATAACATCAAGCTTCTCCTGGCAAAGGCCAACGCAGAGATGCTGGCCGTTGCCTCACGCATTCCAGGGCTTGAGGACGACAGGCTGAAGCAGCAGCTGACCGCTCAGGTCGCTGCGGCGCCGGCCCCGCAGGAGAAGAAGGCCGAAGAGAAGAAAGATGAGGATAAGCCCGAGGTCAGCGAGGAAGAAGCCGCTGCAGGCCTTAGTGCTCTATTCGATTGAACAATAATACATGGAGGAATAAAAATGGAATACATATACAGCGCCTTGGTACTTCACGCCGCTGGTAAGAACGTTGACGAGGAATCGATCGCTAATGTCCTGAAGGGCGCCGGCATGGAGCCGGACGCCGCCAGGATAAAGGCTGTGACCGCTTCCCTTGAGGGGATCAACATCGAGGAGGCCATCGCCTCCGCCGCCATGGCCCCCGTCGCCGCGGCCCCCGCTGCCGCCGCTCCCGCTGAGGCGGCGAAGCCGGCAGCTCAGGAAGAGGAGAAGAAGCCCGAGGTCAGCGAGGAAGAAGCCGCTGCAGGTCTTAGCGCACTGTTCGACTGAACGGAGTGCATGCAGCGGGCCCTGGAAAAGGTTCTCGCCTTTATCCCGCCGGCCTCACAACGGGCCCCGCGCCCCCCTTCCCAAATCACTTCCCTCTTTTTCATCCATCCCTTGCCCTAGCGTCGCGGGATTTAAGAGCCTGGAGATGGTTCGCTAGATGATAGCATGAGACTGATGGACCTCTATCGGCTGGCCATCCGGGAGGGGATGGCCGCGGACCCCCGGAAGGGGCCCGAACTGGACGGGCTTCTCGAGCAGACCGGCAAGGCCTACGCCGGACTGCAGGAGAGCGAGAGGGAGATGTTCGACGCCGACTCCCTGTGGAACCCCTACGCGGACAGCCGCATCGTGCACGGGGATCCCGACACCGAGGTCCTGTCGGTCATGTGGGGCATCGACATCAACACCCCGGAGCTGCTGCTGGCCGACCGCCTGCGGGAGAAAGGCAGAAGGATCGATGCGGTCATAGGCCATCATCCCCGGGGGCGGGCGTCCGCCAGCCTGCATCAGATGGTGCATATCCAGGAGAACATGATGGAGTCGTGGGGCGTCCCCATCACCGCCGCCGAGTGCATCGTGGGCCCCGGCCCGGGAGGTCATGTGCGGGACGCATGCCGGCAATCACATGCAGGCCGGCGACTCCGCCGCCCTGCTCGGCATCCCTCTCATGTGCCTGCACCAGCCGGCCGACCTGCTGGCGCAGCGCTTCATGACCGGCTACCTGAAGGAGGCGGCGCCCGAGCGGCTGGGGGACATCGTGGACGCCCTGCTGCGCCTGCCGGAGTACCGGTTCATGGCCAGGGAGTGCAACCCGCCCGAGATCTTCGTGGGGGACCGCAACAAGAGGGCGGGCGAGGTGGCGGTCAAGTTCGCGGGCGGGACGGCCGCCCCCAAGGAGATGTACGAGCATCTGGCCGCGCGGGCGTGGGCACGGTGGTGTGCATGCACGTGCCGCAAAGCCATATAGAGGAAGCGAGAAAGAACCATGTGAACCTGGTGGTGGCAAGCCACATGGCGTCCGATTCGCTCGGTACCAACCTTATCGCGGACCGCTTCGAGGCCAACGGCGTGGAGATCATTCCCTGCTCGGGGTTCATAAGGGTGAGGCGGAATTGAACGGCTACGGAGGCTCCAGGGTGCTGAAGGACCCCGCCAAGCTGTCCTTCGACTACGTGCCGGAGAGGCTGGTGCATAGGGAGCGCCAGATGAACAAGCTCCGCATGATATTCCGGCCGGTGCTGGAGAGCGGCGTCTCCCAGACCGCCCTGCTCATCGGGAACGTCGGCACGGGTAAGACGGCCACCTCTAAGCGGTTCTGCCTCGATCTCATCAGGGAGGGCAACGAAAAGGGCCGCCCCATGGACTTCGTAGTGGTGAACTGCCGCCAGCGGAGCACCGAGGCGGCCGTCCTGCTCCGGCTGGTGACGCACTTCGACGAGCGCTTCCCGGACAGGGGGTTCAGCACCATGGAGATGCTGCGGGCCCTGCGCAAGCACGTGGAGACCCGGGGGCTGCACCTGGTGGTCGTGCTGGACGAGGCCGACGTGCTGCTTCGACGGGGCGCCGGGGACCTCATTTACCAACTGTCCCGGTTCGACGAGGAGAAGATCGGGGGGCGAGCCTCGCTGTCCCTGATGCTCATCTCGCAGAAGTACCTGCTGGACCTGCTCGACCCCGCCTCCCTGTCCACCTTCCGGAGGGCCAACACCATCCAGTTCGATCGCTACACCGCGGCCGAGCTGCGGGACATCGTGGCCGACCGCGTCAGGCTGGCATTCCATCCGGGCACCGTGCCGGAGGAGTCCATCGACCTGATCGCCGACATATCGGCCGAGTTCGGCGACGCCCGGTTCGCCATCGAGATACTGGAGAAGGCGGGCATGCTGGCCGAGGAGGAGGGAAGCGATCAGGTCACGGCCGAGAACGTCCGGGCCGCCAAGGCGTTCACGTACAGCGTGGTGACGCGCTCCAAGGTGGAGGGGCTGGACGTACAGCGGCGGCTCGTCCTCCTGGCCACCGCCCGGGCCATGAAGGACCGCGCCTACGTCACCACCGGGGAGGTGGAGAAGATGTACCATGTGGTGGCCGAGGAGTACGGACAGCGGCCCCGGGGCCACACGCAGTTCTGGGCCTACCTGCAGGCAGTGTCCAGCGAGGGCCTTCTGGAGACCAAGGTGTCGGGCGACCCGGCGGGCGGGCGGACCACCTACATCTCGGTGCCGGACATCCCGGTGAAGGTGCTCAGCGAGATGCTGGAGGAGATGCTGGCCGAGCCCGAGGAGTGAGCCTTCCGGAACGCTCGCGGCGCGCGTAGCGCAACGCCGCTCAGGCCCCGAACCACGACGGGCGAGGCTCGCAGGAGCGCCTGGTTATGATGGTGCGCTTCTTCACGAACATCTCCAGCCGCCGCTGCGACGACGGGATGCCGCTCTGCTTCCAGCCCTGGAACAGCTCGCCGCACGGCAACGTGCGCACGCAGTCGTTGATCCAGACGTTGCCCACCTCCAGCCTTTCGGCCAGGGCCTCTCCCGCCTCGGGGTCGGAGGTCCAGATGGTGGCGCCCAGGCCGTACGGCGTGTCGTTGGCCAGCCGCACCGCCTCCTCATCGTCCCCGACCGCCTGTATGGGGCACACCGGGCCGAACGTCTCCCTTCGGACCACCTCCAGGTCCTGGTGCGGCACCGCCAGCACGGTCGGCTCATAGAAGAAGCCGGGGCCCTCCCAGTCCCGGCCGCCGTGCAGCAGCGTGGCCCCGTGGGCCACGGCGTCCTTCACCACCGAGTCGACCCTGCGCCTCGGTCCCTCCCTGATGAGCGGTCCGATGTCCTCCTTCCGCAGTCGGGAGGCGATCTCCACCAGCCGCTCGGTGAGCTCGTCGGCCACCTCGCGGTGGGCGAACACCCGCTTGATGCGTATGCACACCTGGCCCGCCCGGGCGAAGGTGCCGGCGGCGATCCCCCGGGCGGCCATCTCCACGTCGGCGTCCTCCCTCACGATGGCCGCGTCGTTGCCCGAGAGCTCCAGCATGAGCGGCATTATCCCGGCCCGGGCGGCTATGTCCTTCCCGGTGTCCATGCTGCCGGTGAACACCAGGGCGTCGAAGCCCGCCGTCACCATCTCCCTTCCGACCGACGGTCCGCCGACCACCGTTGGATACAGCCCCTCGGGATACCCGGCCTCGGCGATCAGCCGGGCGGTGCGGAGGCCGGACAGGGTGGAGAGCTCGGAGGGCTTGTACACGAAGCCGTTGCCGGCCAGCAGGCCCGGTATGGCGGAGATCATGGTCTGCCAGAAGGGGAAGTTCCACACCCCGATGTGCCCGATGACGCCGTGCGGGACCCTCTCGATGCGCGCCGTGCTGTCCTTCCAGGCCACGGGGTCCAGGGGGAACTCCTCGCTCCATCCCTCGTACTCGCGGACATAGTGCTCGATGCCATTGACGGCGCTGCCGTAGGAGGCGGCTATGACCTGGCGAGGGAAACCGCACTCCCGGTGGATGAGGTCGACGACCTCGTCCCGGGCCTTTCGGCACACTTCGCCCAGCTGCCGCGCCATGTCGATGCGGTCCTGCCTGGTGGTGCCGCGGTACCACTCCCTCTGGACCCTCCGGGCCCGTTGCAGGGCCTCCCGGACCTGGGCCGGGGTGGCCTCCTCCATCTCCTCGATGAGGGTGCCGTCGAGCGGGCTGATGCTGCGGACTGTCATCGAGCCTCCATTGCGACGGACGTATTTTTACCATGCCCGGCGAGCAAATCATTTTAGCCAACCCCCGAGCTACTGGAGCCGATGAGACGAACTCCTCTCCACCCGGCCCACCAGGCCCTCGGAGCGCGCCTGGTCGATTTCGCCGGATGGGAGATGCCCATCCAATACACATCCATACTGGAGGAGCACCGGGCGGTGCGCGAGGCGGCCGGCCTGTTCGACGTGTCCCACATGGGCGACCTGGTGGTCCGCGGGGAAGGGGCCGAGGACGGCCTTCGCGGCCTGCTGACCAACGACATCAAGGGGCTTCCCGAGGGGAAGGGGATCTACGGCCACCTGCTGGACGAGCGAGGCCGGATCATCGACGACACCATGACCTTCCACATGCTCCCGGGAACGTATCTCCACATCCCCAACGCCTCCACCGCCGCCCGCGTGGATGCGTGGATAAGGGAGCACGTCCGTGCCGAGGTGGTCAACGTGACGGAGCGCGTGGCCGCCATGGCATTGCAGGGCCCGAAGGCAGCGGCCATCCTGCAGCGGATGACCGACTTCGACGTCGGCGGGCTCAAGCGCATGCATGGGGCGTTCATGACCCTCCGGGCGGATGCCAGGGAGCGGGCGTTCCTCCCCGACGTCCTGGGGCTCGACGCCCCGGGGGACGGCGTGCAGGCCTACGTCACGCGCAGCGGATACACCGGAGAGGACGGGTTCGAGGTGCTGGTCGAGGCCGCCTCCTCGATACCGGTATGGAACGCCATCCTGGAGGCGGGACGCCAGGACGGCATCAGGCCGTGCGGGCTGGGAGCCCGGGACCTGCTCCGGCTGGAGATGGGCTTCCTGCTGTCCGGCACCGACTTCGACGGGCAGCAGTCCACCCTGCAGACGGGGCCGCCATGGGCCCTCAAGTGGGAGCATGACTTCGTTGGCAAGGAGGCGCTGCTCCAGCAGCGCGATGGACCGTACCAGAGGCTGGTGGCCCTGGAGCTGGTGGATAAGGGCATCCCCCGTCACGGGCACGTCGTGCGGGCCGCCGGCCAGGACGTAGGAGCGGTGACGTCCGGGACCCTCTCGCCCATCCTGGGGAAGGGGATCGCGCTCGCCTACGTGGACGCCGACCGCTCGGCCCTGGGCCAGGATCTGGAGGTCGTCATCAGGGACCGGCCAGTGAGGGCCAAGGTGGTCAAGGCCCCGTTCATAGGCAAGAGGTGAGCCCCTGAGGGACGATGTCGTCCGGACCCTCCAGGACCTCCTGGGGATCGAATGCGACCTCGAGCATGAGCCGGGGCCCATATTGTCTTACGCCCGGCGCCGGCTGCAGGAGGCGGGCCTGAGGACCAGGATCGTCGGCCAGCAGGACGCCCCGGCGCTCATAGCCACCTACGGCCGGAAGGCCGGCATCGTGTTCTCGGGCCACCTGGACACCGTGCCGGTGGGGGAGGACTGGACCAGGGAGCAGGGCGAGGAGGATGACGGCCGGATCTACGGACGGGGCACGGTGGACATGAAGGGGGCGTGCGCCGCCATGATAGAGGCCGCCGGCGCGCTGGTGAAGGAGGACCTGCCGGTCACAGTGGCGTTCACGACCGACGAGGAGGAGCAGATGGTGAGCGTCGAGCCGCTGCTGAACGAGGCGGCGGTGCGGAGGGCGAAGGGGATCATCGTGGGCGAGCCCACCGCGCTGTGCCCCGCGTACCGCGAGAAGGGCGTGTTCCGCTTCCGCCTCACCACCAGGGGCAAGGCCGCCCACTCCAGCCAGCCGTGGCTGGGGGAGGACGCCGTGCTCAAGATGCACTACTGCCTGGACCGCCTCCTGGACCTGGCGGAGATATCAAGCCAGCGGTCCACGGGAATGACCATGTGCTTCTCCACCATCCAAGGGGGCACCAAGAACAATGTGGTGGCCGACCGCTGCACGGCCGAGATCGACGTCCGATTCCCGCTGCCCCAGACCACGCACGACGTTCACGACATCATCGTCAACCGGCTGAGGGGCGAGTCGTACCGCATGGACGTCGAGTACACCCTGGAGGCGTTCGAGTCCGACCCGGCATCGCCGCTGAACGCCGAGCTGTCGAGGTTCCTGGGCACCGAGCCGATCGTGGTCCCCTACGCCTCCGAGGCGCCTCGGTTCGCCTCCGTGAATCCCCGGGTGTGCATCTGCGGGCCGGGAGACCCCGACCTGGCCCACACCGCCGACGAGTTCGTGGAGGTGCGGGAGCTGGACGAGATGTACGACCTGCTCGTGCACATGGGCCGGCGGGCTCAGGGGTAGACCCTAGACACCGTGCGGGGGAACGGCACGGTATCGCGGATGTGCTCGATGCCGCAGATGAACTTGGTCACCCGCTCCACCCCCAGACCGAAGCCGGAGTGGGGCACCGAGCCGTAGCGGCGAAGGTCCATGTACCATTGGTACGGTTCGGTGCATATCTCCTGCTCCTCCATGCGGGCCAGCAGCTTGGCGAGGTCGGTCTCCCTCTCCGAGCCGCCGATGATCTCCCCGTAGCCGGCGGGGGCCAGCAGGTCGGCGCAGGCGTAGGTGCGGGGGTCCTCGTCGTCCTCCTTCATGTAGAACGCCTTGCACTCCTTAGGGTAGTTGGTGACGAAGACGGGGACCGTCTCCTCGGCCGTCAGGGCGCGCTCCTCCACCGCCCCGAGGTCGCACCCCCACTCCATCTCGAAGCCCTTCTCGCGCAGTCGCCCGATCGCTTCCTCGTAGCGCATCCTCTTGAACGGCGGCCTGATGTCCCGGAGCGGCTCGATGTCCTGACGCAGCATCAGCAGCTCCTCCTTCCTGTCCTCCAGGACCCTCTCCACCATGGCGGTGACCAGGCCCTCCTGGATCTCCATGTTGCCCCGGTTGTCCACCCATGCCTCCTCCAGCTCCAGGTGCCAGTACTCGGTCAGGTGGCGGGGCGTGCGGGACTTCTCGGCGCGGAACGACGGGGTGATGGAATAGACCCGCTCCAGCGAGAAGATGAGCGCCTCCAGGTACATCTGGGCGCTCTGGCTGAGATAGGCCTCGCGATCGAAGTACTTGAGCTTGAACAGCGTGGTGCCGCCCTCGCAGGCGTTCTGCGTCAGGATGGGCGGGGTCACCTCGATGAAGTCCTGTTGGCGGAGCCAGTCCCTGGCCCCCGCCAGCACGGAGGCCTTGATCTTCATGACCGCGGTCTGCTCGCGGGAGCGGATCCACAGGTGGCGGTTGTCCAGCAGGAGTTCCTCGCTCTGGTACTCGGTGATCGGGTACACGTCGGCCGGTCCCATGACGCGGAAGGAGGACGCCCTCACCTCCCGGCCGCCGGGAGCCCGGCGGTCCTCGTACACCCGGCCGCCGATCTCCACCGATGCTTCCAAGGACACCGCCCGGGCCGCGTCCAGCTGGTCGTCCGGCACGTTGCCCTTCTTCACCGTGACCTGGACGATGCCGGACTGGTCGCGCAGGACCGCGAACACTATGGCCCCGCTGGAGCGGTGGCGGTAGATCCATCCGCGGAGACGCACCTCGCTCTCGAGGGGGGCATCGAACACGCTGGAGACAGGGATGAAGGTCATGGGATACTCCAACATGTATCTGGTATCTCATGATTTCTGCCTCGCGCCCGTGCGGAAAGGAATTATGGCCCCGCGACGATGAAGTGGCGTGAACATCCGCCGGGCGGGGATCGCCGACCTGGCGACCATCATGGAGGTGGAGGTCGCCTGTTTCGATGAGGAGAGGTACTCTCGGGACATCGTCCTGTTCGTGCTGACCGACGAGGAGTTCGCCACCTTCCTGGCCGAGGACGGCCGGGCCGTGGGCGCCGTCAGCGTGCACGTCAAGGGCGACGACGCCCATCTGGTGTCCATCGGCGTGGTGCCCGATCACCGCTGCCGGGGAGTGGGCAGCGCCCTCATGGGGACGGCCGAGCGGGAGGCCGTCTCCCGCGGGGCCCGCCGGATGACGCTGCAGGTGAGCATCCTCAACGTCCCGGCCATGAACCTGTACCTTCACCGCGGCTACCGCACCAAATACCTCCTCGAGGGGTACTATGGCAGGGGAAAGGACGCCTTTCTCATGGAAAGGGCGCTGTGACGCCCCTCGCCAGGAGCTTTTTTGAAAGCTGGAGCCCCCGGGGAAAATCAATATATATACATTGCCGTATTTGCCCGGCTGTCATCTCTCGCGGATGCATGCTCGAGGTGTGAACATGGAAGAGACCCTTTGCAACGTTGAGTTCATAAAGGAGAACAACGACTACATAGCCAGGGTACAGAGCGAGATAGGTGGTCTCAGGGAGTACCGGAGCTCTTCTCTCGAAGAGGTGCTCGAACAGGTCATCATCGACCTGCAGGAAGAGTTCGAGACCGCCTGATAAGGCATTTTCCAGATATGGAATCGGGGGGAAGTGTTAGCTTCATAACTTCTCTCTTCCCTACCCCAAAGAGGTGCCGATATGCAGAACCGGGAGAGATCGGAATATGATTCGGTCATTTCCTCCTATTTCGGGGAGGACCAGGTAACCGCGGTCATCAGCCTGAAGGTGGAGACCAAGAACGCCGACGTGATCGCGGAGGCCATAGCCGAGCATGCCAACGTCGAGGCCGTGTACCTGGTGACCGGCGAGACCGACGTGGTAGCGGTGGTGAGGTTCCAGAGCTATCCTCAGCTCAAGAGGTTCCTGGTGGAGAGCATCACCTCCATCCCCGGTGTGAAGGAATCGAAGACCGCCATGGTGGTCACGACCTTCAAGGAAGGGGGCGAGCTCAGGTACGAGGTCACGCCCGAGGGCACCACCGAGAAGTGATCTTTCCGGCAGCGCCGGGAGGTGTGTAATATGGTAGACAATGTTAAACTCAAACAGATACTGGATGTACTTGACCAGTTGGCAGAGGATACTTCGGTGCCCCGCAACATCAGGCGGGGGGCGACCGATGCCAAGGGGCGGCTCCTTCAGACCGACGAGGCCATGGACGTCAAGGCGGCCAGCGCCACCTCCATCTTGGACGAGCTGGCCAACGATCCCAACATTCCGTTGCATGGCCGTACCCTCATATGGAACATCATCAGCCAGCTGGAGACGATGAAGTAGGCTCCAGACCTACAAACCTTTTAAATCACATTTCCGCAATCAGGCTTGAAAAGGCGGGCGTAGTCTAGTGGTTAGGACTGAAGCTTCCCAAGCTTCTAGCCCGGGTTCGAATCCCGGCGCCCGCACTTCTCAGCATATCCATCGTTCTCATATAATGCCGCCATCACGGGCCATTGCGCCCGGTCGAGGTCCACCGGCCGGCCTGCCGCTGACTTGACCGGAACGTGGCCTTCCCCATAAGGGATGGATGCGCGCATCATTGCCGGCAACGGTAGCGGCGGTCAATCGGTCCGCTTGTAGATCTCCGCGAGGTCCCCGACACGCTTCCCTTGAGAGGCCATGCTGATCACGGCGGCTATCCTCCTCCTCCTCGTCTCCGACCGCTTGGCGTCGAGCACCCACCGGATGACCTGCTTCTTCTGGGAGGGGGAGAGGGAGTGGAAGTGGAGGTTCGCCTTGGGATCCTCCTCAAGATCCTGGGCCAATTCCCGCGGGATATCAAGCTCGTCCACAGCATCAAGGGAGTTCCACGAACCGTCGGCTTTGGCCTCCTCGACCTTGGCCGTCCCGGCGACGGTCATCTGACCTCGTTCGATCAGTCGTGCCACCCTCTCTCGGTTCGACCGGGACCAGCCGCTGCCCTTACGCCTCGGCGTGAACCGTTGCTTGAAGAACGATTGGTCGTGCGCCCTGGCCGTGCTGTCGATCCAGCCAAAACTGAGCGCCTCCTCCACCGCTTCCTCGTACGTGACCCCGTCCACCGACGCCCCCTTCTTGGCCACTAGCAGCCAGACTCCGTCCTCCTTGTCATGGTTGCTCTCCGGCCAGTCCCGCCATTCCGCCCTGCCGCGCACCTTGACCGGCTCGACGCTCTCCTTCCGGCCCCCGCCCGTCTTGGTCATCGACGCGGCATGGTAGGTCGAGGCTAATAATTCCACGAGGAACGCGGGCCAGGACGCTCGAAGGCGCCTCCAGCCTACGGCCGCTTGACACCTCCTCAGGGCAGCTGCCTCGCCCGGAAGTACATCCCCGGCGGCAACCTCGTCCTGGAGTCAACGTGGAGTTCATGGGCCAGAACGTAGGGGAATCAAGCAGGCGTTCAAACTTGTGGGCGACGAATGGTCGGTGGACTGCTCGAACCTACCGCCCCGGTTCGACCGACGGACCCTGCTAGGTGCCATCATCCTCATGGGCATGATCGAGCGGGACCGGAAGTGATCGTTCCAGGCGGCAAAGTTGATAACCGCCCCGCTTCCAGATATGCTCCTCATGGTCGACCTGAACGAGCTCATCGGCCTGGGTCCGGCCGAGAGCCTGCTCGAGCTGTTCGTTAGGGTATCGGTCCTCTACATCGTGATCATGCTAGCCGTGCGCCTGTCGGGCAAGAGGGGCATCGGGCAGGCCAGCGCCGTGGACTTCATTCTGGCGCTGGCGGTGGGCGATGCAATAGGGGACATGGCCTATGGCACGGAGAACATCCTGAAGGGGGTGCTGATCATCGCCATCTGGGTCGGGCTGCATGCCCTGACTGCGTATCTGGGGGTGCGATGGCCTCGCTTCGAGGAGCTGGTGGGCGGTCGCAAGGCCACGGTGGTACGGGATGGGGTGATCATGGAGACCGCGCTGAAGCACGAGCTGATAAGCCGGGAGGAGCTCATGATGCTCCTCCGGACCAAGGACATCGAGGACGTGTCGAAAGTGAAGGTCGCCTACCTCGAGACGGACGGCACGCTGTCGGTGTCAATGAAATAGGGCTTGGCAGAAATCATTTACCGAGAGAATGGATACGTCTGAGCACATGGGCCGCGAATGGCACGCGATGGATGCGGCGGAGGCGGCCGCAGCGCTCGATTCGTCGGAGAAGGGGCTCTCCAGCGAGGAGGCGAGCGCCCGGCTGGCCCGAGACGGCCCCAATGAGCTGGTCGGCAGGAAGAGGATCTCTCGCCTGGAGATCCTCCTGAAGCAGCTCAAGGACCCCATGGTCCTCGTCCTCATCGCCGCGGCCGCCATCTCGGCGGGCGTGGGGATCATCGAGGGGTCGATGGAGGAGATCCTCAACACCGTGGTCATCCTGCTCATCGTCGCCATCAACACTCTGCTCGGCTACACCCAGGAGTTCAAGGCCGAGAAGACCTTGGAGGCGCTGCAGGAGCTGGCCTCCCCCAAGGTCACGGTGGTCCGGGACGGCCAGGAGATCGAGGTGCCGTCACAGGAGCTGGTGGTCGGGGACGTCATGGTCCTCTCCACCGGCGACAAGATCTCCGCCGACGGCCGTCTGCTCGACTCGGCGAACCTGGAGACGGACGAGGCGTCCCTCACCGGCGAGTCCGTACCGGTGAGGAAGGACCACGGCCAGGTGCTGCCCTGGGACAGCGTTCTGGGCGACAGGGTCAACATGGTGTACTCGGGCAGCACCGTCTCCCGCGGCCGAGGGAGGGCGGTGGTGGTCACCGTCGGCTCGTCCACCGAGCTGGGCAGGATCGCCGACCTCGCCACCGAGGAGGGCGGGCCCACGCCGCTGCAGAGGAAGCTGGCCCGGCTCAGCCGCCAGCTGGGGATCATGGTCATCGGCATCGCCGCGTTCATCATGGTCATCGGGCTCATGGGCGGGACCGACCTCCTGACGATGTTCCTGACGGCCATCAGCCTGGCGGTGGCCGCCATACCGGAGGGATTGCCGGCCGTGGTGACCGTCTCGCTGGCCATCGGGCTGCAGCGCATGGCCCGGCGGAACGCGTTGGTCCGTCGCCTGCCGGCGGTGGAGGCGCTGGGCAGCGCCACCGTCATCTGCACCGACAAGACCGGCACCCTGACGGCAGGCGTCATGAACATCCGCGAGGTGGCGCTGCCGTCCGGCACCGTCCACGTGACGGGCGAGGGCTATGAACCGGAGGGAGAGCTGATCCGCGACGGCGAGGAGGTCGTCGGCGATCCCGATCTCATGGAACTGCTGCGGGCGGGGGTGCTGTGCAACGACTCCTCCCTGGTCAAGGAGGACCGGTGGAGGGTGGTGGGTGACGGCACCGAGGGCACGCTGCTCGTTCTGGCCAAGAAGGCCGGCATGGACCCTGAGACGGTGCGGGAGCAGTTCCCCAGGATGAGGGAGGAGCCGTTCGACTCGGAACGGAAGCGCATGACCACGGTGCATGACATCGACGGAAAGGAGCGCTCGTACACCAAGGGGGCGGCGGAGAGCGTGCTACCCCTCTGCACCCACGTCCTCATCGACGGCCGCCCCGAGGCGATGGACGACGGCCTGCGGGCCTCGTTCCTGGCCCGGGACCGCGAGATGGCATCGCGCGCGCTGCGCGTGCTGGCGCTGGCCTACGGGGAGGGGGAGGAGAGAGACCTCACCTTCCTGGGACTGGTGGGCATGATCGACTCCCCCCGGAAGGAGGCGGCCGAGGCGGTGGCCCGATGCCGCACCGCCGGCATAAGGGTCATCATGATCACCGGCGACCACCGGTTGACGGCGGAAGCGATCGCCAGGGAGATGGGCATACCCTCGCCAGGAGGGTCGATCACCGGGCAGGAGCTGTCATCCATGAGCGATGAGGAGCTGGCCCGGAGGATGAGGGAGGTCAGCGTGTTCGCACGGGTCGCTCCGGAGCAGAAGGTCCGCATCGTGGAGGCGCTGCAGGGGGACGGCCATATCGTGGCGATGACCGGCGACGGCGTCAACGACGCGCCGGCGCTGAAGCGGGCCGACATCGGGGTGGCCATGGGCATCACCGGCACCGATGTGGCCAAGGAGTCGGCCGAGATGGTGCTGTCCGACGACAACTTCGCCTCGATCGTGGCGGCGGTGGAGGAGGGGAGGGGCATCTACGGCAACATCCGCAAGTTCGTCGCCTTCCTGCTGTCGTGCAACGCCGGCGAGATCGTCCTCATGGTGGCGGCCACCCTGCTGATCATCGAGCCAGGGCTGCTACCCTTCCTGCTGCCGATACAGATCCTGTGGATCAACCTGGTGACGGACGGCCTGCCGGCCATCGCGCTAGGGCTGGAGCCCGCGCCCCCGGACGTCATGGACAAATGCCCCCAGGACCCGGACGAGCCGCCCGTGACCGGTCCAATGGCCGCCCGCATCGCCATCATGGGCGCGTTCATGGGCGCGGCCGCGCTGCTGTCGTTCTTCATCCTGAGGGACATGGGCAGCGGGACCGACGAGGCGCGCACGGCGGCGTTCTGCACCATCGTGCTGTCCCAGCTGCTGTTCGTGTTCTCGGCCCGGGACTTCAGGAGGCCGCTCCTGGAGCTGAAGCGCTACGACCGCCTCGTCCTGGCGGCCGGGGCGTCGTTCCTGCTGCAGCTCGCCGTGGTGTACATCCCGGGAGTGAACGACGTCTTCCGCACCGTTCCGTTGGGAACGGAGTGGCTCATCATCGTTCCCCTGTCGCTGATGCCGCTGCTGGTCAACGAGGCCTGGAAATACCTGCACCGGTATTTGAGGCCCGAGAAGGAGGTGTGCGTGGTTGGCGACGCTTAGGATCGACGGCTCTTATGGTGAGGGAGGTGGGCAGATCCTCCGCTCCTCGGTGGCGCTGTCCGCCCTCACCGGCAGGGACCTGGAGATCGTCAACATTCGTTCCAAGAGGGAGAGGTGCGGCCTGGCGGCGCAGCATCTCACGGCCGTGCGGGGCGTGGCGGAGCTGTGCGGCGCGTTGCTGGAAGGGGATGAGCTGGGCTCGACGTCCCTTACCTTCCGGCCGCAGGAGGTGCATGGCGGGGAGTACGGGTTCGACGTGGGCACGGCGGGAAGCGTGACGCTGGTGCTGCAGGCCTGCATGCTAGCCTCCGTCAGCGCCGACGGGCCAGTCACCATGACCATCCGGGGCGGCACCAACGTGCGAATGTCCCCGCCGGTGGACCACTACCTGAACGTGCTGCTGCCGCTGCTGCACGAGATGCACGTCGACGTCGAGCTGGAGGTGGTGCAGCGCGGCTTCTATCCGCAGGGCGGGGGAGTGGTGACAGTGACGATCATGCCGCCGCGGGCGATCATGCCTCTCGAGCTGAAGGAGAGAGGCCGCCCCGAGGGCATCGAGGCCACGTCCTTCGTTCAGAACCTGCCGGAGCACATCGCCCAGAGGATGGAGCACGCCGTCCGCAAGTCGCTGCTGGGAGAGCGCATCACGGCCGAGAGGCAGCTGTCCTCCGGCCCGTCGTCGGGCGCCGGCATATACCTGTGCGCCAGGTACCAGAACACCATGCTGGGCACCGACGCTCTGGGCGAGAGGGGCGTGCCGGCCGAGCGCGTCGGTGAGGACGCGGCCGAGCGCATGAGGGACGAGATCGACGGCGGCGGAACGTTGGACGTGCATACGGCGGACCAGCTGCTACCGTACATGGCGATGGCCCAGGGCCCGTCCTCCTTCAAGGTGAGAGAGCTGACGTCCCATCTCACCACGCAGATGTGGCTGCTGCCCCAGTTCCTGCCGGTCGAGATCGAGGTCGACGGGACGACCGTCAACGTCGTGCCTAGCCGTACATGATGGGCAGCGAGGTCTTGCGGATCTCCTGCTCCTTACCCGCCTTGTCGTAGATGTCCTTCAGCTCGCCCTCGATCTTCTCCGCCTCCTCCTTGAGCGGCTGCAGGTCCAGCTTCCCGTCGAGGATGAGGTGGTTGATGGTGGTGGCCTCGGCCGCGGCCGCCCGGGCATCGGGGAAGTCGGCCGACGCCTCGGACAGCAGGGTGATGACGTCGAAGGTTCGGTTCACCCCCTCGTTGAGGAGGATGGCGGACAGCCCGACGATGATACCGCCCTCGAATATGGGGACGTTCTTCGACCTGAGCATCTCCCTGGCCTCCGGGGTGGAGGCGACCCCCAACACCTCGTGAGGCTGTTCCCCTGGAAGCCGCTGGCTCTGCTTGGTGGACATGCCCTCAGGACTGATGACCAGGCGGCACTTGTGATCCTCTACCCAATCCATCATGGTGATGCCCAGCAGCTTGAGCACATGAGGCGGTGGCTGGAACTCCGAGACGAAAACCACCATCCTCTTGCCGTCGTTGAACTCCCCGCCGTAGACGCGGACCGGGCTGTGCGGCACCCCGCCCTTGATGGTCGAGACGGTGGGGAAGTGGTCGGAATCGACCACGGCGATCTGACGAAGTCCCAGCGATGTGACCAAATAGTTCGCCACGATGGAGCCGACCAACCCGACGGACGGGAAGCCGTCGATCACGTAGGCGCCGCGGATGTTCATCTCCTCTATCTCGATCACGTCCATCTATTCACCGCTGGGTTTTCCCATCCCGCGGTATAAAATAGGTGGCAGCGGCCGCGCCGAAGGAAGCGGACCGTTATCGGGCCGATGGGTCAATATGAAGGATGTGAATAGATGCGGAACTTGATCGCTCCTACTATTGCGTTTATGATGTCATAACATTTTTTCCTGACGCAAATGAGTGCTTGAAGACCTGATTGCGAGGATACTCGTCATCATGTGGCACCATAGATCGCGATGCTGATCGTAACAACGCGTATGAACGACGCCTTATATCTCGATCGTGTTCATCTCAAAGCATGTCACTGAGAACGGATGGGGCTTCTCCATGTCTTAAAGTGAGCTCGCCAAGGTGTTGGCGATTCCCTGCCTCCGATAATCGTTTCCTGTTGCGCGAAGCGGTTCAGCGACGATCGGCCTCGTCATCGAGAGCGTTCGAGGCGATATCCATGAATCTCCTCTACCCACAAACCGTTCAATATCAGACCTGTAGCGCTCCGGAAGTGATAGTGTTCCGATCAGCCTGACCGTGCCCTTTCGATGCCATGTAGGATGGCTGGAGCAATAGATGAAGTGCTGGATATCAAGCCATATCTCAAGCGAGGTCTGGCATCAATCATTATAATGGTCCTAGCACTGATAATTTAGAGAGTGCCTTTTTATTGGCAAATGCTTTTTCTGGATAAAGAATAGGAGTATGATGATATGAAGGTGAAAGGAAAGGGCATCACATTGCAGATTGGAGAGTACTCTGGTGGGATGTCCATGATGAGGAGAGTCACTACTTCAGTATACCCAAAGCTGATTTCGCTTAAATCAGCTTAATATTTTATTTTAATCTCAAGGGATGGGCGTCGTGAAGCGATCGGAGAAGAAGCGCAGCAGTGGTAGAGTATATCTCCTTACCACTATCTCAGCATTAGTCATCATTACCGTGGCGTACATCAGCCTTTCGGGCACGGGGGATCAGGAAGAACGGAACTCCCTGCCGCCCCTGAAGAACGAGCGGACGATCGAAAACGTAGCTGACCTGTACTATCCATTCATCCTGGAAGATGACAGCGTAGATATCTACCTGGACGGGCCCACCTTCTTCGCATTCTGGGGACGAAGCGACGGATCATTGCGGATCGACCGTCCCAATGATGAGGATACAGTCATACCAGAATCTTTCACCTCCAGTTCCGGTGGGCAGAGCAGCCTGAGGGGAGACGAGCACCCTGGGGTCTACACCATAACGGTGAGCGGAAAATTGGCGATAATGCTGGGAGACAACGGCATCAGCAGGCAGATATGGCAGGATCGTCATCTCGAACTGAACGTAACCACACCTTACCTGGCCTTCGATTTCAAGAACATCGGAGATATGAACGTCGAACTTACTACGAACGGAAGCGTGGACGTTTACATTCTGAGTACGGATCTGACCACGATCTACAGCGATTCGATCGATAATGCTTCGTCCACCATAACGCTCCACGATCGCCTCGTCTCACGCTACTATCTCGTGCTGGCGTGCGAAGAGGGCGAGGTGGGAACCGCCGTGTCCATCACATGCTCTCAGGCGACGGCCCTTAAGAATGGTGGGGGCTGGGGGGCCCTCCTCATCGCAGGCGGCCTCGTGGCGATCGTCGCCTACATCTACTTCGTATACTACCGGCAGGAGGATCTCTGATGCCCCGCGTCATCGAGATCAAAGGGCTTACCAAAGCCTATGGAAAGAACGTCGCTCTGAGAGATGTCGATCTGACCATCGGCCCCCGGGAGGTCGTGGGCTTGATCGGCCCCAACGGAGCGGGCAAGACCACGCTGATAAAGCTGATCTGTTCGCTTCTCCGTCCCACCCGGGGCACCATAGCCGTTAATGGCAGGGACGTAACAAAGGATGTCGCTACAAGGCCAGGATGGCGTACATGGCCGAGAACGCCGGCTATTATGAATCAATGACCGCGTTCGAATATCTGAACCGGTTCGGATATTTGCATTCCGTAGCGGACGTCAGGGGCAGGAGCAAGGAATGCTTGAGAGAGGTCGGGCTCTATGAGCACGGGGATGAGAGGATATCGACCTTCTCCAAGGGCATGAAACAGCGTCTGGGGATCGCGCGATGTCTCCTCAATGACCCCGAGCTGGTGATCATGGACGAGCCGCTGACCGCGCTCGACCCCAACGGAAAGACCGACGTCATCGATCTGATCACCAGAATGCGGGACAGGGGGGCGACGGTAATACTCTCCTCTCACGAGCTCAGGTACATGGACGACCTCTGCGATCGTCTCTGCATATTGAAGAACGGAGAGCTGGTGGAGAACGGAACGCCGGAATCCATCGTCCACAAGGCAGGTTCCTTGAGCCATTACAAGGTGTTGCTCAAGAGGCCGCTGACGAACGAGGATATCTTAAGGGCACAGTTCCCGGAGATCGTCGAACTGTCCTGCCTCAACAATCTCCTCCATCTCGAGGTGGATGGCGGGGCCGACTTTGAGAAACGCTTCCTCCGGTTCCTGCTGGACAATGACATCGAGTTCACAGTACAATCCCATCAGCTCGATCGTATCTATTCCGATTACTTCAGGGAGGCGGAGGAGTGAGCGGGCAATGGAGGATGTTCCTGAGAACGGCCCGGTCCTCTGTCGAGGAGAACGTGATCAGCGACCAGTACCCATTGGCGCTGTTCTCCGTTACACTGATGACGACCCTGTTCATATTGTTCACCTCATACTTCTCCGGCTCGGGCACCAAGAGCAACCTGTCCATGACCATCTATGTGGTGATGGTCCTCATCATGGTATATGCGGCGATCAGAACGGTCTCGTCGTTCTCCGGTGAGATAGACGGCCGTACCATGGAAATACTGTTCTCCCTCCCGATCGAGCGGAGCACCCTGTTCTTCGGCAAACTGACCGGCCTCATGGTGGCCATGGTGCCGGTGGTGGCGATGCCGTTCATCGCCTATCTCATAATGCTGTCCATCGTGACGGGGGCCGTGCCGGTCATCCTGCTCTCAATGGCCGCAGAACTGTTCCTTCTGTCCGTCCTCACTACCTTTGCCATCATCGCCTTGGCAGCGTTCATATCATTGCTGTTGAGACGGACGCTGTACTCGCTTGGCGTTACCGGTGCCTACCTGCTGATGATGTTATTCATCTCCCCCGTATTGAACGACTTCAGCGGCCAGAGGATAGTGTATGCGCCCGACTACGTTGCCATGTTCCCATTCCCGTATGCCATCCTTGCTGCCGGCACGAAATCGGTCAGGGTCATGAACGGGGCCGATCCCGTGTTGTACGCCGCGCTGATCCTATTCACCCTCATCGTACTCGTGCTGGGCCTTCTGATCGTAAGGAGGATGGAGCTGTGAGTGCCAACCGGCTCGTGGCCGTCCTCATCATGTCGGCAATGCTCCTGGCATCACCGGGTCATGCTTCCGCCGACATTGCTCCGCCGGAAGAATCGAATCTGCTGGTCTGGATGGTCGGATCGTCGGATGCGGACGGTCGCGGCTCCGACGCCAGGGACCCCACCGCCATAGGCCAGCAGATGGATGTCTCCATCGAGCTAATCAACCAGGGTTCTGACGAGCGCGAGATGACCGTACAACTGATTCCGGTCCTGGACGGCTATTCGACCATTAGCACGCCGGCCGCGACGGGGACATTCCTAAGGACGACCCCTCCGAGCGGGTGGAGCTGTCCAGGTCAATGGACGAGTTGTACGATGTCCTTCCACCTGGAGCCGTGGTCATCTATGAGCTAAAGGAGGGAGAAAGGACTAACGTCAACTTCACCGTCATCCTGCGAACAGCCGGAACATGGAACCTTGGTGTTCTGGTCACGGTGCAGAACGGTACGTCCTACCTCTTCAGCGGTAATACCGTCTATGTCGCCATGAACGAACCACGGTACTTGGACGCGTTAACGATCGCGATTCCGTTCATCCTCGGAGGCGCTTCGTTAGGCCTTGCCCATCTTTACCGCAAGAGGCATCGGATGGATCGAGACCACGTATGAGGCTGTGATTCCGCACACTAGAGCATCATGGGGCCGGGCGGAAGCAAATATTATGGCCGGCTCGCATATGCCGTTCGCATGAGGCCGCGCGTGACCGTTAACTGCGCCATGACCGCCGACGGCAAGCTGGCCGGTCGTTCGAGGAGACAGCTCCGCATATCGTCCAGGGAGGACATGGACCGCGTGAAGGCGCTGCGGGCGGCATCGGATGCCATACTGGTGGGCGTCGGGACGATCATATCGGACGACCCGCATCTCACCGTGAAAGGGCTTCCGCCGGAGAGGAACCCGCTGCGCGTCGTTCTCGACTCCCGCGGACGCACGCCGGCCGACGCCAAGGTCCTGGACGAAAGGGCGAGGACGCTCATCGCCACCTCCGAGGACTGCGACCGCACCTGGCCCGGGGCCGAGGTGGTGCGATGCGGCCGGGGCCGCGTGGACCTGGGAGCGCTCATGGACGCTTTGGGCGAGAGGGGCGTGCGCACCCTCATGGTGGAGGGCGGCGGGGAGACCATCTTCTCCTTCTTCCAGGCCGGCCTGGTGGACCGCTACCTGGTCTTCGTGGGAAGCCAGATCGTGGGCGGACGCGACTCGCCGACACCGGCCGACGGGGACGGGTTCCAGGACGGCGCCGGGGTCCGCCTTACGCTCATGGACGCCGAGATGCTGGGGGACGGCGTACTGCTGTCCTACGAGGTCCATGACCGAGCCTAGGTTCCTGGCCGACGAGATGCTCGGCTCGCTGGCGCGATGGTTGCGCATCATGGGCTACGACGCCGAGTACGCCAGGGACATGAGGGACGACGACATCCTCCGCCAGGCCGTGGACGAGGAGCGCATGCTGCTGACCAGGGACAGGGAGCTGGCCTCAAGGGCCGGCGACCGAGGCATACTACTGCAGGGCGACGACGCCATTGGGCATCTTGAAGCGGTGGTTCGAAGGTTCGACCTGACGTTCGACGAGGAGCGCACGCGCTGCGCGCTGTGCAATCGTCAGCTCGTTCCTATGAGCGTCGAGGAGGCCGCCCCTCGCGTGCCCCCGCGGGTGCTGGAGCGCCATCGCGAGTTCCTTACTTGCCCCTCGTGCGGAAGGGTGTACTGGAAGGGGACGCACTGGACGGGCATATGCGGACACGTGGGCGAGGCGGTGCGCAGGGCTAGAACGAACAGTGGTCCTCGCTGACCACCCGGCCGGTGCTGGCGTCCACCACCACGGTCCCGTGGGCGCCCTCCACGTACCACAGCGGTACGAAGAACATGCCAAGGTGCTCCAGCTCGATGCGTTCCTCGCGGGGAGCGGTCCTCCTCTTCTCCGTCAGGGTGACGTGCTCCTCTTCCACGACGTGCTCCCGGTCGACGGTGTAGATGCGCACCAGCTCGCGCTTCGCCACCTCGGCGGCCACGTCCTCCGCGATCACGGCCTCCAGCCGCTGGTGCGGCTCCTCCATGGAGTAGACCAGTTCCCTCACTTCCGGCCATGGCTCCACCCTCTGCGTCCGGCCGTTGACGGACAGCGTCCCGCTCTCCACGCCCACCCTCTCGTCACGATGGTACAGCGGGCAGACGTACCCGAAGACGTAGTAGGGCATCAGCCGCAGCTCCTGCCGGAACCCGGCGACCGCGTTGCCGGTCATGTCCACCGCCTCATCGGCCGTGATCACCGGCCGGACGATGCGTTCCCCCACCGACCGGTCGCGCAGGATGTCCATGTCATCGGCCGATAGCAGCCGAGGGAAGTCAGTGGCCAGCAGTTCGTCCACCGGACCATGGCCGTCGGCCCCTCCTTCCATGAGGTCCAGCTCCCGCTCCATGTCCTGGCGGCCCCATATGGTCACCGTGCGCTCGAGACCGTCGAGCAGGGAGGGGGGCAGAGGATCGACGGTGACCAGGACCTTCCTTCCCGGGAAGTCGGCGTAGCGGGCGAGGAAAGTATCGATATCCTTCTGCTCCGCCCTCCGCGTCACGCAGAAGACCGCCTCGCTGTCCTCCTTCCGCGCGAGAAGATGGCCGTCCTGCTCCTCCACGTCGAAGCCGCGAGCTCGCAGTATCTCCACAATGACTGCCTGGAGGGGGGTCATGGCGCTGGCGGCCCAATCAGGATGGGGCGATATTAACGTTGCTGAACGGCCCGCTCCCCGAAGTTAGTACTATTACCCGTACCTCGCATATGACCGTCGATATCATGAGCAGGTACGACGCGGAACCGATATCGGACAGCGTGCATTGGGTCGGCGTGAGGGACTGGGACCGCCGCCTGTTCGACGCGCTCATCCCCATGCCCGAGGGAACGACCTACAACTCCTACCTGGTGCGCGGAAGGAGGGCCGCCCTGATCGATACCGTCAACCCGGGGTTCGAGAAGGAGCTCCTGGCCAAGATATCCGGGGTGATGGACCCGGCGGACATCGAGCACATCGTCATGAACCATGCCGAGCCCGACCATGCCGGCTCCCTGCCCTTCATGCTGAGCAAGTGCCCCCGGGCCACGGTCCTGGCGACCGAACGGGGGGCCCGCCTGGCATCCATGTACTTCGACGTGCCGGAGGACCGCCTGCAGATCGTCAAGGACGGCGACGCTCTCGACCTGGGCGGCCTCACGCTGCGCTTCGCCGAGGCGCCCTGGCTGCACTGGCCGGAGACCATGTTCACCTTCCTGGAGGAGGAAAGGGTGCTGTTCCCGTGCGATTTTCTGGGCGCCCACACCGCCCGGGGGCTCTGGGACGATCAGAACGAGGAGCTGTACTTCCACGCCAAGCGGTACTTCGGGCAGATCATGATGCCCTTCCGCAAGCAGGGGCAGCGCGGCCTGGAGAAGGCCAGGAAGTTCGATCCCCTGATCATCGCGCCCAGCCACGGCCCGGTGCACCGCCATCCCGGGCGGATCATGGACCTCTATGAGGAGTGGACCGCCGGGCGGACCCGGAGCAAGGTCGTCATCGTCTACGTCAGCATGTGGTCGTCCACCTCCCAGCTGGTGCGCACCATGTCCGAGCGGCTGGTCGCCGAGGGCGTGGAGGTCGCGGTGCACGAACTGACGGGCGCAGACCTGGGCGATCTCGCCAAGGACCTGGTGGACGCCCGGGCCATCGTGCTGGGCTCCCCCACCTTCCTGGGAGGCCTCCATCCCATGGCGGCCTACGCCGCCTCGCTGGTCAAGGCGCTGCGGCCCCCGGCCAAGTACGCCGCCGTGCTGTCCAGCTACGCCTGGGGCGGCGGGGCGGTCAAGCAGGCGGGCGAGATCCTGGGCCCGACCAGCATGGAGATCGTGGGGGGCGGTGGACGTCAGCGGTCCGCCCCGAGAGGGGCAGCATCAGGCGGTGGCCGAGCTGGCCCGCGAACTGGCGACCAGGGTGAAGGCCTGAAGAAGGGCATGGCCGCGGCCGGGGCGGCGCTGCTCGCCCTGTCCCTTTCCCTGCTGTTGCTGGCCGGGATGCGAGGCGAGGTGACCCTCTTCCTTCTGTTCGTGATACCAGTGCTGACCATCACGGGACCGCTGGGCGCGGCGGGGGCGCTGCTGCTGCCGGCCGCGGTGCTGCTCTTGTTCCTCTCCCTGCTGCCATCGAGATCGGAGGACATGGAGGGAGCGGACAGCGAGGACGAGGCGAGGGCGCGGTGGGGAGGCGTCATCATGATGGGACCGGTCCCCATTGCCTTCGGCTCGGCCAAGGGGCAGTGGTGGCTCCTTCCGCTCGCCGTCCTGATGGGGATGTTGCTTCTGCTCATCCTTCTGCGGTGAGCGCCTCGGCCGCCTGGTCCTTGGTGACCTTCCTTCTTCGGGCCTCCTCGCGCACCTTGCCCATGATGCTGACGTAGAGGTCGAAGCTCGCCTCCTTGCGCCGAAGCACGCGGCCCAGAGACGTCTCGAGGTCCTCCTTCTTCCGCCGGGACCCGATGGCCTCGAGCAGCAGCGACCGCTCCTCGGGGCTCAGCGCTTCCATTCCTCCACCACGCGGAGGAAGTTGCGGAAGATCTCGCTGCCGTGCTCGGTGTTCTCCACCTCGGGGTGGAACTGCAGGCCGTACAGCGGCCTGGAACGGACCTTCACGGCCTCGACCGGGCAGTCGTCGGAGTGGGCCAGCAGTTCGAACGAGTCAGGAAGCTCCTTGACCTCGTCGTTGTGGCTCTCCCACACCACGAACTCCCTCGGCAGTCCCCGGAAGATGTCGTTCGGCTCGTCCACATACAGCGTCGTCTTGCCGAACTCGGGCTTGGCCGCCGGGCCCACGCGTCCGCCGTAATGGGCCACCATGAACTGGAAGCCGGCGCATATGGCCAGGATCGGAAAGTCCGCGCGATCGAGGTATTCGCCGTTGCGCCCCATGCGGTCGCCCTCCACCGAGACGGACGGCGAGCCGCCGGAGAGCACCAGCGTCGACGTCCAGATCGTCGAAGGGCGTGGTGTTCGGCACCACCTTGGTGTCCACCCCCAGATACTTCAGCACCCGCCATTCCCGGTGGGTCCATTGGCCACCGTTGTCCACCACGTAGACGCGCATCGTCCTGGATTACGGAAGGATAGTACAAAAATCATCCGATGCGTCGAAGGTCGAAGTTCAGAAAACAATGTTTAAGAGCCTGCCTGTCGTGGCAGAGCTCATGGAAGCGGTCCTGTTCGACCTGGGACACACGCTCATCGACTACTACTGCGACTGGCGCGGTCCAGAGCAGCGCGGCGTGGAGCGCATCTACCAGCTGGTCAGCGAGACCTCGCCGGCGCCGGTGGACCGCTCGGAGTTCACGGCCTACCTGACGGAACGCCTCGTCCGCGCCAGGGAGAGGAAGAAGGAGGACATGGTCGAGGTCCCGCTGACCGAACTGCTGGGCGGCTGTCTTGAACGCTACGGATGCCTGGACGAGGTCACGCTGCAGGAGGGTCTGGAGATCTTCTACGGCGTGCTGCTGGAGGAGCGCCAGCTGGTGCCGGGAGCGGTGGAGCTGCTGGAAAGGCTCAGCGATCGCGGACTGGTCATCGGCCTCATCTCCGACGTGGCGTTCGGCCTGCCGTCGGAGTTCCCGCTGAGGGACATGAAGCACTTCGGCCTGGACCAGTACTTCGACGACATGGTCTTCTCCACCGACGTGGGCCTCAGGAAGCCGCATCCCAAGGTGTTCAAGATCGCCCTGTCCAACCTTGGCGTGTCGGCATCCGACGCGATGTACATCGGCAACTCGCTGTTCCATGACATCAAGGGGGCCAAGGGTGTCGGCATGAAGGCGGTGCTGAAGCGCTCGGTGTTCTGCGTTCACGAGGACGGCGTGGAGCCGGACCACACAGTGTCCCAGCTGAAGGAGATAGAGTCGCTGATCAATGCGGTATAGTGTATTCCTGGCAGAGGGTCGGGGTCTTGTCCCGGTCGGCGACGAGCTCATGTCGACGTACGGGGTCATATGCGGACAGGACATCAGCACAGTCATGCTCTGCACGTTCGGCCGTTCAGTGGAACATTCATAGATCTATAAGCTCAACGCGCTTTCGGTCCACCACTCTCTTCCGGCGACCGTTCCCGGAGCCCTTGTGCACGACCGGGACGTTCCATCGCTCGTGCATGATATCGACCGCCTGCTTGATCGATTCGGGCGGCCTCGGCCCCGACCTTATCCTTCTGCCGTTCTTCAGGTGAACGACGAACTCGACGGGAGCGTCGTACCAGATGTAGACGTCGTACTCCTGCATGCGAATGAAGAACTTCTTCCACCGCCGCACGGTGATGCGCTCGATCCTTTCTCTCGGAATGAAGCCGCCGTTCATGGACAGCGTGCGAAGATAGGTCGGCGGGATGCTGAGACCGTCCTCGTAGATGCGCACCGGCCACCAGCAGCAGCGTCATGAAGATGTCGCTGTTCATGATGCGCTCGGCGATCATCATCGACGCTGAGGCCTGCGTTGCCGTTCCGGAACCGACGCTCATGCTCAGCTGCTCCAGCATCAAGCCGAGCCCGGCAGCCCATCCCACCACGCCGCTCCATATGTCGTTCAGGAACGAGGTGATCGGCGATAATATGACATCGATGGCGAAATCAATGATCCAATCCAAGAACGCGTTGAACGCGTTCACGATCTCGTTTACGACCGCTCGTATGGTCGCGACGGCCGACGACGCTAACGTGCACACTAGATCAATGCCAGCCTGCACGAGGCTCGTGACGAGGTTGACGACCGCCGGCGCGGTCGTCACGATGCAGTTCCACACGAACTCGAACACCGCGCCGATGCTGTGGAAGTTGGCAGTATTGCCCGTTGGTGAGATGATACAGAGCATAGCAGGACCTTCGCGTCTGGGAAGCAATATTTTAAAAGTGTGTGTCGGCCATCATCTCCCTCTCTGATCCATTCTTGATGCGTACGCCATTGGTATCGTCTTGTGATCCGCCGACCTTGGTCCATCCGCTGGTCGCTCATCTCCTGGTGCTCAACGTCGCCTCGTACGCTCTCCTCTGAGCGAGCGACGGCGAGATCGGCGGGCAGTTGCCTACCCGTTCAGAATATTTTTCTTGGATCGCGTGAGCGGTTTCATAGGTCAATTGCATCGGCCAATACCTCGCCCTGATCTTCATCCTCCCCTCGACGGTGTCCTTTCCCTTGAGCGTGCTCTTGTCCGCCGGCACGGCGTCGACCCACTCAATGCCGTCCCAGGGGACGAAGAGGGGCTTCCGGGTACGGTATTCTAAATGGATGCCATCGTCGGTCACCGTGGCGACCTTTGGACGGATGATCAGTTCACGATAGAAACCGATGTATAGGATTGTGAGAGAACCAATCATGATGATGCCGCTGGCACTCCCTTTCCAGTGGGCCATGGTGGTGATCAGCGAGAACATCACACATATCGTGGCGACTACAGCCGTCGCTAGCAGGGAGAACTTATCTGGAGGATTTTCATAACTACGCTCATCCCTCATATTCATCACCCCTGCATATTATTAAAGTCGATTGCCTGTACGGAGCATCCAATCCCGATCAGACCACTCGCTGTGGCTAACAGGCCAGTGACTTTCGAGCCCGTATCGTATGCGAACAAGTCCTTTGCCCCTATTATTAAACCAATGGCCGATACACCTAAGGATACGAAGCCGAGGAGCATGTTGCCGGTGGCAATGGCGACACCGCTCAGCGCCAGGCCTGCCAGGCTGGCGACCAGTCCGATCTTGACCACGGTCGTGAAACCAGCGATGTAGGCGCCGGCGATCCCGAACTTTATTGATATCTGAGAGGCGACCATCCCGAAGATGCTCCAGGCCGCGTTCCACCGTTCTGCTTGCTCGCTGCCGTCGTTGACATGAGGCGCGAGACCCGAGTTCTCTATATCAGAACGCATGCCGTCGAGGTCGATGTTGCCGCCACCGTCAACGGTGCTCACGGGCCGCTGTCCTCCGGCTCCGCCATGGTGCCCCATGTTGAACGCCTGCTCGATCAGCATGGTGACGACGAGAGAGATAGCGAAGGTCAATAGGAAGCTGAAGACGTTCGTGACGATGGAGATAGACAGTACAGCCACGCTTATGGCCACGGTCAGAGCGACAAGAACCTGATAGAGATCGCCCCCCAACGCTCGATAGATAAAAGATAAGGTCGAGGATGAGACCCTCCCGGTGGCGCTGTAATCGCTCTCCGCCTTGGCGAGGGCGGCAGCTACTCCCTGACCATAGTTGTCTACCACCTGCTTGATCGATCCTACT
>LJKK01000086.1 GCA_001421185.1 Methanomassiliicoccales archaeon RumEn M1
GGCGCCCTCCGACGCGTCCGGATGCTCGGCTTCGTCCCCGAGCTGGCACCCTGGCTCTCGGCCGCCGACGTGTGCGTGGCCCCCACCTGGCGGGGGGTGGGGATACTGACCAAGGTGATCGACATGCTGTCGGCCGGACGGGCCACCGTCGTCAGCCCCCTGGCGTTGGACGGGATGCCCGAGCTGGAGGACGGCCAGAACTGCCTCGTGGGCCGCGACCCGGAGCATTTCTCCCGTCAGGTGGCAAGGCTTCTGGAGGACGAGGAGCTGCGCGAGCGGCTGGGCCGCAACGGCCGTCGGCTGGTGGAGGAGCGATACTGCTGGGGAGTGGTCGGCGTCCGACTGCGACGGCTGCTCGACGATCTGATGGAGGTTCACGATGGCTAGAAGGGAGAAGGTGCTCGTCGGTCCGGGAAAGCCGTGGGACATCGCGCTGGTGTGCGCGGTGGTGGCCGTGGCGGCCCTGCTTCCCGCCTACCTGCCGACATCGCCGCTGGCATGGTTCTTCGGCTTCGCCGCGGTGTTCTACTGCCCCGGTTATGCGATCACATCGGCCCTGCTGCCCGGTCGAGTGGCGACGCTGTCCCGCTCCTTCGTCCCTCATCAGGAGAGGACGCAGACCATCACCATGCTGATCCGGTCAGCGATGGCGGTGGGCCTCAGCGCCACCACGGTGGCCCTGGCCGCCACCATCATGACCCGTGGCCTGGTGGAGCTGAACGCCCTCTCGATCGGCCTGACGCTGATAGCGGTGACGTTCATCGCCTCGGCGGCCGCCGTGCAGCGGCGCTCCAAGCTGCCGCCGGGGGACCAGCTCGTCATCGTGTACCGTCCCGCCGAGCGTTCGCCCCTCAACCGGAGGGAGGGGGCGGTGGTGGCCACTATCATCGTGGCCGTCATGGCGCTGGGCGTGGTGGCCGCCACCGGCCTGACGGCCGACCGGTCGGGATTGCCGTACTCGGAGTTCGAGGTGACCGGCGCCGACGGGCGCCTGGACCACCTGCCCTCGTCGCTGTCGCCCAACCAGCCGGCGGCCGTGGAGATCAGGATCGCCAACCACCTGGGCCAGGCGGCCGACTACACGCTCATCGTCTCCCTGAGCGACTCGATGTCGGCCACGCCGGCCGATCTGTCGGGGCCGGTCGTCCTGTCGCCCGGGGCGGGGAGGAGCACCACCATCCCCCTGGCCGACGGGCAGAGCTACCAGCAGAGGCTGACGTTCAGCATCGACCGGCCCGGTGACTGGACCGTGTACCTCCTCCTGGTGGGGCCGGAGGGCTCGGAGGTGATGACGCTGTGGATGCCGATCACGGTGGGCTGAGCGGGGTGATCGTACGGCCGCTGGGCCTGGCCGACGGGCTGCTGCTGGCGGCCGTGGTGGTCGTGGCGATCGGCCTCCTCCTGCTCATCCTCCGTCGAAGGTCCAGGAGCGCCGCGGCTCTGCTGTTGGTGATCGCGACGGCGGCCGTGATGGGCGCGGGAGGGTGAGATGGAGCATCGATCGGCATCTATCTCCTTTCCCAGGGCCATCATCGCCCTGCTCCCGTGGACGTTCCTGGCTGCGCCGCCATGTACCTTTACGTGGCATTGGGTGCCAGGGACGGGGCCGCGGCCGGCATGGCGCTGCTGCTGGGGGCCTTCACCATGTCGGTCGCCTGCTATGCGGTGGCCGACCGCCGCGCCGAGGCGGCCTACGCCGCCATTGCTCTAGTGGTCGGGGTGGCCATGGCCACCGCCGTGCTGCCGTCGACCGGGAACGTGTTCCTGGACGCCGTCGTGCTGCTCAACATCATCGTAATCGCGCTCCTCCTGTTCGTCCGCTCCATATCGATGCCGTCGCTCCATCCCGTACGTCTACGAAACCTCTCCATGGCGATCGTCCTGCTCCTCCCCATCGGGCTGGCGTTCGCCCAGGCGGCCTCGCTGGGCCTAAGGTTCTGGGAATCCTTCCCGCTGGGCACGCCGTCCCTGCTGTTCTTGCCGTTCATGGCCCTGTGGGGCTTCGCCGAGGAGGCGCTCTTCCGGGGCGTGGTGCAGCGCTCGTTCTCGGCCGCCATGGGCCGCTCGCCAGCGATCATATCGGCGGCCGCCCTCAACGCGGCCTACATGCTCTTCTGGGGATCGGTCATGTACGCGGCCTTCTCGTTCCTGGCCGCCCTGCTGCTGGGATGGTTGTACGCGAGAACCAGCAGCCTGATGTACGTGGGGACGATACGCGCCCTGGCCGACACCTGGCTGGTGGTCGCCTTCTTGGTGCTCGGCCTGACCGGCTAGGCGTCCCGAGGAAGAACTACAAATATCGTCACCTGTCATAAATCACGCACATGCTACATCCATGGGGAAGCTGGAGATATGGGGCCGGGGGGGACGGCCCTTCGTTCGTCAACGATGGCGGTGGGGACTTGAGGACCTCGATCGTCGTATGCACGTTCAACCGGGTCGACTGGTTGCCGCATTGCCTGGCCTCGCTTCTGGCCCAGGAGCCTCGTCCCGACGAGATCATCGTGGTGGACGGACCGTCGGTGGACGGCACCCGGGAGCTACTGAAGGAGATGGAGCGGGAGGGCCTGGTAAGGCTCATCGAGCAGCACAGCCTGGACGGCATCTCGGCGGCCCGCAATCTGGGACTGGCGGCCGCCACCGGCGACATCGTGTGCTTCGTCGACGATGACGCCATCGCCGAGCCTGGCTGGCTGCAGGCCATCCTGGACGGCTACGAGGACGAGGAGGTGGGCGGGGTGGGCGGACCGGTCCACCACATGGACGGGAGGCTGTGCATGGGCCGCAACGCCGTGTCCGTGGAGGGGATGTGGTACGACGAGTCGCGGAACGAACCGCTGGACGGCTGCTACCCCGTGATGGTGGGCTGCAACATGTCCTTCCGCCGCCAACCGCTCATCGACGCGGGCGGCTTCGATCCCTACTTCAAATATCATCAGGACGAGACCGACGCCTGCCTCGGCGTCCTGCGCCTCGGCTACCGCATCCGATACCAGGAGAACGCGGTGGTGCGGCACGAGTGGTGCGAGGGCTCCTACCGAAAGGACATGCTGCGGTGGTACATCCGCCTGCGGTACCTATGGGGCAGGAACAACTCCTACCTGGTGAGGAAGCACTTCGGCAGCATGGTGCCGTTCTCCCGCTACTGCGGCAACCGCGTCATCGCGTTCGTCTCCAAGCGGCGCCTGGTGACCGAGAGCCCGGGAGAGAAGATGAGGACCGACCCCCGGCTGCCGCCATTCCTCACCTACGTCGGGCTGCTGTCGGAGGCCTGCGGCCTGGTCCAGGGATGGCGGGACGGGCGGCAGGAGCGCCTGAACGGCCTACGGCCTCCCGAACCGCTCCAGGACCTGGCCTAGGGCGTTCCTGACCGCCTCCATGCCGCTGTCGGCCCGGCCGCTGTACACCAGCCCGAACAGCAGCGCGGCCGCTCCCATGAATCCCAGCACCGGCCCGGCCGGAACGCCGGTGGCGGTGGTGAGCACGCGCTTGGTGGGCATGGACTCCAGCTCGATAGAGACCTCGGTGTCGCCCAGGACGTCGACGCTGCCCGAGGCGTCCGCGAAGCCGTCCTTGGACGCCGAGATGTCGTGCCTGCCGGCGGGAACGCTGGGGAACGTGAAGCGTCCGTCCTTGTCGGCGCTTCTGACGTCGTTGCCGATCTTGACGGTCGCGCCCGGCAGCGATGCGCCGGCGCTCTTGACCTCGCCGGAGACCGAGTACGACGGCGCCTCGGCGGTCGTGAAGGTCGCGCCGAACGGCGTGTCGTTCGTCATGCCTTCCAGGCTGACCAGGCGCTCGATCCCCACCGTATGTTGGGCCAGCGGGGCCAAGGGCCGGTCCGGCGTGAACACCGCGGTGACCTCGTCGGTCCACGTCCAATTGCCGTCATGGGCGAAGGAGAACGCGTCCTGCATCGCCTGGCGGTCCACCGGGGTGTTGAATGTGAAGGTGATGTTGGTGTTCAGCGGAACGTCCATGGCGGAGTCGGAGGGCGTCACGTCGACCACCTGCGGCACGGGCGGGGGCGCCTCGGCCGTGGTTATCACCTCCTCGTCGCCGAGGGCGCGGGCGAACGTTATCCATCCGTCCTCGTCGGCCCGGAGGGTGACGAACCTCTCGCCGTTGCTGAGCACGTCGTAATAGTGAGAGGGTAAGAGGTTTCCGAGACGCATCGTGGTCTCCCCGCCGGTGGCGCGCACGCGCAGCTCGCCGGCAGCGGCGGCGATGTACGCCACGCCGTCCCCGGAATGGGTGGCGGCGGCGTCACCGCTCTTCACGATGTGCCCGGTGGCCCCGGCGGCGATCGTCCCTCGGACGATCACCTTGCCGTCGGCCGTGTACTCGGCCTCGCCGATCTGCTCCAGGCCGTCCATCGAATAGACGGCGTCGGCCGGGAGCACCACGACGAAGTCCCTTGCGGTCGACCACAGGTTGGTGAGCGAGTACCTGTCGCTCGCCTCGGTGAACTCGATGTCCACCGCGCCGCCGCCGGTCATGACGACCATGGGGCGGTCGGTGACGATCTCGCTTCCCTCGCTCCGGAGGTCGATCGTCGCCGGCCAGAACTGCGGCCCGCGGGTGCGGTCGGCGCCCATGGCGAGGAACATGGCCTCCGCCTTCTCCAGGTACGGTATCTGCGCCGCGCCCGAGTCGTACGAGCGCAGGTTCGGATAGAACCCGTAGCGGGCGGCGCCGAACAGGACCGAATCGACGGCCCAGGAGTCCGACGCGGCGTTGTAGTTCTGGTCCACGCTGATGCGCGGCCGGAGGTCGGCCGGCATGTTGTTGACGAAGTTCATCACCGAGGCGGTGTGCGCCTTGAGGTCGTTGTTGTACATCGGCACCGCTTCGTAGCCCTCGATCAGGCTGAGGTCGGAGACCATCGACAGGTGGAGCAGAGCGGTGAACGGGTTGGTTATGACATAGTCGAACTTCCCCGAACCGTACGTCTCCTCCACCAGCCTCAGGAAGCCGGTGTACACGAACTCGTCCTTGTGGTTGTAGTCGTTCCGTATGTTGTTGGCCTCGTCCACCACGTTCATCTCGTCCCAGAACACTCCATCGGACGACCACCACCAGTCGTTGTACGGATCGCCGTTGATGAGGTGCTCGCGGTACTCGGGGCTGGCGGCGCTCGCTATCCGGTAGCCGGAGGGCGAGTACATCTGCTGGCCCGGCGCGTCGTGCAGCTGCCACGAGGCCGGCATGGTGCCGTCATGCGGCACCATGAGCTGCGACGACTTGTAGTGCCAGTTGATCTGCTCGGGGTTGGTGGACTGCATGGCCACCGTTATCTGGCTGTTCTCCACCCACCTCAGCAGGTCGCTGTCCCAGGTGGACAGGGTGTTCATCGTCAGCGGGAAGATGTCGGTGTTGTGCACCGTCCACTCCTTCGCTATCTCCTCCGCCACCCACTTGGCGTACCCGTAGTTGTGGCCGATCGGCTCCCCGTCGGAGTGCTTGTAGGGCCTCACGAACATGTGGTAGGTGGTCTCCTCCCCCTTGGCGGGGTCCGGCAGGACCGAGCTCTTGGAGGAGAACTTCAGGCCGAAGGTCGACGGACCGCCGCCGCCGAAGTCCTTCATCCATATCGGCGCCCACAGGTACGCCTCCTCCTCGTTGTAGCCGAACTCGTACCCCAGGTCGCCGTTCGGCTGCCTGAGGTCGAACGAGGGCGCGAACATCTCGAAGGACGGGTACCATCCTCCGATGCCGTGCGTTAGCGGCCTGTCCTCGGCGAAGCCCGGCACGTAGCGGTGCACCTTGCCGTCGGAGAACAGGTCGACCATGCGGCCGTCCTGGTCGTACAGTCCGGTGAAGTACGTCACCACGGCGTTCTTCTCGCCCGGTATGTAGGTGGAGTCGAACTCGAAGTAGTCGCGGTAGATGGTGAACTCCTGCCGCATGCTGAACTGCGGGCTGGATTCGACGAACCACACGCGGTTCCCCTCGTGTCCGAAATCGGCGATCCTCATAGACACCCAGTTAAGATCGTTCCCGTTCTGGTCGACGGTGCCCTCCGCCGGTACGTTCGGATTGACCCGTCGGTAGCGGATGACGTCGTCGGTGAAGTAAGGCCTGATGACGTAGTCGACGAAGTTGCCGTCCTGCGCCACCGTGATGGAGTATTCGTCGGCCCGTATCTCGTACGACGAGTCGCCGACGTCCACCTCTAGAATGGAGGACTCCACGCCCAGCTCGAAGTCCTCGTATTGGTCCTGGGGCTCGACCGCCTCGCCGTCCCCGGACGGCGTATTGAGGTCTGAGGGACCGTCCCTGAGGCCTCCGATGATCGCTCCATGGGGAGCGCCCTCGTCGAGCAATGGCGGCACGACCACGGTCAGCAGGAGCCCGATGACGAGCACCGCCGACAACGGCCGCAGCAGCGCCCTGAGCTGGCGCCGCTGGTCGGCCCTCATGGCCACACCTCTACTTTGCATGCTCCGTCATGGCTCCCTCGCGGGAGCGAGACGGCAGCATGGCTAGGCTTTTGTCTTTTCAAGCTATCCCATCCCTTCTGGTCGCTTGTGACCTTGGCCGGCGGAGACGCCGGCCCGCTACCCGCCGTTGTGGGCGGGAACAGGTCGCTTTTCCTGTTGCGGGAGAAAGGTATCCTCCAAGTGAGGTTTCCCCGGCTCCCGGGCGAGCCCTGTTGCCGTTTCAAATTATAAAACTGCTTTTCAGAAGCTATCAGGGATGATATTCATATGGGAGGGCGCATACTGCGACGTTGCCAGCTACGCCCTCCGATCCACGTGACCTGCTTTTGGCGCCAAACAATTATCTTTTGTTAGACTCCACCGCCTCCGCAGCGGCCTTGCGGTAGTCGGCCAGGAACCGGTCCATCGAATACCTCCTCTCGACCATCCGCCGGGGGTGGAACGAATGGGACAGCACGTCATCGATGGCGTCCAAGTACTCGGACGTCTTCCAGGAGGGAACGATCCGGCCGATGTCCTCCTCGTCCAGGTCCTCGAACACGCCGGTGCGGGCGGCCACCACCGGCAGGTCGCAGGCCATGGCCTCCAGTCCGACATAGCCGACCGATTCGTATCGGGAGGGGAACAGCAGCACGTCGGCGGCCGAGTAGTACCATGGCATGCGCTCGTTGGGCACATTACGATGCACGATCAGTCGGTCGTCGTCGACCTGCGAGGGGGTGACGCACAGGAACCGGACGTCCGACCGCGTCCGGGCCGCCTCCCGCACGATGTCAAAGCCCTTGGTGGCATCGGCCCGCCCCACGAACAGGCATATCGGTCCCTTGGCCTCGAGGCCCAGCTCCTCCCTCGCCTCGTCCCTGGGAAGCGGCCTGAACCGCTCCATGTCCACCCCATGCTCGATCACCCTCGAGCGTATGCGGTACAGCGACCACAGCTCCCTCGAGACCTTGGCCGACACCGCCACGCTGCTCTTCCCGATCGAGGCGAGCTTCTCGAAGATCGATGAGACGTACTTCGATGGAAGGTATCCTGGGGTCCCTCGCAGCACCTGGTCGGCCAGGCCCCGCATGGTGAAGTGGAACACGTTCAGCATGGGCACGTCGATGTTGGACATGCCCAGGCACCAGCCGGCGGTGGAGTTGGCGATCACCACGTCGAAATCGTCCCGGCGATGCAGCTGGCGGAACCGCCGGCAGATGGACGCGCCCTTCCTGGCCTCCTCGAGGTTGAACCTCGTCAGGTCGATCCCGCGGCCGTTGGACGACGAGGAATAGGTGATCACCTCGACATCCTGGAACGCCTCCCGCAGATGCTCGGTGAACAGCTCCGTTCCTCCTCGCACCTCGTTGAAGCTGTACATTGAAAGCAAGGCTACCTTCACTTCCCCCTCCCCCGGTGTAAGGTTAATTAGGGTAGCGCTCGACTATTATTCCTTGTGGGAGTATCGAACAGCGCGACGTTGGAGCTGAGGCTGATAATCGAGAAGCTTAGGAACCGTTTCTCCGTGCCCGACCGGCTGGAGGGCACCGCCTGGAGCCCCAAGGTCATGGACCTGCCGCCCGGGGAGCGGTTCCTGGTGGTGGCGCCCCATCCCGACGACGATGCGGTCGGCTGCGGCGGCAGCATCATCAAGCTGGTGGACGCCGGGAAGAGCGTGAGGATCCTCTTTCTATCCATCCAGGAGGGGGACTTCACCCGCGATCACCGGAAGGGCGAGATCCAGCGCTCCCTCGGGCATATGGGCGTCACCGACCACGTGCTCCACGAGACGCCGTTCCCCTCGGCCAAGGAGGCCTCCCGGCTCATCGCCCAGGAGCTGTCGTCCGGCTACGACGCGGTGTTCGCGCCGTCGCCGTTCGAGAACCACGACCACCACCTGCGGGCGTTCGAGGCCTGTGTTCAGGCATTGCGCGCTGGCGGAGGATCGCCTGACCTCATCATGTACGAGGTGTGGGGGACCCTCATGCCCAACCTGCTGATACCGATACATGACGTCATGGAGAGGAAGGTCGCCGCCGTCAAGGAGCACGCGACGCAGTGCGCCGACATCGACTACGAGCGGGTGGCGCGAGGCATCAACGGCTACCGGGCCGCGGCCAGTGCCCTGGACGGCTACGCCGAGGCGTTCATGCACATGCCCGCCTCCACCGTGCTCAAGCTGTTCTGATCACACCAACGGAGCTTCCCGGAGCGGGTACTGGGTCCGTCGGATGAGGCCGCGGTTGACGGCCCGGAGGTGCACCTGCGGCCGGTCCACGGCGTTGAACCGGTACTTGTACGTCTCCGACCCTCGAAGCATGTCGAACTCCCCGCAGCCGCGCTGGTGACACTCCTCGATGATGCGGCTCAGCAGCACGTTCCCGGGGGAGTGCTGGGCATACTCGGGTCCGAAGCCTGACAGGTAGTACAGATAACGCTCATCGTCCTCCAGGCCCATGGTGATGGCCTGCGGCGTGTCGTCGATCAGGATGGCATGGAACACTATACCGCGTCCGACCATCCGCCGGGCGACGTTCTCGATGAACCGCGGCATGCCCGGCAGGCCGAGGCAGCTGGAGGACCTCCACCTTTGATCGTGCAGCTCCTTAAGCCATCGTATCGCCTCGTCGACCCGATCGGCGGTGCGCATGCTCTCGAACCTGGCCCCATGGTCCTGCAGCCGGCGCCATCCCCTCCCGATGGTGGCGCGCATGTTCTTCGACAATGTGGCCATGTAATCGTCGTAGCCGCCGCTCAGGCGGATGAAGGGCGCCACCTCGCGCGCCTCCTCGCAGTTGGGGAACGCCCTCCTGGCCCCCCGCTCGGTGGGCCCTCCCTGCCTCATGTCCCTCAGCTCCATGACGTCCCAGTCGTCCCTCTCCCGCATGTGCTCCCAGATGGCGTCATGGACATCGGCCCGGGCATCCCGGGCGACGATGCCGCAGCGGTCTGACGGGCCCGAGCCCATGAACCTGACCTTGGTCCAGTGCTTCCCCTGCTCGTACAGTGCCATCGGTGCATACCCTACCGGGCGCCCGTTCTCGGTGACGCGGAGGATCAGCGGCCTCAGCTCCTCGCCGAACGCGCCCCACCAGGCCGACAGCCAGTCGAGGCTGAGGAAAAGACGGTCCTCTCCGCTCGTCCGCAGGACGTCCATATAGTCATCTTTCTCATCTTCCAGACGAGCAAGTGAGCTGACCTCGTCTACGGTCAGGGACATGTCATGGAACATTGGAGCCCTCCGGACATTAAGCTTTCTCCGTCCGTGTCATCCGACCCCTTTGGCATCCGATGCTGGTCCTGTACGACGTCCGGGCGCTGGCGGACCAAAAATAGTATATGGACCATTCATGTTACATTCAGTCGAGCGTGCGATACGATGAAGCTGGTCAGAACCGGAAAGGTCAAGCAGGTCTATGAGGTGGACGATCAGACGCTGGAGTTCGTGTTCACCGACAACATCAGCGTGTTCGACAAGATCATTCCATCCCAGATACCCAACAAGGGGGAGACGCTGTGCCGCAGCGCGGCCTTCTGGTTCCAGGTGCTCAGGAAGGCCGGCATCCGGACGCACTTCACCGAGCTGGTGCCGCCCAACCGCATGCGCGTCAAGCGCGTCGAGGTCATCTCCGACTACGACCGCATCAACGGCAGCACCACCAACTACCTGATCCCGCTGGAGATCATATCGCGCCACTACGTCGCCGGTTCGCTATGGGACCGCATCAAGGGCGGCGAGATCAAGGCGGAGGAGCTGGGCTTCGATGCCGACCACGAGGTGAGGTACGGCGAGGAGCTGCCCCGTCCGTTCTACGAGGTCACCACCAAGCTGGAGCCGGTCGACCGGCTGCTGACCAGGGAGGAGGCGCTGAAGATCTCCGGCCTCTCCGAGGAGGAGATGGAGAACCTGTTCGCCACGGTGGCCAAGATCGACGAGATCATCGCCGAGGAAGTGGGCGAGAGGATGCTCATCCATGTCGACGGCAAGAAGGAGTTCGCCTTCGACGAGAAGCGCAACCTCATGGTGGTGGACACCTTCGGAACGGCCGACGAGGACCGCTGGTGGGACGACGACGCGTACGCCAAGGGCGAGTGCGTCGAACTGTCGAAGGAAGCGGTGCGGCAGATCTACCGCAACAGCGGCTACTACGACGAGCTGATGAAGGCCCGCAAGGCCGGAAGGCCGGAGCCCGACATACCGCCCCTGTCGCCCGCCGACGTCAAGAAGGTCAGCGAGCTGTACATCGAGATGTTCGAGCGCATCACCGGCGAGAGCTTCCGGTAGCGCCCGGAACCGACGCGATGAAAGAGCGTCGATGAATAAGCGAAGCCGTTACATGCTGCCGATCGGCAGCATGCATCCTCTTCATCGAGCGCCCCTCATCGCCATTCTTTCGACGTAACGGGAACGATCCCACCTAATCGTCCAGGGCGCACCCCCTATGATATGATCAGGCCAGCATGGTCGGAGCGAACGCTCCCACGCGGCTGCTTTTTTTCGGATTAGAAACCACAACTCATCCTTATATCCTAATCAAAAACCATGACTGCCGATTTATATGCGGGAAAAGGTCCCCTATGTCCTATTAGCAATGGCGCTTCTAACGTCCGCCTCGTCCCTCTTGCCCGGGGCCGAGGCGGCCGATACGTATGGAGATTTTGAATATGTCATCATAAGTGGCACAGCACGAATAACCGGGTATGTTGGCGATGGCGGCGATATAGAGATTCCCGCCATGATCGATGGCAGGTACGTCACTCACATCGGCGATTCGGCATTCAGGGACTGCACCTCCCTGACCTCCGTCATCATACCGGAGAGCGTCAGCTGGATCGACGAAAGCGCCTTCAGGGGCTGTTCATCTCTGAGCAGCATAAACATACCTAGCGGAACCACCAGACTCGCCGCTTACGCCTTCCAAGGCTGCACCTCCCTGACGTCCATCACCGTACCGGGCAGTGTCACCGACTTCGGCGGCTATGTCTTCCAAGACTGCACCTCCCTGACCTCCGTCACTCTGATGGAAGGGGTCTACATCATCAGGGACTCCGCCTTCCAAGGCTGCACCTCCCTAACGTCCATAAGCTTGCCCACCAGCCTTACCTCCATCGGCAGATACGCCTTCCAAGGCTGCACATCCCTGACGTCCATAACCATACCGGACGCGGTCTACACCATAAGCACAGGCGCCTTCCGAGGGTGTTCGTCCCTGACGTCCATCACTATTCCGGACGGCGTTGGGATCATTGGTCAATTGGCATTCGGGGACTGTTCCTCCTTGGAGTCCATCACCGTGGGCGAAGGCAACCATTTGTTCTCCAGCATGGACGGCGTGCTGTTCGATAAAGATGGGACCACGCTGATCCAATACCCGATCGGTTCGCCGAGAACGGTATACGCCGTTCCGGAAAGCGTCACGAGCATCGGCCAATATGCATTTCGGGGCTCCTCCTCCCTGGCCAGCCTTTACCTGCCGGCCAGCGTCGTTAGCATAGGCAACTATGCGCTGTGGGACTGCACCTCCCTGACCTCCATCGACGTGAGCGAGACCAATGAATACTATTCAAGCATGGACGGCGTGCTGTTCGACAAGGAGAAGAAAAAGCTGATCCAGTATCCTATCGGCTCCCCAGACGCTGACTACATCGTACCGGACGGCGTCACCAGCATCGAAAGCAATTCGTTCTATCGTGCCTCTTCCTTGACGTCCGTCACCATACCGGGCAGTGTCACGAGCATCGCCCAACCCGCCTTCCGCGGCTGCACCTCCCTCATCGAGATCAGCGTGGATGCGAGCAATGAGCATTACACCAGCATCGGTGGTGTTCTGTTCGACAAGGGGATGAACAAGCTCATGCAGTACCCGATCGGCCTGCCAAGCGCCGATTATGTCATACCGGACGGCGTCACCAGCGTCGAGAAGTTCGCCTTCGATGGGTGCTCCTCCTTGACGTCCGTCACCATACCGAGCAGCGTCACCAACATTCGGGAGGGTGCGTTCTATCAAAGCTCTTCGTTGAGGGCGATCAATTTCAGAGGTACGCCCCCGGTTTCGAAGCGTCCTGGGCCGAAGGCACCAGCCCAGAAGTGACTGTCTACATCATCCAAGGCTCGTCCGGCTTCTCCGGGTGGTTCATGTATGGATTGACCCTGGTCGAAGTGATCGCTCCGAGCGCCCCCGAGGCGGTCGTGGCGGACGGAAGCAGCGGGTCAGCGGTCCTGAGCTGGTCCGCACCCACCGACGACGGTGGACTGGCCGATATATGGTACGAGGTCTATAGGAACGTGGATGGCGCCGGAGAGGAGCCCATCGGGTCGACCCGCGGCACGTCATTCGTTGACGAGGACGTCTCTTCCGGCGCAGTGTATTCGTATTGGGTCGTAACGGTGAATCCTCTACTCCGTTCCCTTCCCTCGGCCGAAGCGTCGATGGAACCGGACCGGTATCTGTCCATCGATATACGGACCGACCCGTCGGAGGCGGGCCTCGGTCGCACGGTCACCATCTCCGGGGAGGCCACAAGGACCTACGATGGCATGGCGGTCGAAGGCCTACGACTGGTGTTGGCATTCAGCGTGGATGATGGCCTCACTTGGACGACCTTGGCGTCCGTGACGACCTCGGCCGATGGCTCATTCTCCGCACAATGGATGCCGACCGCCACTGGGACGTACCTGCTCAGGGCGACGTGGGCCGGGGACGATGCCTACCTGCCGGCAGTGGCGACGGCCGGTGTGACGGTAGCGGCGAGCGACGACCGCCGGATCGAGGAGCTCAATGAGCGCCTCAACGAGACCAACGCCCGCCTCGCCGCGCTGTCCGACCTGCTGAACAGGACGATCACGAACGTCACCTCGGCGCTCTCGCTCATTGACGATATCAGCGCTAACCTTAGCGAGCTGGACGCCGCGCACGGCTTCACCGCCGCGCGATTGGATGCGATGGCCAGCCAGGTGGACTCGATGATCGGCGACCTCGCGGGTCTCAGGGCGCGGCTCATCTCGACCGATGCCAACGCCACCGCGCTGAGCGCACTGCTCGATGACACCATCGAAGCGCTCGAGGGCACTAAGGCCGACCTACTGGCCGCGCAGGAGGAGCTCAGGCGGAGCATCGAGAACACTGACGCCAACGTCACTGCTCTGAACGAACGGCTGAACGGCATTGTATCCGAGGTAGGACAACTAGGCGACGAACTTGTCAGGGCGTACGCAGCCGGCAACCTCACCGCAGGACGATTGGGTGCGTTGTTCGAAGAGGTCGACTCCCTCCTGGGCGATCTGACCGATATCCGGAAGAACCTCTCCTCGACCGACGCCAATGCCACGGTGCTATCGGCGCGGCTCGACAGCACCCTGTCGGACCTGGAAGATATCAAAGCGAACCTGACGGCCGCGATGAAGGACCTGGACGCGGTGCAGGACAAGCAATCCAGCGGCGGCCTGACCTATCTGGCCCTCGGAGGTGCAGGGATCGCCGTGGGAGCGATCGCGATCGGCCTGTTCGCTTGGACGCGTAAGAACTAGAGCGGCCGCAAACCACTTCCTTCTCTTTTTATTTCCACTAAGGGCACCCTTGCTCTGCTGATTGCTCGAACGGTCCGGCCATGGGGCCTTTCAGCGCATGACGCCGATGCGATCTCGAGAACGTGATGGGCGAGCCATGGAGATGGACCTTCGGCTCCCATCGACTCAAGCCTCGTCGGGAGCGGTCGTCCGCTCCTTCGACCGGAAAACGATCCGACCTTCAGGCCATCGCCGATCGATGGCTCACTCCAGCACGACCGCCATCATGCGGTGTCCGGCCGGGCACTTCAGTTCCTTGCCCACGTTGGCCACGCGGAACCTCATCTGCTTCTCGATGCCGATGGGGTGGCACAGCTTCCAGTTCTGGCAGCCCAGCTCGTCGCACTTCACCGCCTCGAAGGTGATGGTGGAGCCCTCGATGGCGGAGCGCATGGGCAGGGCGCCCGATTGCTTCTCCTTCTCCACCTCGATCACCCTCACACCCTCCTCGTGGATGCGGCATTCGTGCTTCACGTCCCTCACCTTGGTGATGCGGTACAGGCCGCCGGCGTCCAGGTTGAAGCATACCGCCTTAAGCTTGCAGTCGCGGCACTCGGTCAGGGGGCCGCGGTACACGAACATCTCCCCTATCTTGGCCTGATGTTCCCCTATCAGTGTAATGACTACCATATTATCGCCCTCAGATGACTCCGGTGATGGTGGCCAGGCGTTCGGCCGCCTCATGGGTGAGGCCCTCCTGGCCGAGTATCGTGAACCTGCTGCGGACCTTGTGCGCGGTCACCAGGGCCTCGATGATCTTCTCCCGCGGGATGTCGAGCTCCTTGGCCGTGGTGGGCGCCCCGATCTTGACCAGCGCGTCGCGTATGCGCCTCCAGTCCCCGCCGTGGAGGTACATCATCATGATCGACCCCAGGCCGCACTGCTCGCCATGGAGCCCCTTTCCCGGGCATAGCATGTCCAGGGCGTGCGAGAACATGTGCTCCGAGCCCGAGGTCGGACGCGACGAGCCGGCCACCGACATGGATACGCCGGATATGATGATGGGGCGTATGGCAACCCATACGCTCTCCTCCTGGCACGGTTTGATGACGTCCGCATTATCGATGATCGTCTCTGCCGTGTACACCGCCAGCGAGTAGGCCGAGCGGGAGAACTCCTCTCCCCGCAGCTTCCGGGCGAACTCCCAGTCCCGCACGGCGGTCGAATTGGAAATGACGTCGGCGCAGCCGGACGCCAGCAGGCGGTACGGCGCCTGCACGATGACGGACGTATCGGCCACCACGCCCAGCGGCACCTTGGCGTCGAGCGACAGCGGGCCGTTCTCCCCCTTGATGGACGCCCTGCCCGAGGCGATGCCGTCGTGCGATGCCGATGTCGGCACCGAGATGAACTCCACCCCTAGGTCCTTGGCGGCCATCTTGGCGAGGTCGATCTTGCTGCCGCCGCCGATGCCGATGAGGAAGTTCGGCTTGACATCGCGGGCGGCCTCCTCGACCTTTTCGAGATTGTCCTTGGTGGCCTCTCCCACCACTACCGAATGGACGTCGAAGCCGGCGTCGGCCAGGCGCGTCTCGATATTCCCGGACGCCACGTCCCTCGTCTTGGGCCCGGTCACCAGCAGGGCGGATCCGCACAGTCCGAAGTCCCTGCACACCTCCGGTATCTGCCCAAGAACGCCGTGTCCGACCAGTACATTTCTGGGGAAAAGTATCGAACGGGCCTTGGTGAAGTCGCCTTCGTCCATCTCATCTCCTTAATTCCAGACTGATATATGTATCCTTCCAGCTACCTCATCGCATACTTTGTCATATATAATGGAGGAGCCGGCGAGCAGGATGGCCAGGCTTTGTTGCGCCCGGTCCTCGCTCAGGGAACGCATCCCTTGAACCACGAGCTCGCCGCCCGCACCCTCCGCACCGCCTCGGCGAACCCGGCCCCGCCGTCCAGGTGTCCGTTCCATATCTCCAGCAGCACGGGCAGGTAGCGCATGCGCGGAAGGGCCGACAGATTGACGTCCCCGTCCCCCAGCTGGAGCCCCTCGCCGTCGGGATGCCTCGCGTCCGAGAGATGGACGTGCCTGATGCTCGGCCGCAACCTCTCGAAGAAGGAGGCGATGGCCTTGTTGCCGCCCCTCTCGACCGACAGGTAGGCATGGGAGATGTCCAGCGTTATCCCGTCCAGATGGGGCAGCAGGTCGACGAACTCATCGGGAGAGGTGCAAAGGCGGCACCAGCGCTTCTCGCCGTCCACGTGATAGCGTCGGGGCATGTTCTCCAGCCACAGCGTGCCGTCCAGGGCGGACAGGGACCTTATCAGGTCGGAGCGCAGCGCTTCGTCCGTCGGATCCTTTCGAACGCCGCCGGGATGGATGACCGTGGGCACTCCAAGCGAGGCGGCCATGCTCGAGACCTCGTTCACCCGGCCCACGAACATCTCCCGCCTCTCCTCGTCCCCGTCGGCCAGGTCGATCAGCTCCAGCCTCCCGTCCACCAGCATCTTCTCGGGAGCGTGAACGATCCTGCATCGGTCGTCCCGCGACAGCAGCGATTCCAGCTCCCTGATGTCATCGCCGTCCATCACCAGCAGCTCGAAGAACTCCACGTCCAGGTGGGCGAGGAGCTCATGATCGCGCAGCGTGGTCATCGCGCCCAGCAGGGGTGGAGCGGCCATGTGCATGACATGGAGATGCCACGATTCAAGAATTATGGTAGAAAAGAGGCGGGGAAGGGTGTTCAAGGCGGAACATGAATCACCGTTAAATCAGGAGGAGAATATAGGGGGGGTGAGCCCTTCCCTCGCGCTCTTAGACCATGTATTGATGACCATTATTTAAAACATTCGGTTCAATTAATTGTATTTAACAAAATTATCGTTGCTGACGTTCCACTCCGTCCGTCAGATCATCGCTCGAGGGCGACCACATATTTTGATAATCATGTATGGATACTTAAATATCGAACAGCGATACCTTCCGGCGTGTCGGACCATCTGAGGGAAGTTGCGTACAGTTCGGATGGCCCGGAGAGTTCATCAACCATCAGCGTGAACCTTCTCGCCAGCGCCATCGACATGCCGATGATCATCATCGATACGTTATCGCGTGTGCGCTCGCTCAACCCTGCCGCCGAGGACCTCATCGGCCGGCATGCTGTGGAAGCGATCGGGGAGGATGTCCTATCATTGCTGGCGGACGAGAGCGCCCGGCCCGATCGAGCGTTGCCGCGAGCGTTGCAGAGGTGCATGGGCTCCGGCGAGGTGGGCACGGCGACCGCGCTGTTCCGCACTCCCTGCGGCCCGTCGGCCGTCCGCATGACCATCGTCCCGACGATGTCCGACGGCCAGGTGTCAGGTGCGGTATTGATCGGCCATCACCCGAGAGGGCGCGAGAACGTCAGGGCCGAGCTGCCCATGGAGCTGCTGGCATCGACCCCATCGGGCCTGGCGGAGGTGGACGACATCCATGGCGTGCTGGGCGATGAGCTGGCCCGCGTGATCGACGTGCTGGACCTCGACCTGGCGGCCATTCGCCTCCTCTCGCCGGCCGGCAGGCCAATGCTGGTGTGCCGCGGCGTGGACCCTCGAGAGGCGAGGGAGCTCCTGAGCATCCCGGGCCCCGACGGCATGCTGCTCTATCAGGCAGTGGCCTACGTCGACAACATCATCTCCGACGAGGACGATACCGACTATCAGGCACCGGGCGACATCACCTCGTTCGCGGCCTTTCCACTTCATGCGTACTCCGGGGCGGGCGGGTGCATCGTCTTCGGGATCAGGGGGAACGGAGGCACCATCCGACAGTACGTGAGCATCCTACAGGTCCTGTGCAACCAGATCAACATCTCGCTCAGGAACCACATACTGAACTACGAGCTGAAGAAGCGCAACACCCAGCTGCGCGGGCTATACGAGACGTCCAAGGCGGTGTCCACGTCGCTCGACCTGAACGACGTCCTCCAGACGATAGTGGGGACCGCCATGTCGCTGGTCGGCGCCGAGAACTGCTTCATCTTCGAGATGGACCATGAGCGGAGGAAGCTGCGCATATTATCGATGATGACGCAGTGGTCGTTCGATCCGAACATCGAACTGGACCTCAACGAGGGCCTGGTGGGCGCGGTGGCTTCGACGGGACAGGGCATCCTGGCCCCGCGGGCCGATCTCGATCCCAGGGCGAAGCGCGTGGAGGGAACGCCCGACACGCCCAGCTCCATGATCGTGGTGCCGCTGATCTTCAACGACCGCGTGCTGGGCGTCATGAGCCTGGAGAAGACGCCGGGGGAGCCGTTCGACCGCTCGCAGTACGAGCTGATCGAGCTGTTCTCGGCCCAGGCGTCCATGGCCATCAACAACGCCTACATGTTCGGCGACCTCCAGCGGACCGCGTCGACGCTCCAGATGCTCAACGTGCTGCTCACGCACGATGTGGCCAATTTCAACTCGCCCATCCACGGCTATCTCGAGATGCTGCTGCGCGAGCCGACGCTGGACGATCGGCAGCGCCGCTATGTGCGCTCGGCATTGGTGCAATCGGGCAACATATCGGAGCTGATCCACGACATCCGTCAGCTGATAGCCATGCGCAACAACGGGAAGGGGTGGAAGTTGGAGCCGACCGACCTGGTGGCAGTGATCGACGAGGCCCTTCAGGACGTCTCCGCCAACGCGGTCTACGAGGACATCGAGGTCGCGTTCCAGCCGTCGGTGGACAGCGCCCTCGTGCAGGGCAACACCTTCCTCAAGGGACTGTTCTACAATCTCATCTCGAACGCCTGCAAGTATGGCCAGAGCTGTCCGGTAAACGTCGGCCTGGAGGCGTGCGACGAGGGGGGCTCGTGGTGGAAGGTCACCGTCGAGGACCGCGGCCGGGGCATCCCGGACGAGATGAAGGAGCGGCTGTTCAGACGGTTCGACAAGCTGGACACGTCTCATGCGGCCGAAGGCCACGGCCTCGGCCTGTCGGTGGTGGCCGAGCTGGTGCGCCGCTTCGATGGTCAGGTCAGCGTGGAGGACCGGGTGCCGTGCGACTGCCGCCAGGGGTCGAGGTTCACCGTCCTGCTCCCTCGATGCTAGTCCCGGCCGACTGAAACTTTTTATCGAGCGGTCATCATCGATGTGCCATGACCTTCGTCCTGGGCATCGCCGGCAGCCCCCGCCGCGGCGGGAACACCGAACTGTTGCTGGACGCCGCGCTGGAAGGAGCAAGGGAGGCGGGAGCGGAGGTGCGCAAGGTCGTGCTGGACGACCTCTCGTACTCGGGCTGCACCTCCTGCGAGGGATGCCAGGACGGGCAAAGATGCGTGCTGGACGATGACCTCCAGCAGGTGTACGGACTGATCGAACGGGCGGACGCCATCGTGCTGGCCTCGCCGATGTACTTCGAAGGGCTCAGTTCGCAGGCCAAGGCCCTGATCGATCGCGGCCAGTTGTTCTGGCGCAGGAAGTACACGTTGGGCCTCGAGGGAAAGAAGAGGCGGGGCGCGGTCATTGCCGTAGGAGCCAGGAGGAACGCCGATTTCGCCTCGGCCCTCCGCCCGGCCAAGATCTGGCTTCTCACGCTGGACGCCGACATGACATCGCTGACGTTCGGGGGGTTCGAGGAGAAGGGCTCCATCTTGGACGACGCCGATGCGTTGGAGGAGGCCCGCTCCCTGGGGCGGGGGCTGGTGGAGCGAAATATCCATTAACATACGCGTCGTTGCACTCTGGTCCATGGTTGTCATCAGCGTATCCCTGTCCGCCCAGGAGCTGAAGGAGTTCGAGGAGGTGGCCAACCGGGCCGGTTTCTCCTCTCGGTCCGACGCGGTGAGGGACGCGCTCTCCCGCTTCGTGTCGGCCAACAGCTGGGCCAGCGGTATGGAGGGACGAGTGTCCTGCGTCGTCTCCATCATCTATGCCGACCGCAAGAAGCACCACGTGCACGAGGTCGTCCATCAGTACGCCGACATCGTGCACTCGTCGATGCACACGCATCTGGAGCATCGCTGCGTCGAACAGATAGTCCTCGACGGCGACGCCGAGGAGGTGCGCAAGCTCCTGGTGGAGCTGTCGGCGCATAAGGACGTACGGATCACCATGAGCATGTTCTGAACGCCGTTTATTAAGATGGCCAGCAAGGTTTAGCACATGCCCTAAATAGCGCCCATGGGTTAGTTCCGGGCATGGACGAGCCTCGTCGAATGGCCTTCAGCGTCGAGGGCATGGACTGCATCGAGTGCGCCCGGAAGATCGAGAAGGCCGTGCTGGCGCTCGACGGGGTTCGGCAGGTGCGGGTGTCCTACACCCTGGGGAAGCTGCAGGTGGAGGCCGACCGGGGCATGGTGGCCGAGGACGACGTCGGCGACGTCCTGAGAAGCATGGGATACGGCCTCAGGAGCGAAGGCGCGCCGATGGAGGACTTCCTCTCGTTGAGGAACAAGCGCCTGCTGGTGACGATCGCGTCCGGCGTCCTGCTGGCGATCGGCGCGGTGGGCGAGTTCATACTGGGCGATATGCTGGTGTACCTCCCGGCATACGGCGCGGCCATCGTCACGGGAGGCTATTACATCGCCATCAGGGGCGTCGCGTCCATAAGGCGGCTGTACCTCGACATGAACGTGCTGATGATCATCGCGGTCGTGGGCGCGGTCCTCATCCGCTCGTACGAGGAAGCGGCCTCCATCGTCTTCCTGTTCTCGCTGGCCGAGCTGCTGGAATCCTACTCGGTGGCGCGCACCCGGCGCTCCATATCACAGCTGCTGGACTTCGCCCCCCGGACGGCGAGGCTGCTCCGCGAGGGAAAGGAGCAGAGCGTCGACGTCACCGACGTCCGCGTTGGCGACGTGGCCATCGTCCGCCCCGGCGAGCGCATCCCGGTGGACGGCGAGGTCCTGCAGGGCGAATCGTCGGTGGAGGAGAGCGCCATCACCGGGGAGAGCATTCCCGCAACGAAGAAAGAAGGCGACGCGGTGTTCGGCGGCACGCTGAACGGTTCCGGGACGTTAGACGTTCGGGTCACCAAGCGCTTCGAGGACAACGTCATATCGAAGATCGTGCGACTGGTCGAGGAGGCCGAAGCGAACAAAGCTCCCTCGGAGCGTCTGGTCGACCGCTTCGCCCGCTACTACACGCCGGTGGTCATCGCCATCGCCGTGGCCACCATGTTCCTTCCTACCCTGGTGTTCGGCCAGCCGCTTGAGGAGTGGTTCTATCGAGGCCTCGTTCTTCTAGTGATATCGTGCCCCTGCGCGCTCGTACTATCAACTCCAGTCTCGGTCGTCTCAGCGATATCGGGAGGGGCGCGCCGCGGGGTGCTGTTCAAGGGCGGGTTGTTCCTGGAGAGAATGGCCGACGTCAAGGTGGTGGCGTTCGACAAGACCGGGACCCTAACCTCCGGCCGCACGGTGGTGGAGGACATCGTCCCGTTCGACGGGTACTCGGCCAGGGAGGTGCTCAAGGTGGCGGCGTCGGCCGAGAACCGCTCCGAGCACCATCTGGCCAGGGCGGTCATGGAGCGAGCTCGGTCGGAGGACATCGAGTTCGAGGAGGGCACGTCGTTCCAGGCCTTCACCGGCAAGGGCGTGGGCATCCAGATCCTGGACCGGATCGTCTACGCCGGTAGTCCGCAGTTCTTCCGGGAGCGGGGCATCGACCTCTCGGAGTGGGAGGAACTGATCGAGAAGAGGACCACGGCCGGTGCCACCGTCGTCCTGGTGGGCGGCGAGGAGGAGATGATGGGCCTGCTGACCATCCGCGACACCCCCCGGCCGGAGGCGAAGGAGGTCGTTCATGGCCTGAAGGACATGGGCGTGGCGGTCGTGATGCTGACCGGCGACGCCGCGCCGGTGGCCGAGAAGGTGGCCAGGGAGCTAGGCATCGACGAGTATCGCGCCGGCATGCTGCCGGAGGACAAGCTGGCGGCGGTCGACGAATACCGTCAGCGGCACGGGACGCTGCTCATGGTGGGCGACGGCATCAACGACGCGCCGGCGCTGGCCAAGGCGGACGTGGGCATGGCCATGGGCGTGGCCGGTACCGACGTGGCGCTGGAGGCAGGTGACGTAGCGCTCATGGGCGACGACCTGCGCTCTCTGCTGTTCTCCATCCGCCTGGGCCGGGCGGCGCGAAAGGTCATCAAGCAGAACATCGCCACCTCGCTGCTGGTGAAGCTGGCCCTGACCATACTGGTGTTCCCGGGCGTGGTGACGCTGTGGATCGCCATCCTGGTGGGCGACCTGGGCGTCTCGCTGGCCGTCATACTGAACGCTTTGCGTCTCAATCGTCGATCGTTCACTCGCACCTGATGTTGGGGCCGACGTTCGCCCGGTCCAGCTGGACAATCTTCCTCCGGACCCATACCACGACCGACCAGGTCAGCACGACCGACAGGAACAGGCCTACCAGCGACAGCATGCCGGCGACCGATGGATCGAACAGGCTGAGCGACGCCAGCAGGTTGAACGCCGCGTGCAGCAGCACCGCCGCGATGTAGTAGGGGAGCCAGGAGCGCGGGGTGCCGTAGAACATGTAGAAGCAACGCGAGCGCGAGAGGCCGAAGCCCACCAGCGCGCTGGCCGAGGCGTGCAGTAGCGTCGACGTCAGCGTTCGAGCGATCGCCGTGGCGATGAAGATCTCCGTGCCGGCCTCCAAGGCGGTGATGTAGTACAGCACGTTCTCGACGGCGGCGAAGCCCAGGCCGACGGCGGCTCCGTACACCAGGCCGTTCTCCGGCTCGACCAGGCGGCGGGTCACGGTCATGATGCCGGTGGCCTTGGTGAACTCCTCGATGATCGGAGCGAGAATGACGGCCAGGATGAGGTTGTAGGCGATGATGCTCAATCCGCCGACCGCCACCTCGATGATGACTATGGCCACCGTCTCGAGGATGAGCGCCAGGAACAACGCCACCGACATGCCGTACAGGAACACCCCCTGGACGGCGAACATCGGCTCGCGGTCATAGATCTCGGCCGAGCGGAGCCACAGCATGTACAGGATGGGCGGCACGAACGCCACGATGACGATGATGAGGAGCCCCAGCAGGCCGTTCACGTTATGGGAATGCAGCGGCGTGGTAATCAATCTATTTGAGGGCGTCAAATCTTCTGACAAAGCCCTTTTAATCTCGATCGAACTGATGCGCCCGTTGCACTTTCTAATGGGTCATGGGAGTCTATAATATCACGTTCTTTATTTGATGGTGCATTGTATAGTAGTGTAGACATCTATCTCGACGAGAGTGGGGATCTCGGCTTCACGTCACCAAGAAGCTCCCAATATCTGGTTGTGGCTGCAGTGGCCACGACCGATAGTACGTATTTATCAAGAATTCCTAGAAAGGCCAGAAAAAAACTTCATATCAAGGGCATGGACAAGGAAATAAAATTCTCCAATAGTAGTGAGGAGATTCGAAGATATGTTCTTAACGAGATCAATAAGTTGGACTGCTGGGTAGTGTGGGGCGCCATAACCAAGAAAAACGCAATTAGTCAGCTCAGGAAGAACAGTGCCTACCTGTACAATTATCTCTGTGGCCTAGTTCTCTGCGATATGTTCGAACGCACACATACAAAGAAAATAAATCTGATTTTTGACCGACATACCACCAAGAAGGGAAATCGCGATAAATTGGATTCATACATTAACGAAAAATTGAAATCAAGACATTCAGGTCATTTCGTACCAGAGTTGAGGATCAGCCATTATGATTCAATAAATTGTCAATGTCTTCAAGCGCATGATTTCATTGTTGGTTCTGTATTTCAGAGCATTGAACGGAACGATATGATGTATCTCGACTTGATATCCAGTAAAGTCGTAAAAGGTGAGATACATTGGTAAAACAAGTAGTGAAATTGCAGCCCCCGAGGGGAGTTTTTGCCCGTGCTCCGTCCGGAGCACATGTACCCCTCGGGACTTACCTGCAATGCTACAGTTACCTTTTAGGTAATAATATGTTTGCTTTTTGACGGATGGATGTTAGCACGGTTCTTAACACGACCCGCCTAGCCTTGATGTTAATAATGAATCCGTGGATTCCTACCGTGGATGCGGAACTCAACATATCTAGTGCTGCAGTGCCCCTTCCTGCTGCATGCTCCCAGGACGCAGGATGATGTCGCGACCGTGACTCCCGCAGATGGCTTATAATGATATTAGTCAGTACCTGCTTTGGAATAGCGGTAACATCGCAGGGGCATGCATCGGATGGAAACCATCATCGTCACCGGCGGCGCAGGCTTCATCGGCTCGGCGGTCGTCCGTCACCTGATCGCTCATTCGGACCACGAAGTGGTCATCGTCGACAAGCTGACGTACGCCGGCAACCTCGAGTCGCTGAAAGAGGTCGACGATAGTCCTCGGTATCACTTCGAACGGGTCGACATCTGCGACGCTGCCGAGCTGCGTCGGGTGTTCGAACGATACCGGCCCAACAAGGTCATGCACTTGGCGGCCGAGTCGCACGTCGACCGGTCGATCGACGGCCCGGCGGAGTTCATCCGCACCAACATCCTCGGGACATACACCCTGCTGGAGACGGCCAGGGATTATTGGGCAAGGTTGGCTCATGCCGAACGGGACGCTTTCCGCTTCCTGCACGTCTCGACCGACGAGGTCTACGGCGATCTAGGTGGGTCGAAGGAACGGTTCACCGAGCGCACGCCGTACGCGCCCAGCTCCCCGTACTCCGCGAGCAAGGCGAGTCCGACCATCTGGTGCGAGCGTGGCATCGAACGTACGGCCTGCCGACCATGGTGACCAACTGCTCGAACAACTACGGCCCCTACCAGTTCCCGGAGAAGCTGATCCCGCTGGTCATCCTGAACGCCCTGGACGGCAAGCCGCTACCCATCTACGGAAAGGGCGACCAGGTGCGCGACTGGCTGTACGTGGACGATCACGCCAGGGCGCTATGCAAGGTCATCGCCGAAGGAGCGGTGGGCGAGACGTACAACATCGGGGGCGATGCCGAAAGGAGGAACCTCGAGGTCGTGGAATGCATATGCCGCCTCCTCGATGAGATGGCGCCCGACAAGCCTCCCGGTATCGAGAGGTATGAGGACCTGATCACCTTCGTCAAGGACCGCCCCGGTCACGATAGGCGGTACGCGATCGACGCCACCAGGATCAAGAACGAGCTCGGCTGGACTCCCACGGAGTCGTTCGAGACCGGCATCAGAAGGACCGTCCAATGGTACCTGGAGAATCGGGATTGGTGCGAGAACACACGGAACAGATCGTACCGAGAGGGTATGGGCGCTCAGAGATGAGGAAAAACTCGCTTGCCGTGCAAATGTGAGCCGAGATGACACTCATTTCGCTGAGCATGCTGGTCTGAACCAAAACACATCATGATGCTCGATTAGCTTATTTCACTATGCGAATCGCTGGTCTGTTTATAAAGAAAGGGAGATTGCGATAATCGATTATGCTAATTGGCAGAACCAATCGACCCGTTTGTCGATCGCAGCTTCACGGTTCGAAATGGATCGAGATCGTTCATCGTCTCCTGAGCGTTAGGCTGTAGCACCAGTCGCATCCCCATCGAGTATCGGATGCATCTCAATCCGCCGGCGCCGGTCGTCCGCTCGCCGTTGGCCTCTTGGTGGTGGTGAAGCTCTCCGACGGTACCGTCCTCTCCTCCTCTTCCAGCAGGTCGCCGATGACCGGGGTGAAGGGATCCATGAACGCTCCTCGCATTCCTGCCGAGCGCAGGCGATCGACGTCGGTCTCGGTGATGCCGCCGCCCACGATGAACTTCGCGTCCAGCCGTTCTAGGCGAGCCAGCATGTCAGCGTCGGGGCCGTTCCTCTTGCCCAGCCGGGGCAGGTCGATGACGCCGATCTCCTCGTACCCGATGTCGACCAGCTCCGCCACCGCCTTCTCGAGCTTGTCCGGGCCCGACCGGCGGGAGGGCCACAGCACCTTGCGGTCGTAGTGGATGCACGGCACCGCCCTGTCCGTAAGCTCGAATGCCTCCTCGAACAGCTCCAGGTCCGGGGCGGTCAAGGTGCCTATGAGGCCTCGCGACACGTCCATGGTGAACGAGTCGAAGACGTCCTGCACCGAACGCATGCCAAGGTCGAGCCACACCTGGTAGCGGGAGCGCACCAGCTTCTTCAGCACCTCGAAGTTGGGATGGCCGTCCCGGATTCCGGACAGGTCCCACAGCGCGATCTCCTTGGCCGAGTATCGCGGCGAGTCGACCGCTCGCCAGTAGCGGTTGAACTTGGCCTTCTGGCCGACCGGCTCGAGGCGGCCGTTCCTCCACTCGGCCTCGGTCACATCGGCTATCTGCCCCACTGGCAGATCGATGACCGGGACGCGGAACAGCGTGAAGGTGTCGACCGGCAGGATGGGAACGTGGTAGAATGACCTCGAAGCATCATCCTCATTGCCGGCCAGGCTGCGCTGGAACGCCTTCAGCTCGTCCAGGGTATCGAAGTCCAGCGGCACCGCCGTCCGGCCGCAGTTGCGGCACACGTACCCGCCGTCGTTGTGGTCCACCCACGGTAGCGGGCCGCCAAACAGCAGGGCGGGGTGCGTGTCCATGCTGCCGCAGTACGGGCAGGCGCGGATGGTCACCTTCTCGGCCATGGTTCGTGCATTCCAGCCATGCGATTATAACTTTGTCATGCCGCTCCTTGATCCTCGGCCACGAGATCGTCGACCGAGCACACCTCCCGAGGTCGGAGGACGATGCTGGCCGCCAGCCCGATGAGCGCGAACAGCAGCCCCGCGGTCCACGCATCGACGTATCCCTGCTCGGTGTACAGCACCATGCTGCCGAAGGCGACGGTGTTGGTGGCCAGGATGGCGGTGGCCAGCACCGGGCCGACGGAGCCGCCGATGATGCGGAACAAGGTGTTCATTCCCGAAGCGACGCCGAACTCGTTCTTGGGGCAGGACTCCACCACCACGTTGATCAGGGACACCATGCACAGCGCGGTGCCGGCCCCCAGGATGGTCTGGGACAGCGCCAGCTCGATGAAGCTGGAGTGCAGGAAGATCAGCGAGACGAAGCCGACCGCCATGATGCCCATGCCGGTGATGAGCACCTTGAACGCCCCGGTGCGGCGGGCCTGCATGCCGCCGATGCCGCTGAAGATCAGGGTGGCGATGGCGTTCGGGAGCATGTAGATGCCCACCTGCAGCGTGTCCTCGAGGCCGAACAGCCCGCCCGCGAACTGGGGCGTCATCAGGAAGAACGGCAGGGTCTGGAACACCATGAACATGGTGATGCCGACGAACAGCGCCGCCACGTTGGCGCCGATGATGCCCTTGCTCCTGAACAGGCTGGGGCGCATGATCGGTTCTTTCACTTTCCGCTCCACCACCACGAAGGCGGCCAGCAGAACGACCGACAGGACGATGGGGATGATGAACCCGGAGCTGCTCCAGCCCTGCTCCTCTCCCTGCACCAATGACAGCAGGAACAGGAAGACGCCGCTTCCAAGCAGGAAAGCTCCCGGAACGTCCAGGGAACCTTTCGCCGAGACAGCCGGCTCCTTGATGAGGTAGGCGGAAGCGATGGTGAGGGCGATGAACGGCACGGTGACGACGTAGAACGCGTCGTTCCACCGGCCGACAGAGGTGATCCATCCTCCGCCGATCAGGCCGATGCTCACTCCCACGGCGAACATCGAGGAGATGATACCGATGGCCATCGGCACCTTGGCCGGCGGGAAGGTGTCGCGGACGATGCCGAAGGCCAGCGTGAACATCCCCATCCCCACGCCCTGCAGGGCGCGGAAGAACAGCAGCACGAATATGGACGGGGCGCCGAACAGCGCCTCCGATATGGCGATCGAGAAGCCGCCGCCCAGCAGGGCGATGACGTACAGGACCATGACGGCGATGAGCACGCGCTTCTTGCCGTGCATGTCCCCCAGGCGTCCCACCAGGGGCGTCACCACGGCTCCTACCAGCATGTAGATGGACAGCACCCAGGGGATCCAGCCCGCTTGCTGGGGGAAGTCGCGCACCATGTTCGGCAGTGCGGGGACGAGCATGATCTCCACGAACATCGTCATCAAGGCCAACGAGGCCAGGACCGCCAGGATGGTCCGTTCGCGGGTCCTCTGAACATTAGATGAAGGGTTCACTATCGGGGTCCGATAGAGTTTGAATATTTGAACATTAGGCCACGCTCCAATGTTATGGAGAAAGACTTCAACCCATCTTGACGTCCCAGTCGTACGGGATCTCCTCGGAGTCGTACGGCAGTCGGTACTCGTCCGGATCGTTGTAATCGTACAGCTCGGTGGGAGCGTTTATTATCCACGCCTCCTCGGTCGATATGCCCTTGAAGCCGTGGTACACGCCCTTCGGAATCTTGACCAGGATGGGGTTCCGCTCGCCCATGAAGAACTCGTTTATCACGCCCTTGGTCGGCGAGCCGTCGCGGGCGTCGTACAGCACGACCTTGGCCATTCCCCGTATGCAGACGAAGTGGTCGTCCTGCTTCTTGTGGTAGTGCCACGCTTTGACGACTCCAGGATAGCAGGCGGTCATGTACATCTGGCCGAACCGCTCGAACTCCGGCCAGTCGGAGCGGAGCATTTCCATCAGGAAGCCCCGCTCGTCCGGGATCGCCCTGAGCTGCCTGACCATGACGCCATCGATGAGCTGTTTGGCCATGATATCAATTCATGATTATAAGTCGCCGAATTAAAAATGTTGGCGAACCCGACGTGAAGGTTATCATCTACATCCTCCAATATTGCGTCGATGCAACGGGTGATGATCATAGGAGCGGCCGGCCTGTTGGGTCAGTACCTGACCGCCAAGGCCGTGGAGCGCGGGCTCGACGTCACGGGGACGTTCAGGAGCACCAGGCCGGAGCAGAAGGAGGTCCCGCTGGTGCATCTGGACCTCACCGACCCATATGCCGTGGAGACGGCCATCGCCAGAGCGTCGCCCGACGTCGTATTCCTGCCGTCCGCGCTGACCAACGTCGACGAATGCGAGACGCATCCCCAGCAGGCCTGGGCGGTGAACGCCGAAGGAACCTTCAACGTGGCCTCGGCCTGCAAGAGCGTGGGGGCCAGGCTGTTCTACATCTCTACCGATTACGTCTTCAACGGGGAGAAGGGCGAGAAGTACTACGAGTTCGATACGCCCGACCCGGTCAGCGTGTACGGTCAGACCAAGCTGGAAGGGGAGCGCCTGACGCTCGATGCCAACCGCCGCAACATCGTCGCCCGCGTCTCCGTGCTATACGGCTGGAACCGCGTCTCGGGCAAGACCAACTTCGTCACCTGGGTCATCAACGAGCTGCGCCGCGGTTCCGAGGTGAAGCTCTTCGGCGATCAGAGCGTGACGCCAACGTACGTGCCGAACGCCGCCGATGTCATGCTGACCATGGCCGAGATGAACGGCACCGGCCTGTACCATGTGGCCGGGCCCAACTGCATGAACCGTTACGAGATGGGGTTGCGCATCGCCGAGGAGTTCGGCCTGAACGTTTCACTATGTAAAAGAGTAAGAACGGAGGATGTCGCGCTGCCGGCCAAGCGGGGTCGCGTCACCTGCCTGGACATTAACAGGGTACAGGCAGAATTTAATATCACCATGACCTCATTCGCCGCTGGCCTCGCCGACATGAAGGCTACCGAGTGATGTCATGAAGGGACTCATCCTTGCAGGGGGCAACGGCACCAGGCTGCGACCTCTGACCCATACCGGTCCAAAGCAGCTGATACCGATAGCCAACAAGCCCAACATCCTCTATTGCCTGGAGGACCTCAGGGACGCGGGCATCACCGACATCGGGATCATACTGGGCAACAACATGCCCGACATGGTCCGCCAGCTGTTGAAGGACGGCTCGGATCACGGCGTTCGGATCACGTACATCGAGCAGGGCGAGCCCAAGGGCATCGCCCACGCGGTCGGCTGCGCCGAGGAGTTCATGGGCGACGAGCCGTTCGTCGTTTACCTCGGCGACAACATCCTGCAGGGCGGCATCCGCTACATGGTGGACGAGTTCTCCCGCGGCGACATGGAGGCCCTGGTGGCCCTGACGCCGGTCGACGACCCCACCAAGTTCGGCATCGCCGAGCTGGACGCCGAGGGCAACCTCATCGGCCTGGAGGAGAAGCCCGAGCGGCCGAGGAGCGACCTGGCGATGGTCGGCATCTACTTCCTGCGCAGTTCGATCTTCCCCATCATTAAGAAGCTGAAGCCTTCGTGGAGGAACGAGCTCGAGATCACCGAGGCTATCGATCTGCTTCGGCGGGAGACCGGCAAGGTCGTGGCGCGCAAGGTCCGGGGATGGTGGAAGGATACCGGTCGTCCGGAGGACATCATCCACGCCAACCGCATGGTGCTGGCCGAGATGAAGGGAAAGGTCGAAGGCACTGTGGAGCAAGGCGCCACCCTGGAAGGGGAGGTGACCGTGGGCGAGGGAACGCTCATCAAGGCCGGTTCGGTCATCCAGGGTCCGGTGATAATCGGCAAGAACTGCTCCATCGGGCCCGACGCCCGCATCGGTCCGCACGTGGCCATCGGTGATCTGTGCAGCGTGGTGAACGGCGAGGTGGAGTCGTCCATCATCATGTCCGGCACGACCATATCGTGCAGCAAGCGCATCGTCGACTCGCTCATCGGCAGTGGATGCGTCATCGAGTCGCAGCAGAGGAAGAGCGGACTGCGTCTCGTCCTGGGTGAGAACTCCCAGCTCCGGGCGTGAAGGTTTATAGCCAGGCCGCTCGCATCGTTCGAGCGAAGGAGGAGCGTTCATGGCCAGGACGAAGGACTATTACGTCATACCGGAGCATCACATGTTCCTGTCGGACGATCGTACCGAGCTCGTGTTCGAGCAGCATCTGCCCGATGTGCGAAGGGAGCAGTTGAACGTGGAGGTCCTTGAGCAGTCGATCTGCCTGGAGTTCACTCCCGAGGGCGGTCAGTCCGTATCTCGCTGCTACGGTCTTCCGTACCATGTGGTGCCGTCGGAGGCCAAGGGCAAGTTCGCCGCGGCCGCCTGGAGATCAGGGTTCGATTGAGGGACGCTCTCGGCACCGGGAGTCGGTTGGAGCTGCTCTGAGACTTGTGGCTGCGTTAGAGCCGGTCGAGCTATGATAGTTGGATTGGTAAGCTAACAATCAAATACTGCCAATCGAAATGAAGCTGGATGAACGGGAGTCGCTGGAGATGGTACGCCGTGGGGCTGCTGGCCTCGCTCATCTCCATGATCGCGAGCATCTTCGCTAGCGATGAGGTCTCGAGCCTAGCCTTCCTTCCCGTTCTTGTTCTCTTCCTAGGCCTGCCGATCGTCGGCATGATCGAAAGGAGGCGCGTAGTTCCATCTTGGTACGTACCACTGCTGACATTCTTGCTGGGGATTGGCAGTGACCGCAGGAGTGCTGGTGTTCGATGTTGTCTTGACGTCATCTAACGATAGCGTCATGTTCGTCGCTTCAGGGATTGCTGCCATACTCAACGCGGTGCAGCTGGTAACTTCTCGTTCCTCCAGCCCGTTGGTCAGGAGCACTCCAAAGCGGATGGACCGGAAGACCGTTGCGGCAGCGTCCGTCTTCGTCGTACTGCTCGTCCTGGTCACATACACAGTGGTGCAGCCGTTCCCGTCCAAGCCGCTCACCGAGTTCTACCTTCTGAACGAAGATGGTAAAACGACCGACATGCCTTATCAGGTAGTGGTGGGAGAGGACGTGAACCTGATCGTCGGCATCGCCAACCATGAGCAACGTACCGTGCAGTATCACGTGCAGGTATGGCTCGCCAGGATGACCTCTGCAAGCGATCCGAACTCTACCTATTCTATGTATTATCTTGAGACGATCTCGGTCACGCTGGAGCACATGCCCATGCCATTGTCAGGACAGTGGATGCCACAGCATGAGTTCGATTACAACCTGACCGTTCCGATGGACGGCTCGCTCCGCTTATGGTTCTTCCTGTTCTTCGACGAGGTCCCGTCCGAAGTGAGCGATCTCGACCCCATGACCAACTATTACGACAAGGGGACGGCGCTGATCGAGCAGGCCCGCGACAGGCAGATGCTCAGCCTCAGTATCCAGTTGCACGCTGTTGCGGCGGGGGCGTGATCCGATGGACGGTAGCGACGAGGATGGTGATGGAAAAGCGATATTGGTGCCGAACTTCCTACAGGCCAATGACTGGAAGTTCAGTCGCTTTGCCGCGTTCGTCCTAACATTGCAGACTATAGTTCTACTGCTCATTTTCCTCGACGGCTATGGACTGGTGCCGTTGTACCTCCGAGAACTGATCACCTTCCTCTTCTATTCCTACGTTCCCGGACTGGTACTGCTCCGAGTGCTGAGGATGCACCGTCTGGGAGCAGTATTGACGACCATCTTGTCGGTCGCCGCCAGCGTAGCCATAATGATGTTCGTTGGCTTTGCCATAAATATCATCTATCTCGAGCTAAACGGCCCACTTCCGTTCATGCTCACTATTATGGCGATCAGCCAGGTAATCACATTATTCCTGCTACTGGGTCTCGCATTCGTTATCGACCGGCACTGCACCCATGAGCCGATGCTCGATGTCTCACCATTCCTATCCGCGCCGGCATTCGCCTTGTATTCGTTGCCCCTGGTGGCAGTTCTGGCCACATATCTCCTTAACGGATGGAACATCGCATGGCTGCAGATTATCCTGCTGTTGATTATCGCCGCTGTGGTGATGGCTATGCTGATTGTCCGGCTGCCCTCCAGCCTGTATCCTGTTGCTGTAGTTTGCATCGCCCTTGCCGTCCTATTCCATACCTCATTGGTAAGTAGGTTCGTGGTGGAATGGGCCGACATATCGTTCGAGTACTGGAGCGCCAACCGTACACTTTTAAACGGCTTCTGGCCCATGACTGCAATGGACCATAGATCTGACTCTGTCCTCAGTGTAACCATCCTTGCACCCATGTACGTTCTTCTGACTGGGCTTGACCTAAATGTTGTGTTCAAGATAATTTATCCATCATTGCTGGCCCTCATACCATTGGGCGTGTTCTGCATGGCACGCGACCGCCTTGGTATGAGGGGTGCCCTGCTGTCCGCTTTCATCATCGTTTCTGGAACAGTGTTTTTCACTGAGTTCCTTGGCCTCGCTCGTCAGATCATTGCCGAACTGTTGCTAGTGGCCGTCGTGGCCCTCTTGCTACATAAATCAGAGTTTCCGGTAAATAGGACGATTCTCGCATGGTTTCTGGCCATCGGTATAGTGGTCTCACATTATGGCCTCGTGGCAGTTATTATCCCCGTGGCCATCGTCTCCTCGGTATTATACATCCTATTGGGGCGGAGGTCCATTACCCGCGGCGTCGTAGCGAAAATAATTGGCTCAGCCGTCATTTTCCTCGCCCCTCCAATACTGTGGTACGGCAATGTCTCTGGCTCGACAGTACTCGCAAGCATGATGAAGCATCTAAATCAGCTCATTGATGGAAAAGGCTCCCTAGGGTTGGCAAAGGACCTCGTTAGAACATTGCTGTTCCAGGAAAACTTTTTTATCCATACATGGCTCGAAATCACTTCGGCACTTGTTTTTGTGTTCTGTTAAGTTATGGTTTCTTCTGTCTCATCGCCTCGAGGAGAACTCTCAGTTTTAACGATAGAGCATACATGGCGGTCGCGGCCCCATTTATTGCATATTCTTTCTTAGTGTTTGCCGACACTGATCTCTTTGGCTTCATAAGCAGGGCTCGGTTCTTTCATATATGTCTCTTATTCACTGCCCCCCTAATTGTCAATGGCGGGGTAAGAATGCTTCATGTACTGAACAACGTCCGACGACCTGCAAGAAAGAATTGGCGGTCACTCATGGTGATAGGCTCAGTCCTGATTGCTCTCTTCATAGGAAATACTGGAGTGCTATGCTATTCTAGTGGAGATTTGCATCATGTTGAGGTAGACATGAATATTCAAAACGTACCCCGACATAGTGATGGGGCGTTCCTAGCCGCCAACTTCACAGTTGAGAAGGGTGAGGATGCCAAGAAAATATACGCTGATGCTCACCGGGCTTATCTACTAGATATGTTAGGTGGGTGGTACGATCCTTTATACGGTCGGGAGACTCCACCGATCTATGGCGGGATCAATACACATCTTTTCTTCAGTTCGGAGAACTTGGATGGCATGCTATGGTTGGAAAATCCTGACCGTTCGCGCCTAAATAAGACATATGTGCCTATGACCGAAACGTTCAGTAGCTCATTGCTGACTATGGATAAGGTTTACTCCAGTCAGGAGTCAGAGCTTTATTATAAAAAGTATTAATTGCTGTCTCGTTAGGGCAAACAATAAAATAAACAATATTTATTTTACAGCTGCTCACGACTTCGAGGAATCATTGATTGTGAGTCATAGGGGCTGGGAATACTCGTATCTGACCAATGTTATGGAGGATAGTATGACTCAACTGAATGAAGTGTATCGTTGCGAAGTCTGCGGAAACTTAGTCGAGGTCGTTCATGCAGGCATAGGCGAACTGGTCTGCTGTGGTCAGCCCATGAAGAAGCTGGTGGAGAACACTGTGGACGCCTCTAAGGAGAAGCATGTGCCGGTGGTCGAGAGGACCGATGACGGCATACTTGTCAAGGTCGGCAGCGTCGCTCATCCCATGGAGGCGGCGCATTACATTGAGTGGATCGAGGTAATTGCCAACGGCAAGGTCATGAGAGCGCAATTAAAACCGGGAATGGCGCCGGAGGCCAGGTTCAAGTGCGCTGGGGATTCTTTGACGGTCAGGGAGTATTGCAACCTTCACGGCCTGTGGAAAACCTCGCTCTAAACACTTTCTTCGGTTTTTTCATCACTTTCAGCGAACACCTGATAAGGGTGCTCGAACATAGTACTAGGGACCATGGCGGTGTACTGATGGAAGCAACCAAACCTCGAATCGGCGTTTTCTTTTGTGACTGTGGTGAGACGGTTGGCAACCTCATAGATTTTTCCAGTTTGGAGGAGCATGCCCGCAATCTCGAAGGCGTTGAGTACGTAGGAACGGACCGTTTCATGTGTTCCACCGACACCACCGGTCTGATGTATCGCATAACCAAGGAGCGAAAACTGGACCGCATGGTCATCGGGGCCTGCTCACCCCGTGTGTACGGCGAGGAATTCAAGCAAGCAGCCCAGGATGCTGGTATCAACCCATACATGGTCGAGATCGCCAATCTACGGGAGCAGGTGGCATGGATGCACTCGACCAACATTAAAGAGGCGACCGAAAAGGCCAAGGATGCTATCTCCATGGCAGTCGCCCGATCGAAGCAATTGCGGCCGCTGACCAGGCCGCCCACGGCGTTCGTAATCGAGGGCCGTTGCTCCGGCTGCGGTATATGTGCGTCGACATGTCGCCGCGGTGCTATCGTGTTCAAGGAGGACCCTTGGACAGGAAAACGCGTCGCGCAAGTCGACCCCGCAGAGTGCCTGGCCTGCGGAGCATGTGTGGCTGCCTGCCCATCAGGCGCCCTGGACATGGAAGGATTCTCAAACGCAGAGATCTTGGCCGAGATCGATGCGTTCTCTGATGGTCTGCTCGACTCCAAGGAGCCGTTCCCTTCCATATTGGTTTTCGCCTGCAACTGGTGCTCCTATCCGGCCGCTGACTTCGCCGGGTTGAAACGTATACAGATGGAGCCGAAGTTCCGCATAATACGGACGCCATGCTCCGCCCGCGTCGATCCGGAGTGGATCCTCAGGGCGTTATCGAGGGGCGTAGATGGCGTGCTGGTGCTGGGCGGGAAGGAAGGTTCATGCCATTATGAAGGGGGAAACATCAAGACCAAGACTCGCATGGCCTTACTTTCCAAGGTGCTAAGACAGGTCGGTTACGACGCCGACCGATTTCACGTCGACTGGGTCAACAGTGACGAGCCATCGCTGTTCCGTGATATCGTCAATGGTTTCATCGAACGCATCGAAACGCTCGGACCAAACCCGATACGAGCGCCGTCGGACGAGGAGCGGCCAACATCAGCGCTGTTCCACGGACGGGATGATTACCAACATCGCCCATATAGGTAGGTTCACAAACATCGAGCTGAAGAATCACTCATTCAACTATCATTGAGTGTCCTAATGGATGAAATGGCATTGGTTTAATAAGCATCCAATAATGCATCTTACACGGTAATCGCGCAAAGTAAACACTATGT
>LJKK01000039.1 GCA_001421185.1 Methanomassiliicoccales archaeon RumEn M1
GGGGCGCGGGGACAGGGAGCGGCAGGCGTCCAGGGTGGCCTGGCTCGTGCATATCAGCGCGTCGACGCTCTCGAGATAGGCACGCTCCAGGGAGCCGTCCGGCTGCCCGATGCAGCCGCTGAGATTGTGTACCAATGCCACCGCCGGTCGCTTCCGCAGGAGGTTCGGCCGTAACAGCGACGGATGGCACAGCTCATCCTGGACGAGGACGTCGTGCTCCTGTATCCACGAGCGCACCTCGGCCTCGTCATCGGCATCGAGGCACGGTCCTCGTCGCAGGGACAGGACGTTCACGACGTGTCCCCGTCGGCGGAGCTCGCGCACCAGCATGCGGTCGTACAGATAGCCGCCCGTGGTCTGCTCCAGATCGCCGTATATCATCACGCCGACCTTCATCGGCCGGCCCTCGCCTCGTACGAAGCCCAGGCATCATCGCCCTCCCACACCGTCACCGATAGCCGCACCGCCGGGGGAAGCCGTCCCACGGTCATCTCCCATATGGTCCGGGCGAGGTTCTCCACCGAGGGGGCCTTCCGCCTAGCTCCGGCAGCTCGTTTAGCACCCTGCCCTCCAGCCGGCTTAGGACGGAGCCGAGGGCCTCGGCAAGGACGTCCAGGTCCACCAGGTACCCGCTGGCGTCCAGCTCGTCCCCGGCGACGACGAGCTCCACCGCGAAGGGGTGGGAGTGCGCCTTCCCCTCCGGCCCCGGGACGTCGAAGAAGTGCATGGCCGAGAGCGGCCTCCGCAGCCCCGTCCGATACATCAGTCGCCTCCGTACGATAGCAGGACCTGCACCGCGTCCTCGCTGCCCTGGTCGATCAGGTCGTACGCCTGGGCCGCCTCGTCGACGTCGAACCTATGGGTGACCAGTCGGGACGGCCGGGTCCGCCGTACCATCTCCCAGCTCAGCCGGAGGCGCCGCTCCTTGTCCCACCGGCCGAGAGCGAGGGGGAGATCGAGCTCACCTGGCTGCCTATGATGCGAAGCCTCCTTCGATGGAACGCCTCGCCGAAGTGGGCGTGGACGGCCTTATTGCCGTACCATGAGCCGAGCACCACCCGTCCCTCGAAACCGGTCAGCCTCAATGCCGTGTCGAGCGCATCGGGGTTCCCGGACAGTTCGAACGTCAGGTCGGCTCCCCGCTCTCCGAACGGGCAGGAGCGGACCAGCTCCTCGCACGAGGCGACGTCGAGGCACACGTCGCAGCCCATCTCCTTCGACAGCTTCCTTCGGAGAGGGTAACGCTCCAGCGCGGTGAGGGAGCCCGTGGGCATGCGGGCCAGCACGGCCGTGGTCAGCAGGCCTACCACTCCCTGGCCGATGACCAGGATGTCCTCTCCCAACAGTGGAGCGCCGTCCATCGCGAGCGAGACGGCGGTCTCCGTGCTGGGCAGCATGACCGCGTCCTCGGCGGTCAGGTCCTCGGGGACCGGGACGAGCTGTCCGATGGGGGACGAGAAATGGCTCTCGTGCGGATGGAACGCGAACACCAGCCGGTCCTCCAGCTCCCGGGGGACGCCCGCTCCCCGGTCCACCACCCGCCCCACTGTGGCGTAGCCGTACTTGAACGGATATCCGAGCGGTCCTGCCAGTGACGGAATGGTGGTGTCCAGCGGCATCCCGTCCCTCAGCTGGTGCCGGTAGAACAACATCTCCGTGCCCGCGCTGATGGCCGACACGAGCGACCGCACGACCACCTCCCCCGGCTCCGGCAACGGCACCCTCTCGTCCCTTACCTCGACCTGGCGTGGGCCAACGAAATAGAGCGAGCGGCGGTTCACCAGTGCTCATTCGAGCTGGCGGCACATCAATGTATCTGATGAGGAGTCCCATTGGCACGGTGGCATATCGAGGCGGTCGGCCATTATCGATGCCCATGTTCTAACACTTAAATATTTGAGAGTCGTTCCAGAGGGCATGGATCCAGGATGCCGGATCGAGATCTCCTATATCGATCCAGAGGCGTACGCCTCCATCGTCAACCACGATCTGCGCAAGAACATACTGCGCACCCTGTACGCCATGACAGTGGACGGGCCCGTGTCCAAGCAGGAGCTGGCCGACCGCCTGGGAATAGGATATCACCAACTGTCCTATCAGCTGACGAACCAGCTCAGCGATTTCTGGACCGTGGGGGAGGAGCGCAAGGTCCGGGGAACACGCCTGGAGCTCATACGGCCAAGCTCGCCCAGCTCGGTGTTCATCACTCTGGGGCGGGACGGCAAGATCTTCATAGTGGACCCATTGGCCAACCTGTTCGGCCCCCTCTCCACCGAAGGCACCCGCTGCGACGGATGCTCTCCCAAGGAGGCCGCGCGATGCCTGAGGCATGTGGAGGAAGGCTGCTGCTTCACCGGCCATCCCTCCGAAGAGGAGAAGGCGGTCCTGAGGAGCAATGGCCGGGTGGAGCCGCTCAAGGCCATGGATGTGGCCATCATCTGCGCGTTGCGCGGGGTCTCCACCGCCAATCGATGCGTCGTCTCGATCCCCTGCGACAGTTGCCCCTTCATGCGACGGGCCATACGGATCGATGACGAGACCCCCTCCATCGGCAAACCATAAATCGCCATTGGCAGTTCCATGGGAGATGAGTGGAAGCAGCAAGGTTACTAGGTTCGCGGTCATAGGCGGCTATCTGGGCGCAGGAAAGACCACCCTCACGGTGGCATTGGCCAAGCGGCTCAAGGCGCTGGAGAAGAACGTGGCCATCATCACCAACGATCAGGGCCATGCGCTGGTCGACACCGAGTACGCTCGAGGGTCGGGGGTCGACGTCCGCGAGGTCATGGGCTGCTTCTGTTCCACATTCCCCGAGTTCGTCAAGAGCGCCCGCTCACTGGTGCAGGTGTCGAGGCCGGACGTCATCTTGGCCGAGCCCATCGGGACCTCGACCAACATCCTGTCGTCGGTGGTGGACCCTCTGCGCTGCCAGTACCCCGACGAGTTCAGCGTGGCCCCCTTCATGGTGGTGGTGGACGGCACCCGGGCATCCCAGATCTCTGGAGAAAAGCTCATCCCGGCGCACCAGGTGAGAGAGGCGGAGATCGTGCTGCTGTCCAAGATCGACCTGCTGGACGAGGACGCTCTCCAGAAGGCCAAGGAGGCCGTGGCCGCCATCGCGCCCGATGCCAGGATCGTCCCGTACTCCTCCCGCACGGGTCAAGGCCTCGACGCCGTGATGGACATCATCTTGTCGGCCCAGCTCAGCCGCAAGGAGATGGAGGGCGAGGACTACCGCCTGTTCTCGGCGGAGAAGGAGTCGATGTCGTGGTTCTCCTCCACCGCCACTATCGTTCCCGGGGAGCGGGTGGACGCCTACGGGCTGACCACCGCCCTGCTGCGCGCGGTCGCCGATGCGTTCCCTTCCGCGGAGGTCGCCCATGTCAAGGTGACCGTGCTGTCGGAGCAGGCCGGAGCGAAGATGTCCCTGGTGGGCGATTCGGCCCAGGTGGACGGCCTGCGCGGAGGACGTTACTTCTCCGACCCCGCCCGGCTGATCGTGAACGCCCGCGTCACCGCCGAGCCCCACAAGCTGGGCAGCACCATGCGCTCCATCATGGCCGCCCTCAAGGACGAGTTTTCGGTGGACCTGGACGACATCACGGAATCCTGCTACTCTCCCCGTCCGTCGGCCCCCACGTTCTTCACTGGACTCTGAGATGACGTCGTTTCCGCCATATCAGCGGCAGCACGGCCACAGCCCGCATCTTCGACAAAGCTTAAATGCGTTCAGCCGACCTATCAAGAGCCTGGACAGGGAGGGATCGCCACGGTCGAAGTAGACGACATGAACCAACGCATCCTCAAGCTCCTCAAGATGGACGGGAAGATGACGTACCGCGAGATCGCGTCGAAGCTGCGGCGGTCGCCGTCCACCGTAAGGGACCGCATCAGGCGCATGGAGGACTACGAGGTCATCCTGGGCTATGCGGCCATCGTCAACAATGAGCAGATGGGGATGCAGGCCGACGCCATCGTCCTGGCCAACCTGGCGGAGAACGTCACCGCGAAGGAGCTGCGCACCCTCCAGGAGGTGGACGGGGTCATGGAGGTGCTCATGGTCAGCGGCGGCAAGCGGGTGATGGTCAGATTGCACGCCCCCGACAATCGAGCCCTGGATGCGATCATCAGCAATGCCCTCGCCCCCCTGGGCCTCAAGGACATGGACGTACGCATCGTGCTAGAATCGCTGATGCGGTTCCCCGGGGTCTGAGCCGAAGGGCTCCGCCAATACGGGCCACGGGACACCGGCCAGGCGGCTGCCGAGGTCGGCAATTCCATCTGTCATCGCCAGGCGGACCCCACGATTCCATAACGAATGGGGGGCTCGTCCCGATGGGGCCGTCCAATGACGTCCCCGGCATTCGAACGTCCGAGGGGCGGGGCTTATGCAAGTATTTTAAGAATATTTATACTGGATGTCACAATAACCTCGCCGTCAGGTGCCTATAGATGTCCTCGATCAAACTTACCCTGATCCCACAACTGCCCGATCTGGACGAGATCAGGCAGATGAGGAAACGACTCGAACTCTCGCAGCGCGAGCTGGCCACCCTGGCCGGGGTATCGCAATCACTGATAGCCAAGGTGGAGAAGGGCACCATCGATCCTTCGTACAAGAACGTCCGCAAGATCTTCGAGGCGTTCGAGGGTGCGCTGAGGAAGAGGGCCATGGAGGGCAAGTCCACCGGCGCCCGCCTCACCGTGGGCGATCTGGCCACCAAGGGCGTGGTCTCCATTTCGCCGGGACAGACCCTGGCCGAGGCGGTGGACCTGATGGTCAAGAAGCGCTTCACCCAGCTGCCGGTCATGGAAGGGGAGCGGATCGTGGGCGGCATAACGGATGACCACATCCGCGACTACACCATCGAGGAGACGCGCAACCAGAGAAAGAGCTACGACGAGGTCATGCAGGTCAAGGTGGGCGAGATCATGGAGGCGCCGTTCCCCATCCTCAGCGAGGACACCCCCATCGAGCTGGCGTCATTGCACCTGCAGAGGGACGAGGCGGTGCTGGTGACCCGCATGGGGAACATCGAGGGCATCCTCACCTCGGCCGACTTCCTCGACCTGGGGCTGCACTGAGTCCCATGAGGAAGAACGAGCTGGAGCGGACCCTTCAGAGCATCCCGCCGCATCGTAGCCCCCGCCCTTCCCTGGAGCAGTACTGCACTCCCGCCCACATCGCCTCCGACGTCCTCTGGACGGCCATGGCGTTCGGCGACATCGAAGGGCGCCGCGTGATCGACCTGGGGTGCGGGACAGGGGTCTTCGCCATAGGCGCCGCTCTGTTGGGCGCCGCCTCGGTGAAAGGAGTGGACATCGATCCCCAGGCGGTGGCCGATGCCGCCGAGGCGGCGCGCCGCCTCGGGGTCGAGGCAGAGTTCATGGCAGGCGACGTGAGAGAGGTCCCATGGGAGGCGGACACGGTGATCATGAACCCCCCGTTCGGTTCCCAGCGAAGGAAGGCTGACCGCCCGTTCCTGGAGACCGCGGTGCGCATCGCCCCCGTGGCCTACTCGCTCCATAACGCCTCCACGGCGCCATTCCTGGAAAAGATGGTGGCGTCCCTTGGGCGGAGGATAACCTTCCAGAAAAGCTATAAGTTCCAGATACCTCATCTGTTCGAGTTCCACGAGAAGATGAGAAAGGACATCGATGTGGTGTTGCTGCGCATTTGTCAATAGGATGTGATTCAAGATGACCAAGAGAACGGTGGTGCCCGGCGAGGAGGTCGCCGTGGCCGAGGAGTACATGCCCGACATGGGCACTTACGAGCATGACGGTAAGATCATCTCGGCCCTGGCGGGCGAACTGGAGCTTGACAAGGACAAGATGTTGGCCAAGGTCTCGGCCGTCAACCCCATGAACCTGCTGAAGGTCGGGGACAGCGTGTTCTGCCGCGTCACCGATGTCAGGGCGGCCATGGCCATCTGCGAGATCGTCGCTACCGAGGGCAGCAAGAGGGGCATCACCGGGGAGACCTCGGCGACCATTCACATCTCCAAGCTGTCCTCCGAGTACGTGCAGGAAGTGGGCAAGGAGATGAGGCCCAACGACCTGGTGCGGGCCAAGGTCATCCAGACCACTCCGTCCGTGCAGCTGTCCACTCAGGAGCCGCACTTCGGCGTGGTGAAGGCGCTGTGCCGGAAGTGCCGCAGCCCCATGGTCTGCCAGGGCAAGTCCCTGCGCTGCGAACCCTGTGAGAGGGTGGAGAGCCGCAAGCTGGCCGATGATTACGGGGATGTCGATTTCTGATCCCTTCCCCCACGGGGCCAGCCTGCGTTCCGCCCGATGAAAGGGCGGGAATAGCATTATAAGCGAAGTTGCGAATAGAGGCGAAAGGTGGAAGATGGCCAAGAGCACCGACGAGCTTACCAAGGAGATCAACGAGCTCAGGACCGAGATGAAGCAGATGAGGGAGCTCTTGAACATGCTGTTCACCATCGTCGTCGAGCAGGAGGAGGGCGATGAGGACGATTACGGCTTCCCGATGCTCAGCCAGGACACCCCTAGGTTCAATAACTGAGCCTGCTTTTCCGGACGCCGCATCGATACTTGCAGAGCGGGTGATGTCATAAGGATCGTGTGCCTGATATCCGGAGGTATCGATTCCCCCGTGGCCGCGTACGTTCTGGCGCGCAACGGCGCCGAGGTCACCCTGCTGCACATGGACAACCGTCCGTATTCTGGAGAGGTCTCGGTGGACAAGGTGGTCCGCCTGGCCGGGGCCCTGGAGACCGCCATCGGAAGGCCGCTGGAGCTGTGGACGGCCCCCCATGGGCTAAGCCAGCTGAGGATATCACGGCATTGCCAAAGGAACCTGCAGTGCGTGCTATGCAAGCGCACCATGCTCAAGGTGGCGCGCAACGTGGCCAGGCGGCTGGGGGCCGACGCCATCGCCACCGGCGACTCCCTGGGGCAGGTGGCATCGCAGACGCTGTACAACATCAACGCCGAGCAGAGGGACCTGGGATTTCCCGTCCTGCGCCCCCTGATCGGCTGGGACAAGCTCGAGATCGAGCAGTTGGCCAAGGAGATCGGCACCTATGGCATATCCATAGAGAAGGGAGATGCATGCTCGATCGTGCCGTTCAGGCCGGCCACCATGGCCAGCCCCTGCTGATCGCCGAACAGGAAGGGCGTCTGGACCTGGAGGCCCTGGCGGTCGAGATGGCCGAAGAGGCGTTCCCTCTCAGAACACCGAGCAGGACTCGTACCTAGACCGGTCGAGCATGTCAGCCGTAACACGGCTGATGTACCGCGCCTGGACGCGAGAGATGTACAAGGTGTTCTGACCTACCTTGACCCTCAGGTCGGAATCCTTGGGCGACTTCATCTCCACAGGTACGATCACCGGACCACCGCATGAAGTGGACACCCTATAGTCGCGCTTGTTCTGGAGTATATAATCGATAACGGACTGGTCCACCTGTATGTCGTGCATGGCGGCTCAATCCCCAGGCCGTATTTATCGGTTGCGAATTCTTATCTCACATTTCGCATATGGGCAGGCGTGAAGCATATCCTCGACACCTCGGCCCTCTTCTCCATGCAGGACCTTCCCCCGGAACCGATGACCACGCCAGGCGTCATCTCGGAGCTGAGGAAGTACCACGATCCCCGGCTGAGGTATTGGGAGGACCGTCTGATCGTGTCCGAGCCGTCCGCGGCATCCATGGAGAGGGTGAGGGAGGCGGCGGCCCGGACGGGGGACGATGCCCGGCTCTCCCCGGTGGACATGGAGGTCCTGGCCCTGGCCATGGACCAGGGAGGCGTGATACTCACGGACGATTACTCGATCCAGAACCTGGCCCGGGCATTGGGGCTCGAATATCGGCCCGTGGGGCTCAAGGGGATCAGGGAGGTCATCGTCTGGAGGTACCGCTGCCGCGGGTGCGGACGGACGTTCGACAAGAACATGCCTGACTGCCCCATTTGCGGCAGCGCGCTTCGCTCGGTCCGTTCCAGGAGTGTCGAGGAGCGTTAGGGGAACACCGGGCGCAGGCGGATCATCTTGCCCATGCGCCTCGCCCCCACCACTCCCATGGCCCATTCGGTGCGCCGGGAGGTGCCCATGAACATGGTGGCCATACGCTTGGTGTTGACCGCGGTGTGCAACGGCTTGGCCACCTGACGCCTCCACTCCTGCTCGTACTCCTTCAGGGGAGTGCCGTCCCGCACGTGGGACGCGGCGACCCTTCCCGCAATGCGGCCGCAGATCATGGCGATCGGTATGCCGCCACCGTTGACGGCCATCACATGGCCGGCAGCGTCTCCCACCAGCAGCGCGTTCTCGGACGCCGTCCGGGCGATCGGCCCGTTGGACGGGACGAGCTTGCCCACCGTGCGGGTGGTGACCGTCAGTCCCCTTCTCTTCAGGAAGTTGGCGTAGTGATCGATCAGCCTGCCGTCGGACAGCTTGGGCGAAAAGCCCACCCCCACGTTGGCACCCCGGCCCTTGGGCAGGACCCATGCGTAGGCTCCAGGAGCGATGCTGCCAAAGTGCATCTCCATGATGGGAGGGAAGTCGCCCTCGGCCTGGCCGGTCACCGCCGGGTACATGTCCTTGTTGCGAGGAAAGCCTAGGGAGCGCGCCACGGTGGACAGCGGTCCGTCGGCACCCACCACCACCTTGGCGCTCAATCGGCCATCCTCGGTGATGACCTCGGTCCCCTCCACTCCGGTGACGCGCACCGATGTCCGGACCTCAGCCCCGGCCTTCATGGCCTTCTCGGACAGGAACTTGTCGAAGCGGTCGCGGTCGGTGGTGTAGCCGGCGAACTTGACGTCCCAGTAGCGTCCGCTGGGAGCGATCATGCGGAACACGTCCATTCTCCTGGAGATCAGCCCCTCCGGTACGTCGAACAGGTCGTCCATGTCCGGCACCTTGGGGAAGGTGACCTTCATCTCCGAGGTGTCGGGCATGAACTCCCCGCACACCACTGGCTCGCCTATGGCCTCCCGGCGGTCCAGCACGAGGACGCTGGCACCGTTTCGGGCGGCATGCTCCGCCGTGGTGGAGCCGGCCGGCCCGCCGCCTACCACAATGACGTCGTAATCGCTCATCGGTCCCTCGCCAGCACGGTATCGGCCAGGGCGCGGAGGGCATCCTTGTACTCGCTCTCGGGCAGAGCCTCCAGCCCCTTCAGGGCCTTGAGCCGCAGGTCCTTAGCGTGGCCCATGGCCACGTCCAGGGCGTCGGTGGCGAGCACCAGCTCCAGGGCCTCGTTCACTTCTTCCTCGGTCTTGCCCCTTTTACTGTAGATCTCCCTCAGGCGAGCAGAGCTGGGATAGTGGCCCTGCATGGCGATCATGAGCGGCAGGTTGGCCTTGCCGTCGAGGATGTCCATGCCCCTGCCCTTGCCCAGGTCGCTCTCCTTCCCCCGGATGTCCAGGATGTCGTCGACGATCTGGAAGGCCAGGCCGATGTTGAGGCCGAAGGTCCCCAGTCCGGCGATCTGGTCCGCCGAGCCGCCGCCCAGGTACGCCCCCACCTGGGCGGAGGCCTCGATGGGCTTGGCGGTCTTCCCAGTGATGATGCGTATGTAGGTCTCAAGAGGCATGCAGGCATCGTTCTCGGTCATGGTCTGCAGCATCTCGCTCTCGGCCATCCGGGAGCAGGCGTCCGCGACCATCTCGACTATGATATCAGACTGGATCAGCCCCCCGAGACGGAAGCCCTTGACGAAAAGGAAGTCACCAGTGATGAGCGCCCGCTGGGTGCCGTACTTGCGATAAACGGCGGTGTTCCCCCGACGGGTCTCCGCACCGTCGTTGATGTCGTCGTGGACCAGGGTTGCGCTGTGGATCAGCTCGAAGGCGGCCGCCGCCCTGATGGTCTTCTCAAGGTCGGTGCCCCCCACCGCCCGGAAGGACAATAGGGCCATACCGGGCCTCATACGCTTACCGCCGGAGCCGACCACGTATGTGGCGATCTCGGTGAGCAGGGGGTCCCCGGACCGCGCGTTCCGCATGATCTCCTCTTCCACCATGCGGAGTTCCTCTTTGATAGGCTGGTCCCAGCTCAAGGGCATGAGCCGTCCTAATACGAATGGCGTACTTAATCGTTGCTGGCCAATACTTTTTCCGGGCCTGGCAAACTATATCTTCGTCGCGCTGAGAAGTAGCATCATGTACTCTAGAACGGAGCAGGGAGCGACGAGAACGATAGAGGGATACATCGATAGGGATGTCACCACGGTACCGGGGGAGGCCACCATCTCTCAGGCCCTTGACGCCATGATCTCGAACGACGCCTCGGTGGTGATGGTGGTGGACGGCGAGGATGTGGTGGGCCTCATGACCTCCGCGGACATGGGCACCATGGTCGCCAGAGGGATCGACCTCGACGCCGGACGGGCCAGGGATTTTACTGAGCTGTGCGGGATGAGCGGCAGCCGGCCATGCACCAGGGTGAACTACGATGAGGATCCCATCAACGTGCTCAAGGTCATGCAGCACTGGGGGACCGACAGGATACTGGTGGTAAAAACGAGAAGGTCGTCGGGACGGTATCCGCCCTCGGCGCCTTAAAGAGTTGGAGAAAAAGGGTTTAGCCCAGCGCCGGGAACAGGGTTCTCGCCGCCTCGGAGCACAGCTCCAGCACGGGGTCGAAGAACAGGCCCAGAGCAACGGTGGCCACCATGCAGATGGCTATGGCCGCGGTCAGTGCGATGGGGACCTTGATCCTCGCCTCGGTCTCTCCCTTCTCCACGTACATGTACTTGATCACACGCACGTAGTAGTACAGGGACAGGGCGGAGTTGAGCACCAGGGCCACACCGAGCCATATCATCCACTGGGTGATCTCGGCCGCCTCGACGGACGCCGACAGCAGCACGACCTTGCTCATGAACCCGGACAGCGGGGGTATCCCGGCCAGCGCGAACATGAAGATGGCCATGGAGAACGCCAGGAACGGCGCCCTCTTGCCCAGCCCCTTGTAGTCCGCGACCGACTCCCCTATCGCCACATAGGCCAGGGCGGCGACCACGATGAACGCCCCGCTCTTCATGAAGGCGTGGGTGATGATGTGGAAGATACCGCCAGTGATGGCATAGTCCCCTACCACGGTGGCGAGGGGGATGGCCATCAGCATGTAGCCTGCCTGGGCGACCGAGGAGTAGGCAAGCATGCGCTTCATGTTGGTCTGCGAGAGCGCGACGACGTTGCCTATGGTCATGGTCAGGATCGCCACTATGCCCAGCACCACGTCCCAGTTCGCCTGGATGGCGATCAGGCCCACCAGGAAGAGCTTGAACATCACCACCAGGCCCATCTTCTTGGAGCCGGCGGCGAGGAAGGCCGATACGGGAGTGGGGGCACCCTCGTACACATCGGGGGCCCACATGTGGAAGGGAGCTATGGCGATCTTGAACCCGAACCCGGCGACGAGCAGGGCCAGGGCCAGCAGGGTCGTCAGCTCGACACCCTGGGCGGCCAGCACCTCGTTGATGCCGGCGAGGCTGGAGGTGCCCGTGATCCCGTACAGCAAGGAGATGCCGTACAGGGACAGGGCCGAGGACAGTCCGCCTACGATGACGTACTTGACCGCCGCCTCCGAGCCCCGCTTGTCCTTCTTGCGGAAGGCCACCAGGGCATAGGTCGCCATGGACGCTATCTCGATGCCTACGTAGATGGTAAGCAGGTCCTGGGCCGAGGCCACCAGCATCATGCCGGCGGTCGACATCATGATCAGGGTGTAGTACTCGGCCAGGTGCCGGTCCTTCTCCACGTACCTGGCCGAGGCCAGGACGACCACGAGGGCGACGCTCAGGAACACCAGCGAGAAGACCGCCGCCAGAGCGTCGAAGACGATCAGGGGGGCGCTCGGGTCGCCGATGATGGCCGGGTAGTCTCCTACCATGTAGTAGACCACCATTCCCGCGGATGCCAATATGCCAACCAGCGAGATGCCGGCGAGGGCCCTGCTGGACTTGATCAGTAGGTGCAGGGCAGGGATCGCCACCGCGAACAGGATCAGGATGATCTCTGGGTAAATCGCTCCGTATTCAATCATTTCAGATCACCCCGCTGAGGGGCCACACCATCGGTATTGAAGGCGTGATGAGGTCCAGCATGAAGGCTGGCCAGACACCGAACAGTATGATGAGGCCGAGCAGCACTGCCAGAGGCACGGTCTCGAACCAGTAGGCGTCATGGAGGTGCTTGGTGTCGATCTTGGTGGTCAGCTCGCCGAAGATGCTCCTCTGCATGGCCCACAGGTAGTAGGCCGCGGTGAGGGCGACGGTGGCGATGGGCACGAGCACCCACACGCCCCAGGCATCATAGGTCGAGGTGAACACCATGAACTCGGCCAGGAAGCCGACCATGCCGGGCAGGCCAAGGGAAGCCATGAAGCCCATCATCATCACAGTGGACAGGATGGGCACCTTGGGTGCCAGCCCCCCGAGCATGGGGATCTCCCTGGTACCGGCCTTGTGCTGGAACATCCCGCAGACCATGAAGAGGACGGCGGTGATGAGGCCGTGCGCGAACATCTGGAACACCGCCGCGGCGATGCCCAGCTGCGTAAGGGTCGCTATGCCCAGCATGACTATGCCCATGTGGGAGATGGACGAGTAGGCGACCATCTTCTTGAGGTCGCTCTGAGCCAGACAGGCCAGGGCGCCATAGATGATGGCCACCACGCCGATCACCGCCATGATGAGCTGGAAGTCGACGGCCGCTTCGGGCAGGGTGGGCAGGCATATCCGTATGATACCATAGGACCCCATCTTCAGCAGCAGGCCGGCCAGCAGGACCGAGCCGGCGGTCGGCGCCTGGACGTGGGCGTCCGGCAGCCAGGTGTGGAACGGGACCACCGGCATCTTCACGATGAACCCGAAGAACAGGGCTCCGAAGATGGCGATCTGCAGCATCTCGCCCAGACCACCGGCCACGTCCGCGATGAGCAGCATGTCGAAGGTGCCGATCGCGTCTGCGGGGATCAGGCCATCGGCCTGCAGCAGAGGCGCCGTGGTGAAGAACAGGGCGAATATACCCAGCAGCATGGCCAGCGAGGCCACGTGGGTGTATATGAAGAACTTTATCGACGCGTAGGCCCGGTTGACGCCTCCCCATATCGCAATGAGGAAGTACATCGGGATCAGCACGACCTCCCAGAAGATGTAGAACACGAAGTAGTCCAGGGAGAGGAATACGCCCAGGACGCCCACTTCGAGCACCAGCATCAGGCCCATGTATTGGTGCAGACGCTCCTCGACATCCCATGAGAACAGGATGGCAAGGAACACCAGCAGGGTGCTCAGGAAGACCATGGTGATGCTGACACCGTCTACCCCGAGATGGAAGCTGATGCCCAGGAAGCTGATCCACTGATATTTCTCGACGAACTGGAAGCCTCCGGTAAGGGAGAACTCGGTCAGCAGCAGGGTCGAGAGGGCCAACGGTATGGCCGAGAAGGCCAAGGCCGCGTACTTGGCCGCCTTGGGCGACCGCCCCATCATGAACGCCGCGATGGCGCCCACCAGGGGGAAGAGGATTAGCAGCGAGAGTATCGGTATGTTCTCAAACATTTTAGATCACCCCTCCCACGAGGAAGAGGAGGATGACGATCAACGACACCCCCACCACGATGACGGCCGCATAGGACTGGACGAATCCAGTCTGGGCCCGGCGCAGGAAGTTGCCGGACCTTATCAGTCCGGCGCTGATCCCGTTTATGAGCCCATCTATGAGCCGGCGGTCGATGAAGTCCACTACCTTGGCGGTGCCATAGACCACCTTCAGACCGATCCAGTCGTACCCCTTGGTGAACCCGTAGCGGGCCAGGAGGACGTTGGAGAGGGTCTTTCCGACAGAGCCGGAGGTGAACCGGGCGGGGTCGATCGCCCTCTTCTTGTACATCATGTAGGCCAGCCCAATGCCCAGCACCGCAGCCGCGATGGACGCGTAGGTCAGGACGTTGGTGAACACCGCCGTCAGCAGGTCGATCGGACCCGCCTCATGGGGGTGGAAGTCCATCAGACCGGGCACCAGCGTGCTCTCGAAGCCGAACAGGAAGGCAAAGCCAGACCCGAAGGCCAGGATGGCCAGGAGGGCCAGGGGCACCCACATGACGGCTGGGGCCTCGTGGGCATGCTCGTAGGCATGCTTGTCCCGGGGCTCGCCCGAGAAGGTGAGGAACCATAGGCGGAACATGTAGAACGCCGTCATGAACGCCGTGATCAGCCCGAAGGCGTACAGCAGAATGAACAGGCTGTTGTACTCTATTCCCGCGAAGGCCGCCTCAAGGACCAGGTCCTTGGACCAGAAGCCGCTGAAGGGCGGTATGCCGGCGATCGACAGACATCCGATCAGCATCACCAGGGAGGTGATCTTGAGCTTCTTGGACAGTCCTCCCATGAGCCGCATGTCCTCGGTGTGCACGGCGTGGATGACCGCGCCGGCCGACAGGAACAGCAGCGCCTTGAAGAAGGCGTGGTTCATGAGATGGAAGGTGCCGGCAGCGTAGCCGACGTTGAACTCGGGCTGCTGGGCGAAGATGTACCCGCCAGCGCCAAGCGCTAGGAACATGTATCCCAGCTGGCTGATGGTCGAATACGCCAGCACCCTCTTGATATTGGTGTTGTTCAGCGCCATGGTGGCGGCGAAGATCGCCGTGAAACCGCCGATGAAGGCGATGACCAGCATGGTGTCGGGGGTCTCGACCATCACGGGGTACGATCGGGCCACCAGATAGACACCGGCCTTGACCATGGTGGCGGCGTGAATGAGCGCCGAAACGGTGGTCGGGCCTTCCATGGCGTCGGGAAGCCAGTCATGCAGGGGGAACTGGGCCGACTTGCCGACCGCACCGCCGAACAGCATCAGGGTGCCGAAGGTCAGCAGCTCGTTCCCGCCGACGAAGGCGTCGACGTTATCGAAGATGTAAGCGAAGTCGAGGTTTCCCTGGAAACCAACGAACAGCACGAACAGCCCGATCATGAACATGATGTCGCCGATCCTGGTCACCAGGAAGGCCTTCTTGGCGGCCGAGGCCGCCGAGGGCCGGGTGTTCCAGAAACCGATGAGCAGGTAGGAGCACAGGCCCACCAGCTCCCAGAAGATGAACATCTGGAGGAAGTTGGAGGCCAGCACCAGTCCTAGCATCACGCTTATGAACAGGGAGATGACCGCGTAGTAGCGCCGCTTCTTCTCGCCCTCCTCATGCATGTAGCCGAGGGAGTAGATGACGACAAGGGTCGCCACGAAGGAGACGACGATGAGCATCAGGGCGGTCAGGTTGTCGATGTAGATGCCCATGTTGAAGGTGAAGGCGAACTCGCCGCCCTGCACCACGATCCACTCCAGGGACTGTATGAACGGCGTTCCGGTCCCGGTGGTCAGGGCCTCGAAGGCCACTGCGAGGGATAGGACGAGCGAGATGGCCGTCATTCCGATGGCTATCGGGGCGCCGCCCTCCCAGTTCTTGAACAGCCTGTTGCCCAAGAACCCTACCACCACGAAGGCGATCAAGGGGAATATTGGGATCAACCAGGCATACTCTGCGAATGTCATTCTTACCACCTCAGCAGATTGATCTCGTCAAGACTGATGGTGTCCCTGGTCTTGTACAGGTTCATTATGATGGCCAGACCAACCGCCACCTCGGCCGCAGCAATGGCTATGGCGATCAGAGCGAAGACCGCTCCGTTCAGGTTGCCGTAGTACGACGAGAAGGCCACAAAGTTGATGTTGGCCGCGTTCAGCATGAGCTCCACGCTCATCAGGACCACTATGGCGTTCCTCTTGGTCAGCACGCCCAGCGCTCCGATGACGAAGAGAATGCCCGAGAGGGCCAAGAAGTACTCTATCGGTATCATCTTTCTTCCTCCTGGGCAATGAACACGCCTCCGAGCAGGGCGACGAACAGCACGAAACCGACCATCAGGACGGCTATGCCGTAGGTCTCGAACAGGGTTATGCCCAGCTCCGCATTGTCAGTGTCGGCCAGCTCTCCTGCGGGCCACTGCGTCATGAGGACCGAGCCAAGCACCACCGCGAAGAACAGCAGTGCCGTGACCCCTATGGCCACCTTGCGCTTATTCATAGCGATCGCCTCCCAGCAGACGGCGCTTGGTCAGCATGATACCGAACAGCATCAGCACCGAGACCGCGCCCACGTACACCAAGATCTGTATGATGCCCAGGTACTCGGAGCCCAGGAGGACGTAGATCGCTCCCACGCCCACGAACACCATGGTCAGCCACATGACGCTGCGCACGATCTCCTTGCTCCATATGACGGCGATCGCGCCGATGATCATGATGGCCGCGAGGATGAAGAAGACCGCGACGTCCCACTCGATAGACCAAACTACGGCCATTACAGCACCTCCTCCATGGTCAGGGCGTCCTTGGGACACACCTCGACGCACGTCTCGCAGGAGACGCACTTCTCGGCGTCGAAGACCGGCCTCTTGATGGGCCTGCCCTTCTCATTGACCCCGACCTCCACCATCTTGACGGCGTCCACGGGGCAGTCCTTGGCGCACCTGGAACAGCTGATGCACTTCTTGTCCTCCAGCACCGGCAGGTCCTTGTGCTCGGTCCTGCGGCGAGGGGCAACGCCCTCCTTGCCTAGCTCGGAGGGAAGGACCTCGTTGATGTGCACCTCCAGGCCAGGCCGCGATTCGTACTGGAGCCGGTAGGGATCGAAGATCGCATCCTCCCTGTTGTAGGTCGCCAGCTCATAGTCGTGAGTCACGATCATGGCGTCGGTGGGGCAGTACTCGGCGCAGTAGCCGCACATCATGCACCGGCCGACATTGACGCGGGGGCGCTTGACCTTCTTGACCTCCTCTCCCTCGGCCTTCTTCAGATCGTCGACCTCAACCAGATCGATGCACTTGGTCGGGCAGACGCGCATGCAGATGCCGCAGCCGATGCACTTGTCGAACACCAGCCCCGGGCGGGCTCTGAACGCATCGGGCAGGGCCATCTTCTCCCAGGGATACAGTATGGTCTGGGGCCTGTTCACGATGGCCTTGATGAACTGCTTCATCGTGATGTACATGGGTTTCACGATGAAGCCGGTGAGCCCTAGCTCCTTCTCCTTTCTAGATTGTTGCTTGTCAGCCATTAGAACCACCCCATCGTCTTGAAGAAGACCGCGATGAAGAGGTTGATCGCTGCCAACGGAAGCAGTCTCTTCCAACAGATGTGAAGGATCTGGTCGGTCCTGACACGGGGCAGAGCGGCCCTGGCCCAAATGAAGATGGTGAAGACCAGGAACATCTTGAGCAGGAACCACAGCCCTTCGGGAATGATACCGAAGGTGGGGCCGGCCCATCCGCCAAGGAACAGTAGAGCGACGAGAGAGCTACCTACGAAAGCGCGCGCATACTCGGACATCATGATCAGTCCGAACCTCATGCCGCCGTACTCCGTGCCCCATCCTTCCACGAGCTCCGCCTCGGCCTCGGGAAGGTCGAAGGGGACCCTCTCGATCTCCGAGATCATGGAGATGATGAACACCAGGAACCCGATGATCAGCGGAACGACCATCCAGACGTTCTCTTGCTGATAGGCCACCACATCGTTGAGGCTCAGACTGCCGGTGAGAACGACCACGCTCGCCACGGACAGAAGCAGCGGCACCTCGTAGGCGCAGGTCTGCGCGGCCGCACGCATGCCTCCGATAAGAGTATACTTGTTGTTCGACGCCCACCCTCCCAGCAGCACCGCGAACGGGATCACCCCGAACATGGCCAGGGTGAGGATGACGCTGAGATCGGAGTCGGACATGTAGAATCCCTGGCTGTACGGTATGGTCACGAACATGGCCATGGACACACCGATGATGAGAATGGGTGCCAGGGGGTAGATCAGTCGGTCCGCGGCATTCGGTACGATGTACTCCTTGACCAGGACCTTGAACGCATCGGCAAAGTTCTGGAACAGACCGAACGGACCCACCTGGGTACCGACACGGTCCATGAACCTGCCGAGCATCTTACGCTCCTGCCAAATGAGCGTGATCGATACCAACATGCCCACAATCAATATGATCAGCGCCACCACCAAGATGGTGACGATCTGCAATACGCCTGGGCTTCCCAGCCAATCCGCCAAGGCATACAGGTGGAGCCAGTCTAGGATAGTCCCGACTATATCCACCATCAGCCAATGGACCAGGCCGCCCACTAAACCCCAAAGATCAAGATACATGGTGATCACCGATCCGTTTCGCCCATGCAGACATCAAGCATGCCCAGGATCGAAGGGACATCGGCGATCTTGGAGCCCTTGATGAGCTTGTCGGACGCTGACAGTATCACGAAGAGGGGGCTTCTGACCGACAGGCGGTAGGGCTTACCGGTGCCGTCTCCCACCACGTACATCAGGCTCTCTCCCCTCGGGTCCTCCATCCTCGCCATTGCCGTTCCAGCCGGCGCCGTGCGGGGCGTCTTGACCCTGATAGGCCCGTCCTTGGGCATCTTCTTCAGGCATTCCCTGACGATGTTGACCGACTCCTGCATCTCCATCATGCGCACGCGGTAACGGGCCCAGGTGTCACAGCCGTCATGAGTGCACATATGCCAGTCGAGCTCGTCATAGATCTCATAGGGATCGTTATGACGGAGATCCTGCTTAACGCCGGCCGCCCTCAGGACGGGGCCGGTGATGCCCGCGTTGATGGTGTCCTTGGGGGACATGTAACCAAGGCCCTCCATCCTCATGCGGAATAGCTTGCTCTGGTCGATCAGCATGTCATATTCCTTGAGCCGCTTCTCGAAGTAGTCGAGGGTCCTCTCGAGGTCCCTCACCCAATTGGCAGGAGAATCGTTGCGAACGCCGCCGATGCGACAGTAGTTGTAGGTCATCCTGGCACCGGTCAAGGCGGTGAACAGGTCCAGGAACAGCTCCCTGTCCCTGGTGGCGTAGAGGAACACGGTCAGGTTACCGAGGTCGGTACCTATGGCGGCCAGCCACATGAGGTGGTTGCCGATCCTCTGGAGCTCGTCGGACATGGCCCGGATGTACTTCGCCCTCTCCGGCACCTCGATGTCCATGAGCTTCTCCACGGCCATGCAGTACACGTGGCTCCACGTGAAGGAGGAACCATAGCAAAGCCGGTCGGCCATGGGGATGATCTGGATGTAATTGCGGTCCTCGACCATCTTCTCCCAGCCGCGGTGCAGGTAGCCGATGACTGGTTCAGCGTCCACGATCGTCTCGCCATCGACCTTGATCCTCATGTTCCACAACCCGTGGGTCATGGGGTGCTGAGGACCCATGTTTATCCACATCTCTGCCATCTTACCGCCCTCCTTCGTGGCAATCCTTCCTCATCGGGAAGAACTTGTAATCCTCAGGGAGCAGGAGCCTTCTCAGGTTCGGGTGGCCCTTGAAAATGATGCCGAACATGTCATAGGTCTCCCTCTCGTGCCAGTTCGCCCCGGCCCACAGCGGGGTCACGGAGTCGACCTCGGGCTCATCATGAGGCAGGTCGACCACGATCTCGACGGTTATGTTGCTTGTATAAGAGGTGATGTGATAGACCGTCTGGAACTTGTCACAATAGTCCACGCCGCTCACCAGGCTGCAGTGGTCGAATCCAAGCTCGTCCTTCAGGAGCTTGCATAGTTCGAACAGGACCGACCGGTCGGCGGCCATGTAAAGGCGGCGAGGCTCGATCTTGGCATCGTTGAATACGACGGCAGGGAAGGCCTGTGCGACCTTGTCCTTGACCTGCTCTACAGAATACACATTGCTTTCCACTTTCCCACCTCAATCCTGTAGGAACTCGCCGACCTTGGAGTCCTTCATCTTCTGGTGCAGTTTAAGGAAGCCGTCGATCATGGCCTCCGGACGGGGCGGGCAGCCGGGAATGTAGATGTCCACGGGGATGAACGTGTCAACGCCCTGCACCACATTGTAGGAGTCGTACCAGGGGCCGCCGGTCATCGCGCATTCGCCCATTGCGATAACCCACTTGGGATCTGGCATCTCCTCGTACAGTCTGCGCAGGGATGGCCGTAGCTTCTTGGTCACCCATCCGTTCACCAGGAGCACATCGCACTGACGGGGCGATGAACGGAAGACCATTCCCAATCGCTCATTGTCAAAACGAGGGCCTGAGCAAGCCGCCATCTCCAACGCGCAGCAAGCGATACCGAAGTGGAGCGGGTAGATAGAGTTCCGCACTCCATAGTTCAAGAAGGGCTGGGCGACCTTGTCGACCACCTTATTGACACCGGTCGCCTTGGTTAGCTCGCGAATCATATTGCCAGACCATTCCTTGAACTCCTTTGCCGTCATGGCGATCGCATGAGGCTGTAAGCTTAGATCCATATCCTATCCTCCTTCTTCAGGGCATAAAAGGCCCCGACCAGCATGAGAGCGAAGAATGCTAGCATGATGATCTTCGATACGTCGGTGAGGAAATCGAAATTGAGAGCCCAGATCAGAAGGAAAACGGTAATGACGTCAAATACTACGAAAATAATGGCGTACATATAGAATTGGAAGTGGAATTGGACCTGTGCCTCTCCGATTGGAACCTCACCGCACTCGTAGGTCTCCCCCTTCAATGCGGTATGCTTGGATGGCCGAAAAAGATCGTTCATCCAGAACGCGATGACGGGGATCGCAAGTGCAATCACAATGTAGATTGCTATTGGCAAGTAGGTGTCCAAGAGCATTGCAGGGACAATAGTCGGCCTCTATAAATACGTTCTCTCAATAATAGTTTACTGGCTATCTGGCCATACCTGGAAAAAAGTTCCGTTCTCTCCATAGAAAATTAGACGAGTCGAAGCGAATTCTTGGCATGTTATCATCGAAGAAAGGAACGGCTTATCGCTCCAGCGGCGGACAATATTATTATTCGCCGAAAAGAGAAGGAATGGGAGCGAGGTGCGTGTCATGAGGATCGCGGTGCTCACCGAGGACCTGTTCGAGGATGTTGAGTTCTGGTACCCTTACTATCGTTTGAAGGAGGCGGGGCATCAGCCGGTGGTGATCGGTTCGGGCAAGAAGGAAGGACATTCGGGGAAGCATGGGACCATCAACAAGGTGGACATGGGGGCCGATGAGGCCAAGGCCGAGTCCTTCGATGCCGTCATCGTCCCGGGCGGATACGCGCCCGACAAGATGAGGCTTCGACCTGGATTCTCGAAGATCGTGAGGGAGGTCCATGAGAAGGGCGGCATGGTGGCGTCGCTCTGCCATGGCCCCTGGGTCCTGGCATCGGCCGGCATACTGAAGGGTAAGAGGATCACCTGCTGGCCCTCGCTGCGTGACGACATGATCAACGCCGGGGCCGAGCATGTGGACCAGGAGGTGGTGGTGGACGGCAACATCATCACGTCCCGGTGCCCCGACGACCTCCCGGCATTCATGCACGAGGTGATCAGGTACCTGGGCAGGACGTAGCCGGGACCTGCGGCCCACGGGAGGACAGGACAACTGATTTATCAGCACGTGCATTACTGCCAACGTTCAGCGGTCATCGCGTTCCATTCGATGTGATATCATGGCAAAGAAGATCGGTTTCATAGGCGCGGGCAACATGGCAGAGGCACTGATGAAGGGGATCATCAACTCCGGGGAGGCCACTCCCCTCGAGATCATTGCCAGCGAGGTCGTGGCCTCCCGGCGCGAGTACATCACCCAGACGTTGGAGATAACGACGGTGCCGGACAACACGGTGGTGGCCAAGGAGGCCAAGGTGATCGTGCTGGCCGTCAAGCCCAACGTGATCGCCGCGGTCCTGGACGAGCTCAAGCCCCTCCTGACGGCCGACCATCTGGTGATCTCCATCGCGGCGGGAGTGAAGATCTCCTTCATCGAGTCGCACCTGAACTGGGGCGTCAGGGTGATACGCGTCATGCCCAATCAGCCCTGTCTCGTGGGCGCCTCCGCCTCCGGCTTCGCCATGGGCAAGTCCGCCCGCAAGGAGGACCAGGAGCTGGTGCAGAGGATCCTCGACATGGTCGGAGTGGCATTCCCCATGGAGGAGAAGCTGCTGGATGCGGTCACCGGCCTGAGCGGCAGCGGTCCCGCCTATGTCTACATGATGATCGAGGCCCTGGCCGATGGCGGGGTGCTGTGCGGCCTGTCCCGCGACGCGGCCGTCACCCTGGCCGCCCAGACGGTGTTCGGCGCGGCCAAGACCGTCCTGGAGACCAAGATGCACCCGGCCGCCCTGAAGGACATGGTGGCCTCCCCCGCTGGCACCACGATCGAGGGATTGAGGGTGCTGGAAGAGGGCGGCCTGCGCGGCATGGTGATCGACGCTGTGGAGGCGGCCGCAAGGAAGTCCGCCGAGCTGGGCAGGAGCTGATCAGGCCCGCTTGCGGCGCGAGCGGCCCCTCAGGACGCCAAGTGCGGCCCGGGGCACGGAGCTGAGGATGGATGGGGAGTCCCACACCAGGTCCCTCTTCTGACAGATGGTCGATTCCATCAGCTCCTCCCCTCTCGTCTTTAGCAAAGCCATCTTCTCGGTCCGTTCCTTCTCGGGCAGCCTCATGGCCGCATCGACCTCCACCAGCAGTCGCCGGGCCTCCCGGGAGCGCTGCGACCTGAGAAGGTGCTCCTCGTCGGTCATCAAGCCCACGTCCCGGCGGACGTCGCTCAGGCGGTCGGCCGCATCGTACGAGGTCTCGGCGATGTCGTCGCGCGTCATCCACTTGGTCTCGTAGGACAGCACGTCCTTCCAGTTGGGCGACGGTAGGCGCACGCGGTGCTCCTCCAAGGTGCGGGCGAACAGGCGGTAGCCGAACTTCTCGGGGTTCTCGAACGCGATGCTGCCCGGATCGAGGAACGGGGCCAAGGGCGACGTGTACACGACCAGGCGCGGGTCGTTGCGATTTTGCTGGTACAGTCGCCGGGTGTAGTCGGCCGAGGCCAAGGCCGATTCCCTCGTCTGCTCGGGCAGACCGATCATGAAGAACATGTCGAAGCGTTGGCATCCATTGTCCAGGGCCGCTGTGATGCTCTTCTCCAGGCCGGCGTTGTCGAACCTCCTTCCCAATGCATACCGGACCTTCTCGTCATGCGAGTCGGGAGAGAACTGGATGCTGTAGCGGGAGAACGTCCGCTCCGCCTCCTGGAAGAAGGATTCGGGGGCCGGAGTGAACAGCTCCAGCACCACGTGGCTGTCCAGGTCCAGGCGGCGGCATTCGGCGAAGAAACGCTCAGCGTAGTCGCCCCCGTACTGGCGGACATCGCCGACCACGAACACCGGGGCCTTGATATAGCTCTCCACGTTGGCGATGTCCTGGGCCGCCTTCTCAGGAGAGCGGAAGGCTGGCTTGCTGCGTCCCAGCACGCGGCGCTGGGCCCCGCAGCTTCCGCCGCACACCGCGCATGCCAGCGAGCATCCCCGGACCGTGAACACCGACGTTATGGGAAAACGGTCCCAGTCCTTGAAGGGCTTGGCTCCCTCCAGGTCACGATGCCTTATGACCGACCGCACGATCCAACCATAGTCGATGTCAAGATGGTCCATGCTGTCCGGTATGTAGCTGAGCTCGTTGACATGGACTCCCGACTGGTCCTTCCAGGTCAGGTTCGGGACGGAGGAGAGGTCCTCTCCCTTGTCCAGCGCGTCCATCAGGTGCAGCAGCGGCATCTCGGTGGAATCGCCGCGGAGCACGAGGTCCACCTGAGGATATCGGATCAGCTCCTCGTGGTAATAGGAAGAGGAGAAGCCTCCGAAAAGGATCTTGGAATCGGGATGCAGGCGGCGAAGGATCTCGGCGACGGCCAGGGAGCCATGGGCATGGGGGAGCCAATGCAGGTCCAGACCGAACACGCTGGACCTCAGGCGGCCCAGGAACCTCTCCACGTCCAGATCCGGGTCGTTGAGCATCATGGATGCCAGATTGATGATCCTGACGCGGTAGCCCGCCTTGGCCAGCTGCACCGCCATGGTGGTGAAACCAAAGGGGTACATCTCGAAGACGGGAGTGGAGGGCACCAGATCGCTTACCGGCCCGTAGAAAAGGGACTCCTTGCGGAAATCATAGACGCTGGGAGCATGGATCAGTATGAGGTCTTCTTTGGCCATTCGTTCACCTTGGAGCGGCCACCCAACGGGGAAGGTTCACAAAAACCTTGTCATTTGCCGAACCGGCGCTGACGTAACTGATAGGAGCGTATGGCCCGCAGGAGGTCGATCTTCCTGAAACCCGGCCAATATACGTCGGTGAAGTACAGCTCCGAGTACGCCAGCTGCCACAGCAGGAAGTTGGAGACGCGCTCCTCGCCCGACGTTCGCAGGATGAGGTCGGGGTCGGGCAGGTCGGCGGTGTACAGGAAGTTGGAGAAGGTCTGCTCGTCGATGTCGTCCACCTCCAGGTTGCCGTCCTTCACCTGCTGGGCGATCCGCTTTATGGCATGCAGGATCTCCTGCCGGGAGCCATATGCCGTGGCCAGATTGTAGTGGAAGTTGCTGTAATGAGCAGTGGCGCTCTCGGCGGCCTCGATGGCCTTGAGGACGTTGTCGGGCAGAAGGTCCCGCTGCCCCAGCACCCTGACCCGGATGCCGTGGCGGTGCACCCTCTCGTCCTTTGCCAGACGGTAGAAGTTCTCCTCGAACATCTGCATCAGGGAATCGACCTCATCGATGTCGCGATTGAAGTTCTCGGTGCTGAACGCATATACCGTCAGCACCTTCACGCCCAGCTCCATGCACCAGTCCAGGACCTCCTCCAGCTTGTCCTTTCCCTTCAGGTGTCCTTCGGTGGGAGTGAGGCCGAACTCCTTGGCGAAGCGGCGGTTGCCGTCCATGATGACCGCCACGTGATGTGGCACCTCGCCCTCCTTGACCTCCTTGAGGAGGCGCTTCTCGTAGGTCTGATAGGCCGTGCTGGCTATCACCCGCGAGATCTCGCTCTTGATGGCGGTGGCTTCCTTTAGAGGCTCCATGCTCCCCCTTGTCTAAGGGTCGAGATCACCAGGCAGCGCGGCGGCGGCCAGGCCCATGTCGAAGCACCCGATGCCGGCGACCGCCCCAATGGTGCCCCGCTTGCCCGTGACCTCGATCAGGCGTATGCCGCTGGCCTCGGCGACCTTCATGGCGTCCTCGACCTTCATGATCTCCTTCTTGGCCCTGAGGCCGTACGCCCGGGCCTCTTCTGGTATTGACAGCCCCTGGTACATTGCGATGGTGGTGTTCTCCGAGAAGGTGTTCTCCCGAACGAAGTTGATGACGTAGTCGGTCAGGGCGTCCAGGTCCTTGGGCTCCACGGCGAACGATACGCCGACCGCCACACAGTTGGTGGTCTTCTCCGGCACATCGGGATTGAGCTGCACGATCTTGTGCTCCAGATAATGGCCGAGCGGAGCGGAGTTGGCCATCTTGAGCATGAGGACCCAGGACGCGCCTTTCTCCTTGGTGTCGGTGTCATCGACCGCATATATGACCCTGACCATCTTGGGGGTCACCACCGACACCTCTATGCGGTGCGCGCCTCCCACCTTGGCGTCGTCCGGATACACGGCCTCGATGGTGCCGGGGCCCTGGGGCATGCATGCTCCAATGCCCACGCTGGCCCCTGCCAGGCCGACCCAGGTGGTGCGGACGCGGTCCCCCTCCACCTTCAACGCCTTCAGACCTTGCCCTCCCACATCCTTGGAGGCGGGTCCGAACCGGACCTCCCGCTCGCCTATGATGGCGTCCATGATAAGGGTGGTGCCCTCCACCCTGACGCCGGTTATCGCCCCGCCAGCGCGGCGACGGTTGGCGGCATCCCATTCCACCGGTCCCTTAGCGGAACACTCCTCGATGATCATGGCCTTGCCGTTCTCCTCGTCCACCAGCGTGTACACGCCCCGGCAGAACATCTTACCATATTTCCGGGTGATATCGTCCGGACTGAGTATCTGGCTCATCTGATTGTCTCCAAAATTGGGCGGACTTCAATAAGGAAGCCCGTAGATATGACTTTGCTTCCATCCGTACTCATCGATGCATCTGGCCATCGCTTAATGGCTCCTCTGGGCCTGGCGGACGGCGGCGTCGAGGCGAAGGTCCAGGGGCATCTGCTCCCAGCGCCGCTCCGTAATATCCAATGGAGGCGTACGAGCGTCGCCCGGGCCCAGGACGACCGTTCGGGACGGCAGGTCGCTAAGGTCCAGCAGCCGGCTCTCCCCTCCTGGAGGTCGGTAGATCATGAATCTCCCCTTTACTCCCAGGACCTCCCCGCCATGATGGCCGGCGGTACCGGCCGCCGTGGGAGGGGTTCTCGGATAGGCGCGCACTGGATGCCCGTCCAGGTGCTGCACCTCCTCGTCCATTATCGGCCTCCATGACGCTAGGCGGCGGCGATGGTACGTCAGAAGGTTCTCGCTCACGTCCCTGGATGGAGGATGGGTCCATTGCGAGGCGATCTTCGAGACCCTGAGCTCCTGGGGGATCCGGAAGCGCGCCGATGTCTCCTTCTCCAAGCGCCTGGCCTCCTGACGGTCCTGGCACATCAGCACCGGCACGATGGCGTCCGCCCCCTGCTCGATGCCCCTCCGACGCACCCGTGCGGCCGAGGTCATCCCCACCTTGACCAGGGTGCCGTAGGCGGCCAGGTACACCACGTGGCGGCGGCCGCAGAAGTCGTGGTGCTCGCATGATCCTCCCGTGCACTGCGGCTCGAACACGCACCTCTGCACGTCGGCCCAGCTGCCCATGCACTGGCGGCACTGGGCGGTCCGGCCGACCGGCCTCCCGTCCGAGCATGGGCGGTAGCCGCCCTCGAAGCTGCCGACGCAGCGGCGCTCCTCCGAAACGCTCATGTCCAGCCGGTCGAGCGGTATGGCGACCACCTCGCCGGCATCGGCATCGTACGCTTCCAGCCGCGGGGTGAACTCGTCCCAGTAGAAGTCCAGTACATGGAGGGCCGGGCTCTCGGCCCGTGGTCCGGTCGGAGCGTGCACGCTCATCCTACGATGGCGGACTATTTAGATTATCGCGGGGGCCTCACTCGTCGTCCGACCCCTCTTCCATGACCTCTTGCTCCTCCGCCCTGCTGAGGAACTCAGCGGGGACCTCTCCGATCAGGTACACCGTTCGGGCGGCCCTCTGGATCTCCAGACCGCTGGCTATGGCGCCTTTGGCATCGATCTCCAGGATGACCGGGGTGTCGGTCCTGACCCGTCCCGCGTTGAAGGCGTCGGCGTAGGTCTTGGAAAGATGGACCAGCTTGCGGTCCGATGGTTTGAGCCCCGTCTCCAGAATGATGTCCGCCTCCTCCTCGGTGGTCGGATAGTATAGGTGATCAGGGATGTTGTCGGTGGGGAGGCGCAGGTCCAGATCGATGGTGTGACCGTACGTCGCCCTGATGAGGTCGGTGCTGCTCTGATACCGTCCCTTGGGGTCGGTCTCGATCAGCGCGATGATGTGGTGCGGCCTCAGCCAATGGTACCGCGGGTTGTACGCCTTTATGGCAAAGATGAACTCCCTCATGGGCACGAAGCCCTGTTCGTCCATGTGCAGATTGAACTTCTCGGGGAAATGACGAAGCGCCCCGGCCATGGTTCGGCCTATCCTCTCCAGCTCCTGGTCGCTCATAAGGAATTTGCCCGGTTCACCACACACCGGACAGACGTCCCCTCTGAAGTAACCATGGGCAGTACACTCTCGCAGCATTCAGCAGGGATTATGGGATGGTGTGCTTAAATGTTTTCATGCTCATCGACCAAACCGCCCGCGGAACGTTGGATGCGAGCACCGGGGGCCGGGGGCGCTTGGACGCGGCCGCCCGACCTTGTCCCGGTGTCACCCCCGCAGACCGGGAGGCCGACAGGACGGTGTTCTTCATCAGCATGACTATCGTCATCGGGCCCACCCCTCCCGGAACGGGCGTGATGGCCGACGCCTTCTCCTTCACATTCTCGAAGTCCACGTCCCCCACCCAGCGATAGCCTTTCTTGGCCGAGGGGTCCTCGATGCGGTTCGACCCGACGTCGATGACCACCGCGCCCTCCTTTACCATGTCGGCCTTGATGAGCTCCGGCGAGCCTATCGCGGCCACCAGTATGTCCCCCATCCTGGTGATGGAGGCCAGGTCCTTGGTGCGCGAGTGGGCCAGGGTGACGGTGGCGTTGGCCCCTTTCTTCTTCTGCACCAGTATGGCCGCGACCGGCTTTCCGACGATGTTGCTGCGCCCCACCACGACCACATGCTTGCCCTCGGGGTCGTTCCCGGAGCGGACCAGCATCTCCTGTATGCCATGGGGGGTGCAGGGCAGGAAGCCCGGCTCGCCGATGAGCATCTTACCGACGTTGATGGGATGGAACCCGTCCACGTCCTTGTCGGGGTCGATGCGAAGGATGACCTTGTTCTCGTCGATGTGCTTGGGCAGCGGCAGCTGGACCAGGATGCCGTGGATCCGCGGGTCGGCGTTGAGCGAATCGATCAGGGAGAGCAGTTCGTCCTCCGACGTGTCGGCCGGCCTTATGATGGTCTGCGAGAACAGGCCCAGGTCCTCGCAGGCCTTTCCCTTCATCCGCACGTAGGACTGGGAGGCGGGGTCCTCCCCCACCAGCACCACCGCCAGGCCGGGCGTGATCCCCTTCTCCTTGAGCGCGGCTATCTCGGTCCTGAGCTCTTCCCTGATCTGTTCGGCTATCTCGCTTCCCTTGATGATGCTAGCAGACATTGGACGACCCGTCCACGGTTAGCTCATGTCCTCTAATTAATATTGCGAACGTCGGGCCGCCGGACGCCCGGAGGGGCGAGGAGGCATGGGCAGGCGGGAGCGGTGACGCCCACGACCGTCCATGCCCCGACGATGACCCGCCCGGTTCTGCGACCCTTTTTAATCGTACAGCCCATTCTCCGGGGCGCCGATGAAAGCCGACATTGACATCGCCCAGGACGCGTCAGCACAGCCCATCGAGAAGATCGCCGCCTCGCTAGGATTGGACCGGGACGATCTGCATTTCTACGGCCGCTACATGGCCAAGGTCCCCCTGGAGATGCTTCGGCGCTACGACGATCGTCCGGACGGCAAGCTGGTGCTGGTGACGGCCATCACCGCCACCAAGGCCGGCGAGGGAAAGACCGTCACCTCCATCGGACTGATGCAGGCGCTGGGCAAGCTGGGCGTCAAGGTCGTGGGAGCGTTGAGGGAGCCGTCCATGGGGCCCGTGTTCGGCATCAAGGGAGGGGCCACCGGCGGCGGGATGTCGCAGGTATATCCCATGTGGGACATCGATCTGCACTTCACCGGCGACATACATGCGGTATCGGCCGCGCACAACCTCCTGTCGGCCATGTTGGAGAACCACATCGCCAAGGGGAACGAGCTGAACATCGATCCCACCAGGATCGTATGGCGCAAGGCCATCGACACCAACTGCCGGGAGCTGCGCAACATCGTGGTGGGGCTGGGCGGACGAGCGGTGGGTGGGGTGCCTCACGAGAGCGGGTTCATCATCACCGCCGCCTCGGAGATAAGCGCCGTGCTCGCCCTGGCCACCTCGGTGGCCGATCTCCGCGCCCGGCTGGGGGACATCGTGGTGGCGTACAACATGGATGGCGAACCGGTGCGGGCCCGCCAGCTGGACTGTGTCGGCGCCATGGTCCTGTTGCTCAAGGACGCTATCCAGCCCAATCTCGTGCAGACGCTGGAAGGCCAGCCAGTGTTCGTCCATGGCTTCCCGTTCGCCAACGTCGCGCACGGTTCCAACTCGCTCCTGGCCACCAAGTACGCGCTCAAGCTGGGCGACGTCGTGGTGACCGAAGGAGGCTTCGCCACCGACCTGGGAGCGGAAAAGTTCTTCGACATAGTATGCCGCCAGGGAGGCTTCGCCCCCGATTGCGCGGTCGTGGTGGCGACCGTGAGGGCGCTGAAGATGCATGGCGGGGCCTGCCTGGAGGACATCCTGGAGTGCGACTCGCCCGACCTGGACTCGCTGGAGAGAGGCTTCGCCAACCTGGACAAGCACATCGAGAACGTCCGCCGGTATGGCGTCCCGGTGGTGGTGGCCTTGAACCATTTCCCTACCGACTCGGCCGAGGAGATCGAGCTGGTGCGAGCGCACTGCGCCCGCCTGGGGGTCCCGTGCGCGCTGTCCAAGGTGTTCGCCCAGGGCGGTGAGGGAGGAAGGGAGCTGGCCGAGACGGTCATGGAGGTGCTGAGAACGCGGAGGAGCGAGTTCCGGTTCCTCTACGACGTCAACATGCCGATCAGGGACAAGATCAGGAGGATCGCCACCGAGATCTACGGGGCCGACGACGTTCAGTACGTCGGGACGGCGGCCAGGGACATCAGGGCCATCGAGCTGGCGGGAGGGGAGCACCTCCCCATATGCATGGCCAAGACCCAGATGTCGCTCTCCGACGACCCGCGCCTCAAGGGGCCCCCAAGGGATGGACGCTCACGGTCCGAGAGGTCCTGCTGTCCGCCGGCGCTCGTTTCATCGTCCCGCTGTGCGGCAACATGATGCTCATTCCCGGACTGCCGTCGCGGCCTGCCGCCGAGCACATCGACTACACTGACGAGGGGCGTATCATAGGGCTCAGCTAGAACGTCGGACAGCGTCTGACAAAGCGTCATGGACGATGGCGCCGATCACGGCCAGGTCCTCGACCGGGAGGTGCATCGGTGCGGTCTCGTCGAACAGTACGTTGGCCGAGCCGTCGATCTCGTCGTCCCCCGCCCATACCACCACCGCCACTGGCACCTTGGGGAAGACGTCCAGTCGCACCGACGCATCTCCGATCGACAGTTCGCTGCCTCCGAGGCCCCTGGCCGCCGCCACTAGAGATACCGGCCGGCGCTGGAACAGGGCTGCGATCCCGTCGATGGTCCGTCGCTTGAACGCCCCGAAATATGCATGTCCTCCGGGCAGCTGGCGGAACGAGATCCATTCGCCCGTTGGCGACGCCGAGCGAGCGCCGGCCAGATAGTGCAGTGCCAGTATGCCTTCCGCGACCGAGGCACTCTTCCCGTCGATCGTCATGGTCCGGGACCGAAGGTCGACCAACGCCTCCCGGCCCAAGAACGGGAGCGCCATGCGGCCACCGTCCAGGCGGGCCCGGGCATCTCTCGCCACTCCCTTCGGATCACAGGACAGCAGCTGGTCCCAGGCGAGCTCGAGGACGTGGCGATACCCGTCCCCGCCGTACTGTCCGCTCTGCTCATCGCTCATGACGATCGCCTCTCACCTGCTCCTCCAGAGTGACGAATTCCAGGCCCATGTCCATGGCGCCTTCCAGCACCGCCTTGACGTTGTCGAGGTTGGCCTCGACCTGACGCTCGTCAAGAGGCCCGGCGAACGTCTCCACGACATGCCAACTGTGGGTGGCCAGCACCATCAGGCCGTCATCGAACTGGTCCAAGAGATGGAGGTAGTCGTCCGGACGCCGTTTGCCCTCGTGCATCGGCCAGAGATAGGAATGGATGTGCTTCCCTCTGGCGTCGATCCCCCTGGCCAGGGCATCTCGGTCAGCCCGCTGGGGAGGGTCCGAGGGCCGATCCGTCGCTCCGCGATGTCGTCGGTGGCGCTCGAATCGTACAGGTACCCCCGCGCGGCTAATAGTTCGTGCACGGCATCATCGACGTGCTGATACGGCGCGCGGAACCCCGGGGGAGAACGCCGGTCAGGTCCCTTATCGTCTCGGCCGCGCGATCGATGATGTTCTCCCTCTCCTCGCCATTGAGCGGCAGCCCGGTGCTCTTCCCGGTCAGGTCCTCATGCGAGAAGCCGTGCGATGCGACCTCGTGGCCGCGCAGCAGACGGCGAAGGTCGACCTCCGCGGCGATGTGCTGGGCAGCCTCGGCCTCCAGGAAGAACGTGCCCCTGATGCCCAGCTCGTCGAGCGCATCCACCAGGAGGACCAGCCCGCGGGCCGACGAGGAGAAGCGGGGAGAACCGTCGCCGTCCCTCGGCGCCGATCCCGCCGGGAGCGCTCCAGACAATGGAACGTTCACGTCCCGGTCCACATCCACGGTGAAGGCCGCACGGCGCATGGTCCGTAGACCGGAAGTCGCTTATATCTAATGTTCTCCCTTCCTCGTGCCCTGTTCGGCAAGCGTTAAATATCGCCATATTTCTGGAAGCCCGGAGGCCGGTCGGTGAAGGGCAGTCCCAACAGCGTTCTCATAATTGGCGGAGGAGCCGCGGGTTGCGCCGCCGCCGCGGAGCTGTCCCGCCGCGGGGCGTCGTGCACCATAGTGGAGGCCGCCGACAGGCTGGGAGGCCTGGCGGGATCCCACTGCTGCAAGAGCACCGAACGCTGCCAGCGCTGCGATGCCTGCCTCCCGGTGGACGTGCGGCGGGACGCGCTGAGCTCTGACCGCGTCGCCGTGATGACCTCCTCGCGCATCGCCGACATCAGGATGGACGATGGAGCGGCCGTCATCGCCGGACCGGACGGCATCGAGGAGGTGAGCTTCGGCTCGATCATCGTGTCGGTCGGCGCAACGCCCTTCGATCCAGCGCTCGATCCCCGCCTGGGCCATGGCTCGGTCCCCGGGGTGATGTCGGCCTTGGAGGTGGACAGAAGGGTGCGCGACGGCACCTTCGAGCTGCCGGACGGGGCGAGGCTGGCGGTGGTCCAGTGCGTGGGCTCCCGGGACGCGGGGCGGGGGGCGGCGTACTGCTCCAAGGTCTGCTGCAAGTACGCGTACCAGCTGGCCCGGCACCTGCAGACCTCCCGGCCCGGGCTGGACATCACGTTCTTCCATATGGACTGGCGGCCCCTGGACGGCGACCTGCATGCGCTCTCGAGGTGGGGTTCGTCCGGAGCATCGGTGATACGCTCCCGCCCCGCCGAGGTGGTGGAACGGGACGGCCGCCCGGTGGTACGCTATGCCGATGCCGACGACCAGGTGCACGAGCGCGCGTTCGACGTGGTCATGTTGACCGTGGGCCTGCTACCCTCGCCTGGCAACAGGGAACTGGCATCAATGCTCGGCGTCCCTCTGGACGACCTCGGATTCTTCCTTCCGGCCCACGGCAAGGTGCTGGCGGCGGGCTGCTGCACCGGCCCCAAGGACATCGATGAGAGCGTCAAGGAAGGCATCGCCGCTGCCGGCAGGGCGGCGACCATCATGGAGGGCGTATGAGCACCGTGGTGGTCGTGGGAACGGGGACCGCCGCGGACCTGGTGGCGGACGAGGTGGTCCGGCAGGGAGGCAGGGCGGTCCTGCTTCGCGACGAAGGGGCGAGCTGCGCCCTACCTTCGGACGGCATCGGTGGCGCATCCTCAGGACCGCTGGCGGTCCAGGGGCCCCGGGCAAGATGAAGGTGGTGACCGATGAAGGAGAGATAGAATGCTCCGCCGTGATCCTCGTGAGCGACCTCGAGGCGTCGCCGCCAGAGGACGGGACGATGCCGCTGAGCGTCCTGTCAGGAGGCCACACGCCGAAAGGAACGGTCGTCCTGGACCTGCGGGGAGGCCCTCATCGCGGCGGAAGGGCGCGCGCACTGAGGGCGATAGAACGGATCCTGGACGATGGTGGCAGGGCGATCGTCCTGGTCGATGAGGTGCTGGCGTACGGCCGCGATGAGCTGCTGTACCGCCAGGTCCAGCAGGCTGGAGCGCTCTTCATCCGCCCGCGGGCGGTGGAATGGGACGGGCGGAGGATGGAGGTCATCGACGACCTGACGGGCGCCACCGTGTCGATGGTGCCTGACGCGGTCATATCGGAGTCGGCCACGAGCGAGCGTCAGGCCTGCCGGGGGACGGTCGGCATGGGGCCGCTGACCACCGTTCGCCCGGGAGTCCTGATGGTAAGGGCCGATCTGCTCGATGACGAGCTGACGACCGAAGCAAGGGCGGCCGCCACCATCGCCCTCCGCCCGGCGACGGAGAGGGCGCGACCGGCAGAGGTCGACCAGGACAGATGCTTGGCCTGCCTGACCTGCGTCCGCATCTGCCCCTTCGGCGCGGCCAGCATGGACGCCGAGGGGAAGGCGAGCATCGACGGCGACCTTTGCCGGTCGTGCGGCAAGTGCGTGGCCGCCTGCGCCGGGAGGGCCATAGTCCTCCCGGGCAGCACCGATCAGGAACTGGAGGCCCGCATCACAGCGGCCATGGAGGGAGGATGAGCAACGTTGTCATGTTGATATGCTCCGCCGCCACGGGCGCGCTGGAGCTTGCCAGGGAGAACGGCCTGGCCGTTCCGGAGGCGGCCGTGGTGGAGGTCCCCTGCTCCGGGCGGGTGGACGAGACGACCATACTGAGGACGCTACGCCAGGGCGCCCGCGCGGTCCTGGTGGTCGGATGCCTGGCGGGCAACTGCCGCTTCCGCACCGGCAACCATGAGGCACACCGGAACGTCGATGAGGCCAAGAGCATCCTGGAGCAGATCGGATTGTCGCCCGACAGGGTGGAGATGGTCGAGATCGCCTCGGTGCAGTACGTCAGGCTGGTGGAGGCCATGAGGTCGATGGAGGAGCGCGCCGAGAGGCTGGGCCCGATCGACCTGCTGGAGGGGGACGCATGATCATCGCCGAGCGGAAGGACCTGGCCCGCTCGATCGAGATGCTGGAAGGCCGGCGCTCGGTCCTGGTGGCGGGCTGCCGGTCCTG
>LJKK01000115.1 GCA_001421185.1 Methanomassiliicoccales archaeon RumEn M1
GGTACGCTCCTCGATGGGGAAGGGGACCGAGGTAATCGGACGTAGGGAGATGGCCGTCCGCGCGAGGCCCAGACCTCGAGGCCACCATACGCGACGGCTGGGACGGGGAGATGGCCGTCCGCGCGAGGCCCAGACCATATATCTGGGCTCCAAAGAATGAAATACCGACCTTTGCATGAACTCGCCAACGCGGGGGTAGTCAAGCCGGACAACGACGCGGGACTTAAGATCCCGTCCTTAGTGGTTCGTGGGTTCGAATCCCTCCCCCCGCACTAACTTTTCGAACCGCTCAGGTCCGCGGACAACGCAAGAGGGACCATATCGTAAGTCCGCTCCCCGATATGCCGACCGATTGCACGACCACGAAATGGAAGTGCTCATAGAGGGGGATGTTGGAAGCCTTCACGGTCTCCGTGTAGATGGGCAGGGAGCGGACATCTGCCATAGCTAAGAAAGGTCTTATCAGAAGGGAGGCGACCCCTCGCCCTCGAGCCTCGGCGGCGACCCCGATGGAGCTCAGGTACATATGGGGGCCAGGGGCGTAGCGCATCTGCAGCTTGTCGAGCGTCGAGAAGAGCGAACGGGCGCTCGAGGAAGAGGTGAACATTGGATCGAGAAGGAGCTCTAAGTACGCCTCCTCACTGGGTCTTGAGATCCATTCACCTCCATGGTGGGCCATCACCCATACTGCCACCCCTTGCAACGGCCTTCCGGCGCCGTAGACCTCCTCGCTCTCGATCCCCCGCCGCAGAAACCTCCGGAAGAACTCGGGCAGCAACTTCCTCCGCCGGCGCTTGTCCTGAATGAGGTATGTCCACAGAGGATCGTCGAAGAACGCCTGGGTCATGATCTCCACGGCATCGTCGAGATCATCCAGGCCAAGCCTTCTGGGCAGGGGCGGCTCCATGTCTCTTCCTTGGAAACCGAGATAACAAGAAGGTTGCTCAGAACGGGCGGCACGGGGCGTAGGGATCGACGTGTCAGGATGGCCGAGAGCTCATTGGGCAATAGTCCTCCAGGATCGGCCGAGAACCCATCCATCAATCCAGCGGACAGAAGGGCCTGTGGCATACGTTCCACGTCGGTGGGCTTCAGTCCTAGGTCCGATCAGGTGTTGGTCGATGATGGCATTGAGGTATCCCTGCTCAACCGGCCTCGGCCGAACGTCTCGCTCGACGGGGGCGATACCGTGCGTCAATGTTCAACGGCCCTTTCCTTTGACATGCCCCCGGACTAGATACCTTTTCCTATCTGGTTCGGTTTATGGTCCTTAGCGATCATATCTCAGTCTTCGGGTGACATTGAATGAGGGACCCATCGGCCGATTTCAACGAAAACATCCTCCAGACCATCGGCAACACTCCGCTGGTGAGGATCAACAAACTTAATCCCAACAAGAATGTGACGATCTATGCCAAGGTGGAGGGGTTCAACCCCACCGGCAGCATCAAGGACCGGATCGCACTGAGCATGATCCGGCAGGCCGAGGCCGAGGGCACCCTGACCAAGGGCAAGACCATCATCGAGCCGACATCGGGGAACACCGGCGTGGCGTTGGCGATGATCGGCGCGATCAAGGGCTACGACGTCGAGATCGTCATGAGCGATGCCGTCTCGGTCGAGCGGCGGCAGATGATCAAGGCGTTCGGCGGCACGGTCACGTTGAGCGAAGGCAAGTATGGAACGGACGGCGCCATCCGGAAGGCCAGAGAGCTGGTCAAGGCGAACCCCGGGAAGTACTTCATGCCCGACCAGTTCTCCAACGAATACAACAAGATGGCGCATTACCGGACGACCGGGGACGAGATCTGGAAGCAGACCGGGGGCAAGGTGGACTATCTGGTCTCGGCGCTGGGCACCTCGGGCACCATCATGGGCGTGGGGAAGGCGCTGCGGGAGCACAACCCGGACGTGAAGATAGTGAGCGCCCATCCCGTCAAGGGCCACTACATCCAGGGATTGAAGAACATGGAGGAGGCCATAGTACCATCGATCTACGATCCCTCCCAGATCGACATCACCATCATGGTCGAGACCGAAGCGGCCTACGAGATGACCCGCCAGATCGTCAAGCAGGAAGGAATATTCGTGGGCATGAGCAGCGGCGCGGCCATGTATGCCGCCGCTGAGATGGCCAAGCGGATAGATTCGGGCGTCATCGTGACCCTCTTCCCCGATCGTGGGGAGAAGTATCTCAGCACCAGCCTCTTCCCGTATTGAGGGGCCGGCCCCCTGCAGAGGCCCTTGCAGGCTGGCCAATGCTCTCACGGAGCGGCAGGCGAGCATGTGCTCCGCCACCATTATTAGGTCGGTGTTCTGTAGATACTAACGGGGTAAGTTGAGGAAGACCATTCTTGGAGCCATAGCGCTGATGCTCTTGATATCATTAGCATTGGCCATCGGCCCGGTGGCCGCGTACGGCGCGTCCACGGACTGGGAGGATGAGGGGCCAGGCGCTCAATCTCTCGATGACACAGCCCCCGGAACGGACGACATAGTTGTCCAGTACTTCTATGGCAGCGGGTGCTCGCACTGTGCGATGGTGGAGCCGCATGTGAATGCCATCGTCGCAAAGTATCCTCAGGTCGTCCTCAACAAGTATGAGATCTTCTTCAACGGCGAGAACCAGGCATTGTTCTATGAGCTCAACGCCCGCTTCGGTATCAAAGACCCAGTGGTCCCCACGGTCTTCTTCGAGGACGAGGCCCTGGTCGGGCCGGACGCGATAAGGGAAAAGCTCGAACCGGTCATTCAGCGCATCATAGAGTCCAAGGCCCAGCCCCCCTTGGATGACGATCCTGGGAACGATACGGGTCCCCCGGACCCCAACGGGTCTGGGAACGGGACGGCACCGCCCGATGGCGACGACGATGGGAACCACACCGCTCCGCCGGACAACAACACTGGCTCGGGCGGTTTCCTCCCTGCGGGGGGCCTGACAGTGACCATGGTCGTGGTCGCCGCACTGGCGGACAGCATCAACCCGTGCGCCATCAGCGTCATGGTGTTCCTCCTGATATTCCTGACCGCGCTGGGGGACCGTCGTAAGGTCCTTCAGATCGGGGCCGTCTACATCGTAACGGTGTATATCGTCTACATGCTGGCCGGGCTTGGGGTGATGACCTTCCTGCACTCCACGGCGATGACCAGGTACGTCTACTATGTGGCCGCGGCGCTGTCGATCGTCATCGGCCTGATCAACATCAAGGACTATTTCTTCTTCGGCAAGGGGATCACCATGGCCATCCCTGAGTCCCGGAGGCCCATCATCAAGAGGTACGTGCAGAAGGCGTCGGTGCCCGCCGCCATCACACTAGGGTTCGCCGTCAGCCTCTTCGAGCTTCCTTGCACCGGGGGCATCTATCTCGCGATATTGAGCCTCCTGAGCAACGAGATGACCATGGTGCAGGGGATACCGTACCTCGCGCTGTACAATGCGATCTTCGTGCTGCCCCTGGTCGTGATCCTGGCGATCTTCCTCAAGGGCGTCACCGCCGAGAGGGCGAACGAATGGCGCCTCGAGAAGAGACGAACGCTCAAGCTCATCCTCGGACTGGTCATGCTGCTCCTGGGGGTGGTAATGATCATCGAAGTGATCTGAAGGCCTGTACGCCGGACCTGCGAGTACCGAACGTCCGGGGCGGTCCTCGGACGCCTATTGAGCTATGGGCGGACAGCCGTTCGAGGCCCTGGGCACCAGGTTTCGGCTAGCATCATGGAGCGGCATGGCCTCTCGGACCTCCGCCGCGGGACCGATGCCGCTCGGGCGTCAAGTGTGCCGCCGACTAAGTGATAACGGCGGTGGCAAACCTCTCCGCCAGGTCCTGCCATCCTTCTGTCAGACGACCCTTCATCTGATCGCCGGTCACCAGGAACCTCTGTTCCGCCACCTTGGCCAATCCCTTCTCGGCCAGTATCGCGTCCATGATCGGGATCGTCCTTCGTAGGCGGGCCATCTCCTCGTCGGTCGGTACCCTACCCGTCTTCTTGTCCGGGGCCGCGGCCCCGTGCGTCGCGAACACCGTGTAACGGGAACCGGGGGGAAGGGCGGCCTTCTTGAGGAAACGTTTCATGCCGCCGATGGGCCCCCCGAACCTGGTAGGGGAGCCGAATATGTACAGCTCCGCTGGCGGGACATCCTTGGCCTTTACCTCGTCGATGTGATGCACGCTCACCTGATGCCCCTTTGACTCCAGCACGCGCTTGATCTCTTGCGCCACCATCTCACCGTTGCCGAACTTCGATGCATGGTATATCTCGATCGTGACCTGCGCCTCCTGATCCGTGACCGTATCATCGTCAAGCGGTGGAGTTAATGGTATCGATGAGGGCGCCGCTCTCGTGCCCTTACGCCCTGGCCTGATGGAACGTGCGGGACGACAGCGCCGGGTATGGGAAACAAACAACTACCTGCCGCAGACAATGGAACATGTACGCCCATGTCAAGCGACGACCATGCTGTCAACACCTCGCCTGCAGGCCGAATAGGCGATTTCTACCGAAAGTACCTGCCCATCGGGGATCGCATCGGGGAAATGTTCTATGCGACCTGGATGGTGGTGGTGTCGCTCGGCATAATCAATTCGGTGGAGGGCCAGGAGGAGGTCATACCACTGGCTATCGCCATCGCCTTCGGCGTCAACATCATCTGGGGCATCATCGATGGCACGTCGGTCATGCTCACTGGCGTGATCGATCGGGCGAGAAGGGATCAGATACTGTTCGATCTCAGGACCGTAGGCGATCCCCAGACAAGGCAGGAGGCCAAAGGGGCGCTGGACGACACGATCGCCAGCGCGCTCAGTGATGAGGAGAAGGAACGCATCATCGACCTTCTGGCCGAAGGGGAACCGCAAGGGAACCCATACATCGATCCGTATCATCCCAGCAGGGAGGACTGGTACTATGTCCTGGGCATCCTTGCCATAGATACGTTCTTCGTCATACCCATCATCGTACCCCTGCTAATGGTGCCCGATATTGCGGACGCCATCCTGCTCTCGCGTATGATCGCCACCCTGATCTTCGCTGCCCTCGGCACAGCCTACGCCAAGAGGCTGAACCGCAGCAGATTGCTGGCCGCCCTGTTCCTCGGAACGCTGGGCTTCAGCGTGTTCTCTATATCCTATGTGCTGGGGTGGTGAGGATGATCATGGAAGGCCGACCTCGACGCCGGACGGACGGTCACCTGCTGACGTTCCGGATTATCTCCTTGTTCTCCTCGACCGCGCTGTCGTACAGCTCGCGCTCCTCCGGTATCACTCGCGCCAGGAGGTCCCAGAATTGGTCGGCGTGCTTCTGCTCCTCCTCCACTATGTGCATGATGACCTCCCTGATCTGGGGTTCCTCGGTGGACTCCGCGATCTGCTCGTAGATCTGGATGGCCTCATACTCATCGGCGATGGCGAGCCTGAGCGCTCTTGCCAGTTCGGTCTTGGTGAACTTGTGGTTCAGGCTCTTTACTGAATGTGCGCTGGACATCTCAGGCATGTCATCATTCGAGATTAGTTCCAAGGCGTTGCTGATAACAGCATTCCCATTTTCCAGCGGGGTCTTGACCCAATCTCGGCGAGCGGGCGCCGGAACCCATCGGGCAGCATGGCGCGATGCGCATCGAGCTAGGTTCGAACGCCTTAACTGAAATGACTCAGTCAGGCACATCGTAGATCTGGCCATGCTTGGAGGGGAGGTCATACGAATATTCGCACTGCTCTTCGATTAGGTCCAGAGGTTGTTCCGTGGCAGCATACTTTTCGTATGATTCTATTTATATTCAAATTACACTTCATATCTCGAGGTAATGGCTTATGGCCGACATAGTCGAAGTTCTAAGCAATATGGTTGAGACCATAATCAACGCCATACCGGCTATACTAGCAGCGATTATTGTAATCGTCCTTGGGTATGTGGTCGGTACGATCGTTGGTAAGGCGGTGAATTATCTGGTAGAGAGGCTCGGCCTTGAGCGGGCCTTTGACCAGACCAGCGTCGGGAGGTCGTTCAGATCATCTGGATTGGACCTGTCGAACCTGATCGGTGGCGTCGTCAAGGCGTTCATCATCATCCTCGCCGTCATACTGGCGATAGAGATACTGAACGTCGGAGGTACTCTGGGTGCCTATCTGATCGCTATCGCGGACTACCTGCCCAGGCTGCTTGCTGGCATACTGATCATCATCATCGGAGCGGTGTTCGCGGACTTCCTGTCATCGTTCATCGGCAAGATGATTAGGCCCATGTTCCCCGAGAACAAGGGCGAGATCGCCGACATGCTGAAGAACCTGCTGTTCATCGGCCTGATCGCGTTCATCCTGCTGCTGGCCCTCGACACCATGCTCCTTGGCGGTAGCACCATCTACCCGCTGATCCTGGGCTTCGTGATCATCGGCGTCGGCATCTCGCTGACCGATGGCCTGATAAAGTCCATCACCGACGACCACGCCGAGTTCAGAGGGATCGCGGGGTACGCGAAGTTCGTGCTGTACTCGATCTTCCTGATCATCGGCACCGGTGCGATCTTCGCCACCTTCCCTGGTGTCACCAACATCATCGGGAACGTCTCTTGGGCCTTCGCCGTTGCTCTGGGCATCATGCTGATCCCGGTCGCGTACGGTCTGACCAAGAAGGTGTCGAACGACCTGAAGTAAGGCCTCACGGCCCCTTCCCTTTCCTTTTTATTTTTTAGAACATCTCACGGTTCTGACGACCATCCTATGGACATCGCGTACGCATCGTGGCTCCATCGACCCATCGCACGGTCGGCCGCTCCTTCATGCTCCTCCCTTCATCTGGAATCCATCGTACGATCGTAACTCTCGGTCGCCGACCTTAACGACTCGGGCGTTCATCATTATCCTATTCTCCTTCTGGCCGATGGTGGCGGATGCGGAGACCGAACGATCCCGGACGCAGGAGCGGAACACAGCCACTGCCTATCAATGGAAGTCAGCAAGCTCTGGCGTTGGACACCGACGCCAGCTAATGTGCCGCCGAGGACGATGGACGGGCGCATCTTCGTCCTGACGATCCTGCTCCATAATGCGACGCGTAAGTTGCGCTCGAACCATGAGAGTGAAAAAGTGGCTGACAGCGCCTCGTGGTTCCCGCGGGCTCGCGCACCGCAGTACAGCACGAAACGCGGGCGGGCTTAACTTCCGGGTTCGGATGGGACCGGGTGTATCCCCGCCGCTGTGGCCGTCACACCGAAACAAGGGATGGCTAACACCTATTTCAAGTTTACTGAAGGATCCCATCCGCCATTGAACTCATCCCTTATTTGGCCTCCGGGAGGAGCACCACGAAGCGAGCCCCTTCCATGTAGGCCCCGGGGATGCGGTCCTCCACCCATATCTCCCCATCGTAGCTCTCCACCAGCCGCTTGACGAGGTACAGTCCAAGGCCGCGGCTGACCGGTTTGGTCAGCCCCATGAGGGAGCGATCGAAGATGAACCCCCTCTTCTCGTACGGAATGCCGGGCCCATTGTCGGCGATGTCCACTCTGACCATATCAGTGCCGTGGAGATGTTGTCTGCTCACCGTTATCTGTATGTCCACGGCCCCCGTGGAATGTTTGATGGCATTGCTTATGAGGTTGGAGAACGCACCTCGGAGAAGCCGGGACCCATATACCGTGCATACATCATGCGTCGTGAGCGATATCGAGACCTCGCGGTCGGGCGGGTTCTTGTACACCTCTTTGATCTCGTCGAGCATAACGCAAATATCGACGACCTCTGGCCGGTCACGTCCCGCCTCGATGTTCTGAAGGTCCCTGATGTTGGCGATGAGCTCGGAGCTGTCGGCCAGGGCCTGGAGGGAGCGTGAGATGAGCCCGCGTACCTTGTCGTCCAGCTCGAGGTTCATGTCGGCCAGCTGCAGGTATCCCATGGCGGCGGCGTTGTAGTTGCTGATGTCGTGCGTCAGGATGTCGATGTACAGCTCGTTGACGTGCCTCGACTCCTCCAATCCCTCTTCCAGTCTCTTGCGCTCGGTGAGATCGGTGAAGAAGCCCAGCAAGGCCGGGCCATCGGGCAGCTCGGCGATGGTAATGGCTGCCCGGAAGGGGAAGCGAGAGCCGTCCCGGCGAAGTCCCGTGAGCTCGATCTCCGGCTCCAGGGGGCGGCCACGACTGTACTCCATCGCCATCGTCATGGCCCTATCGCGGTCCTCGGGCGCGAGCTGCTCCGCGAACGGTCGGCCCTTGATCTCCTCAAGGTTGGAATAGCCGAACATCTTGAGATAGCGGGGATTGGCGTACAGGGTGTGACCGTCACGGGAGACCCCGATGGCCACCGGCGCGCTCTCCAATATCGATTCCAGCCACCTGCTTCTGGCCCTTTCTATCCTTTCGCTCCGTTTGTTCTCGGTGACATCCCTGGAGATCCCTATGACGCCAGTGATGTGTCCCTCCTTGTCGCGGCTGGGGGTCTTGTCCGTCATGAACGTGTGAACCCCATTGGGCAAGCGCACACGCTCCTCGAACATCTCTTCGGTGCCGGACCGCATGACCTTGAGGTCGTTCTCGATGATGGCCAATGCGCTCTCCCAGTCATCCAACAGCTCGAGGTCGCCCCGGCCCAGCACCTCTTCCGCTCTCCTTCCCATGCTCTTTATCAGGGATGCATTGGCCAGGACGTAGCGGCCGTCGCTGTCCTTGAGATATATCAGATCTCGGACCGACTCCACGACCCGGCGGAGGATGGCAAGGTCCTTGCGAAGCGCCTCCAGCTCCTTCTGCCCCGTGATGTCCCTCATCATCGTCACAGTGGCCGTGCACCGCTCGTTCCCACACGACAGTGGCGTGACGGTCAGGGAGAAGCACCTCTCACCGCGGTGGACGATCTCGGAGGGGGCACCCTCGCCTGAGCGCAGAACGCCCTTCCTGAGGTCCTCCACCGACGACATCTCTCCCCGGGGATCGATTTCTGCCCATGTCTTGCCGATGAGGTCGGACGAGGTGCGTACCCCCATCATGCTGGCAAAGGCGTCGGAGGCGTGAACCAGGCGGCCTTCAGCATCCTGCACGACGATCGGGTCGAGGGATGAGGACAGGATCGCCCTGAGAGTAGCACCATCCATGTTGTCCCCTCGCTCGTCGGATATGACCGGGCTCTCAATGCCCTCGCGCTCGATGTTCCTCATGCTCATTCTGCCGCCCCTTCAATGTTAACGAGAGTCTAATATCTTTTCAGATAGTGGTACCGTTTCCTGGGAAAAATTCCACCGACCACGACCATGGGACATGACATTCTGGGACGGGAGCAGGAGGCCATGTGGGGAAGGCAGTAAAATCATTTATTGGAACGGCTACCATCGATGGTGATGCGGCCACCTGATGGCCTGGAGGCGATGACTTGAGGATAGCGATAATCGGAAAGGGTAACGTCGGGAAGGCGCTAGGGTCCGGGCTCGAGGCAGCCGGTCATGAGGTAAAGTTCGGGCATAGGGATCCCCAGGAGAGGGTCGAAGATGCTGCCGACTGGGGCGAGGTCATCGTGCTGGCCGTCCCGTTCCCGGCGGTGAGGGATGCCGCCGAACACATCGGCTCGCGGGCCGACGGAAAGCCGTTGATCGATGTGACCAATGTATTGGACTCGAACGGCGACATGGCCCTGGGGTTCAGCACCTCAGGGGCCGAGGAGCTCCAGAAGATGCTGCCCAAGGCCAAGGTCATCAAGGCGTTCAACACGGTGTTCGCGAAGCACCAGGGCACCGGGAGGATCGGAGAGGAGCGCTTGACGGCATTCGTGGCCGGTGATGGCCAGGACGCCAAGAGGACGGTCATGGCACTCTCCGAGGACATAGGGTTCGAGCCGGTCGACTGCGGCCCGTTGTCCGCCTCGCGATACCTGGAGCCGATGGGCATGCAGCTCATCGGACTGAGCTACGGCATGGGCCTGGGGGTCGACATAGGCTATCGGCTGGTACGGGGCTGACGCCCCGGGACGGTCAGTGCTGGCAGCAATGACCTACGCCCTGCTAGCCGTCACTTCCTGGGCACCCTCCACCAGCTTCCTGACCGCATCGTGCCCGAACAGGTTCAGCACGGTCCCCTGGATGATGATGGCCCGATGGCTCCGGACCTCGTTCGTCAGGAGCAGAGTCGTGTCCTGGTCCACCACCATGACCATCTCGATGCAGTATCGGCCGTCGCCGGTGACGAACCCCCGTTCGCACAAGGTCCCCTCCACCTCGCTCAGGGCGCTGGATATGGGGCGCAGGCGCATCACCCGGGCGCTGCCCATGAGGCTGACGTAGTCCTCCGGGCGGTGGGCGATCACCACCGTGACGTCCTTTTCGGCGGACCTCCTGGCGATGAGGCCGGCATAGCGCGGGGGCCCGCTGCGGCTAAGGAATACGAAGGAGACCTCCTCGACGGCGGAGTCCAGCAGTTCCTCGATCTTGTGCTCGATGGCCCAGTCGCCGGTGAGCGTCCACACCGGGTTATTCCTCTTCTCCGCCCTCTGGCCGATCTCCCTCAGTCCCTTTACGATCTCCTCGTTGGCGCGACGGACCTCATCCATCAGCCGGTCCGAGGCGGTCAGCGGATCGTTGGCCCGGTAGCAGATGGGCGTGGTGTTCCCCATCTCCACCAATCCTTTGCTGGCCAGACGCTCCATGATGTCATAGGCGCGGGAGCGTGGCACGCCGCTCTCCTTGCTGATCTCGTTGACCGTTCCCTCCCCCAGGGCCACGGTGGCGATGTATGCCTTAGCCTCGTACTCGCTCAGGCCCAGGCGCACCAAGTGCTTGACGATATCTACCATGTCACTGCGGCAATGACAACAAACCTATTAAGTTTGGTTCGTTGCTCTGGGCATATCCTTCCGAGAGGGACGAGTAAATGCTGTTCGAGAAGATCGCCAATGGTGTCAATCGACACTACAAGAAGATCATAGTCATCTGGGTGATCGCGCTGTTGCTCGCGGTCCCCGCCATGCTGCAGATAGGCAGCGTGATGGACTACCAGATGGACCTGGGCAGCGGGGACGACCAGGAATCGGTCCGCGCCCAGCGCATCATATCCGACAATTTCCAACGATCGGTGGCCAACGGCACCATCCTGGTGGTGCTGCAGGCCGATGACGTGACCAGCCCGGCCATGCGCGAGTACGTGCTGGCCCTGCAGGGGCGCATACTCTCCTCGCCGGACGTGACGGACCTGGAGGGGGCCGCATCGCTCTACACGTTCTCCGAGGAGATCATGACCCAGGCGGTCCTGCAGCTGGGTCCGGAGCTCTATTCGGTGGAGCAGCAGGTCAACCAGACCGCGTTCATGCTGTGGGGCATACCGGCCATGCACGAGAACATCTGGACGCAGAGCGGCGGCGATGATGCCGCAGCCTACATGGGCACGTCGGCGCAGCTGAGCGAGATGTTCCAGGACAGCGACCCTGCGATGGCCATGCTGGCATTTGGCTACTATGATGCGTTCGCGGCCGCTTGGAACGATAGCATAGGGCTGGCGGCCGATCCCATGGCGCGCGCGTCCGCCGCTGTAACCACCGGCGGTGCAGGCTTCATCAACACCAGCGTCCCCGTGCCGGAGCAGAGGCAGTTCATGCTGAACGTCCTCGGGGGCTTCAACCTCACCACCTTCAATGTGGATGCCATGCATCACGGCTTCGCCCTGGGCATGGTCAGCACTGTCTCTGGGATCGACCAGGCGTTCCTGCAGCAGGTGTACGATCTCGGTCCCGATTACCGCGAGAGCGATGTTCGGGGCTTTGCCCAAGAGATCGTCTCCGGCAACGCCCCCTCTGCCCTTCCGATAGAGGTGCCGGAACAGCTGCTCAGCAACTTCGTCTCCGACGATGGCAGGACCATGCTCCTGATGTTCAACTTCGACGTCTCCGCCACCTTCGTCGACGATGACGGCCGATACCCGCTGCTGGAGAACGTCAAGGTGATCAGGGAGGAGATCGAGGCCCTGAACGAGGAGTTGACCGCGCCCAGCGCCATTTATGTCACGGGCGAGGCGGCCATCTCCGAGGACATGAGGGCCAGCTCGGAGGCTGACATGGCCATGATCGAGCCGGTCACCATCATTATCATCTTCGTGCTGATGGGCGTCCTGTTCCGTTCGGTCCTTGCCCAGTTCCTCCCGCTCGGGGCGGTCGGGGTGGCCGTTGGCATCAGCCAGGCGCTGATGTTCGCGGTGGGCGTGCTGGTCGCGCCGGTCAACGTGATGGTCACCACGATGCTCTTCTCCATACTGATGGCGGTGGGCACCGACTACGCGATCTTCATCGTCAGCCGGTACCGCGAGGAGAGGATGAGGGGCAAGACCCGCCAGGAGGCGGTCCACGCGTCGGTCACCTGGGCCGGCGAATCGGTCGCCACCAGCGGGGCCACGGTCATCATCGCCTTCTTTGCCATGACCATCTCCTCCTTCCCCATGGTGCAGATCATGGGGCTGGTGCTCGGCCTGGGCATCGTGGTCGCCCTCCTGGTGGCGCTAACCCTGGTGCCATCGGTGCTCCTGGTGGTCGGCAACCGGGTATTCTGGCCCAACAGCGGGAAGCGCTGGGACCGGTACGCCGCCCGGACCATGAAGGCCAAGTCGGAGGCCAAGCACGGCTACTTCCACCGGGCCGCCAAATTCTCGGTGAAGCACGCCAAGGTCATACTGCTGGCCTCCATCCTGGTCTCCGTCCCGTCGACCTATCTCTTCCTCACCGCCGAGACCAGCTTCGACTTCATCGGTAGCATGGGGAACACGGAGAGCATCGAAGGGATGAACGCCATGACCGAAGACTTCGGCGCGGGCAGGATCATGCCCACCCAGATCGTGGTCACCGGCGATACCGAGGTGTACGATGGCACGAACTTCAACATCCAGTACCTGCATGCCATAGACAATCTGACGGCGGAGATAGCCGCCAGTGACATGGTGCGGTCGGTAAGCAGCATCACCCGGCCATACGGGGTATGGGTCGACTATACCGCTCTTGGCCAAATGTCGGACGAGGCTCGCGCGCAGGTCGTGAGCAACATGCTGGAGAGCCTGGGCAGCGACGGCAAGAGCGTCCTCCTGACCGTCGTCCTGAAGGAGCAGCCCATGTCGGTCGACTCGGTCAACTTCATCCCCGAGCTCAGGGAGCACATCGCCGAGGTCCATGCGACATTGCCGGAGCTGGCCTCCTCCGAGATACTGGTGGGCGGCTCGACCGCGACCAACTACGACCTCAGCCTATCGACCAACCAGCAGTTCCGGATGATAGAGCTGACGGTCATCGTGGGCATCTTCATCGTGCTGCTGGTGGTGCTGGGCTCCCTGCTCCTGCCGGCCTTCGCGGTGGTCTCCATCGCCATGAGCATCACCTGGTCGTTCGCCCTCACCTGGCTGGTGTTCGAGGCCTGGCTCGGCATACCCATCCTATGGATGGTGCCCCTGATCCTCTTCGTTATATTGATGGGGATAGGCATGGACTACAACGTGTTCATCCTCACCCGCATCAGGGAGGAGGTGCACAAGGGCAAGGAGATCAAGCAGGCGGTGGTGGACGCGGTCGACTGGACCGGTGGCATCATCACCGCGCTGGCCCTCATCATGGCGGGAGCGTTCGGCACCATCATGCTGTCCAGCAACGCCATGCTGCAGCAGTTCGGGTTCGCCCTGCTGACAGCGGTCCTCTTCGATGCCATGGTGGTCAGGACGTACATCGTGCCGGCCGCCGTCACCGTGATGGGCAAGTGGGCATGGTGGGCCCCTGGCCGGCTGAAGAGGACCATGCACAAGGATGAGAATATCGAGCAGTAAACCCCTTCAAACCCCTTTCATCTTTTTTCTGAGGCCTCATGATCGATGCGATGGCGACGCCATGACGCGAGCGCTCCATCGCGAGGGAGGCGTCGTCTCACTTACTTGAGCATGACCGATGCCACGTAGGAGAAGCCTCTGGGGGCGTCCTGCCCCTCCTCACGGACCAGCTCCGCCGCGCTGCCCTCATGGAGCGCCGCCAGCCACAGGTGGCATAGCGCGATGCCGGCGTTGACGCGGTTCATCTGGTCGGTCAACATCGATCGGGCATAGTGCACCCTGATGACGTCCCCGCCCCCGGTGAAGTACCAGCTCTGCCGGTTCATCCCCGATGGGGCCAAGCGGGCCGCTTCCAGGATGTCGTTCATGCCGCCTATGTCGGTGATGTCCTCCAGGGGCTTGCGCTTGAACTCTGCCGTGCTGCGGCGATGCACGTCCTCGCCCGGCACGCCGAAGGCCAAGCTGATGACGAAGCCCAGGCCGGAGACCTTCTTGGCGTCCCCCGTCGGCCTGGGTCCCCCTTGCCAGCAGCTGCCGATGCCTCGGGACGATAGGAACAGGTCCATCTGCTGGAGCATGAAACCGGCGTTGGCCGCGTGGCCGTCCGCCTCCTCGGAATAGATGGCAAGGAAGTGCGGAGCGGAGACCTTGAACGGCCCCCGCACGCCGTCGTCGTTCAGGACCCGAAGCTCCGTCCTGATGCCCGGATGAAGGGGCTTCAGGGAGCGGGCGAAGCTCTCCACCTCCTCCATCGTGCCCTCGTCGATCGGCCCGGCGTAGCGCCTCACCGAGCGGCGCTTGAATATGGCCTCGTACAGCTCCATGTGTTCCATGTCCGTTCGGAGATGGTATCGCGCGGTAGATAAGCTAACGGCCGCTCATTCGTACATGATGGGCGGGACGGTCTTGGCGCCAGGGGTGAACATGGCCGAGGCCTGCTTGACCCAGGCCTTCTTCACGGCGGGAAGCTTCTTTCCCTCCAGCAGCTGTGCCAGATGCTCCACGAAGGTGGCCACCAGCTCCTGGTTCACCTTCTCCACCCCTTCGACCCCCTCGATGATGGACCGGCCGACCATGTCCATGAGGAACGCCTTGACGGCGAAGTTGACCTTCCCCGACTGTCGCTTGACGATCTCCATGAGGACCTTGTCCTTGGTGGCCTGGTACACTATCTCGAGGTACGTCTGCGGTCCGAAGCTCTTGATGTTGAGCATCATGCCGTCGAACAGCACCCCCATGTGGTCCTCCAATGTCCCGGTGATGGGCTTGCGGAACAGTCTCTCCATGTCCGTCTGCCCGCGGCGGTACGCCTCGTGGAGGATGTCCACCGGGTCCTCGAAACGCTCCCTGACCGCCGAGACGTCCGTCCCGGCCTGGGCGGCGATATCCTCCATCGTGACCTTCAAGCCCTTCTGGGCGAACAGGGGCAGGGCGGCGGAGATCAGTTCGGAATCGATATCCTTCTTCTTGGCGGGAGGCATGGTGACCCGGTAAGTGGTAACGGCTCTTAAACCCTCAGGCCGGCTCAGTACCCATAGATGGCGCCGATCTTGGCGTCGAGGTAGCTGATGAACGGCTCCACCTCCAGCGAGCGTCCGGTGACCACCTTCACCAGGTCCGCCGGGTCGTACATGTTGCCCTTGGAGTGCACGTTCTCCGCCAGCCAGGTGCGCACCGGAGCATACTCGCCGCGGGATACCGCATCCCTCCATTCCGGCACGTCGCGCTCCATCTTGCGCAGGAACATGCCGCCGTAGAGGTTTCCCAGCGCATAGGACGGGAAGTAGCCCAGGGAGCCCCCGGCCCAGTGGGTGTCCTGCATGACCCCCTCGCTGTCGTGCTCGATCTCCACGCCCAGATACTCGCGGTACTTGTCGTTCCACGCCTGGGGCAGCTCGTCCACCGACAGCCTCCCGGCCATGATGTCCCTCTCCAGCTCGAAGCGGATGATGATGTGAAGGCCGTAGGTGACCTCGTCGGCCTCGATGCGTATCTTGGACGGCACCACCGCGTTGACGGCCAGGACGAAGTCCCGCTCGCTCACTCCGTCCAGGGCGTTGCCGGACAGGGTCCTTAGGCGGGGCAGCATGTGCGACAGGAACTCGGGGCTGCGGCCGACCATGTTCTCCACGAACCTGCTCTGCGACTCGTGTATGCCGTAGCTGCAGGAGCTCCCCACCGGCTGGTAGATCCACTCCCGGGGCAGAGCCTGCTCGTATAGCGCATGGCCTCCCTCGTGGAGCACGCTGAACAGGCTGGACATGAAGCGGTCCTCGTAGTAGTGGGTGGTGATGCGCACGTCGTCATAGTAGCCGAGGCTGAACGGATGCTCCGTCTCGTCCAACCGCCCGCCTGCATCCTCTCCCTCGGTCTGGTAGCCGATGAAGGACATGGCCGCCCTGCTGATCTCCCGCTGCATCTCCACGGGGACGCGGCGGCTCATGATGGAGAGGTCCGGCCTCGTCCCGGAGGAGGCGGCGCGGTCGATGATGGCCCTCAAGCCGTCGCGCATCTCGCTGAACACCGCTGAGATGCGGTCCGCCGGCATGCCTGGCTCGAAGATGTCCAGCAGGGCGTCGTAATCGCTGCCGGCTCCCTTGGCGTCCCTTAGGATGGCGGCCGACTCCTTGCGGAGCTGGAACATCCTGTCGAGCTCCTGGCGGTACGGGCCGAAGTCCCTGGCCGCCTTGGCCTTCTTCCACTGGTCCACCGTGATGGCCGACTGCTTGGAGATCGCCTCGACCAGCTCCTCGGGCAATGCGGCCTCCTCGTCATAGGCCTTCTTCATGAGGTGCACGTTGCGCTTCTGCACCTCGTCCATGGAGGCCTGGGCCCGCTCGCCCGTCAGCCGGTCGAGCAGCTTTCCCACCTTGGAGTCGGCAATGGTCTGGTGGGCCAGCACGTCCAGGAGGGCCAGCTCCTCGGCCCTCTGCCTGATCCCGCGGGGCGGCATCTTGGTCTCCAGGTCCCATTGCAGGATCCCTCCGGCGGAGCGGATGACGGACAGACGCTTGGCGATGGCGAGAAGCTCACGATAACATTCCTGGACGTCGCTCATGTTATTCGGGCGGGAATGGCGCTCCATCGCCTATAATCTTGTCGCGCCCAGCCATCGTCGGCCCTATTCCTTGGCCAGGGAGGCGGCCCGCCCCGCCGCGGCGGGGAGCTCCAGGGAGCACCGCTCCAGGAACGATGTGATGTGGTAGACGCAGCCCTCCGGCGGAATGATGTGGCCGGCCCCTGGCACGAACACCATCTCGCTGCCGGCGATGCCTCGTGCCAGGTCCTCTCCCATGTGGGGCGGGACCATGATGTCCTCCTCGCCGTGGATGACCAGCGTCGGGCACGTTATGAGGTGCAGGCGGCGGGTGCTGTCGAAACCGTCCAGCGCGGCCTTCTGCCGGAGGAAGCCCTGGAGCATCCTGCCCTCGTCCGCCCCGTCGCGAGGTCGAGGGTTCAGCTTCCTTCCCGCGTAGTACGACTGGGTGAGGCACCAGGTGTTCATCATCTGCATGAAGTTGTTGATGCTGGCGCCCTCCTTCACGGAGTTGAGCATGGCGTCGATGGCGTAGCTCGAGCGGTCCGGCCGCCTGGTGTAGGTGGACATGAGTATGAGGGACGCCACCTCGTCAGGATGCCTCAGCGTCAGCTCCTGCGCCACGTTGCCCCCCATGGACCACCCCAGCACGTGATACCTGGAGAACCCCAGCCCGCTCATGAGGCCCGACACGTCGTCGGCCATATCGGACATGGTGAAGTCGCGGTCCGGCGCTTCCGTTAGGCCGGAGCCCCGGCAGTCCATCAGCATGACGCGGTAGCGGTCCTTGAGGAGCGGGACCATCTTCTTCCAGTTGTAGAGATCGCCGCACAGTCCGGGTATGAGGACCAAGGGCTCGCCTTCGCCGAACGTGTGATAATGGATGCGGGCCTCGCCCACGCTCAGGTACGGCATGCACTTCTCCGAGAGCGAGGTGCCTCAAATAAATTGCGGTCGCCCATGTATCACGCGTCCGGCCACAGCTCGGCGGCCATCTCCCGCAGCTTGTACTTCATGATCTTCCCGCTGGCGGTGAGCGGATACTCCTTGACGAAGGCCACGTACTTCGGTATCTTGTACCACGCGATCTGACCGCGGCAGTAGTCCTGCACGTCCTCGGCCGTCATGGTGTAGCCCTCCTTGAGGATGATGAACGCCCCCGGCTGCTCGCCGTACTTCTTCGACGGGACCCCGACGACCTGGACGTCGCTTATGCCCTCCATGTGATGGATGAAGTCCTCCACCTCCTTGGGATAGATGTTCTCTCCTCCCCGGATGATCATGTCCTTCAGACGCCCGGTGATGATGTAGTAGCCATCCTCGTCCACCATGCCTATGTCCCCGGAGTGGAGCCAACCGTCCTTGTCGATGGCCTTGGCGGTCTCCGCAGGCATGTTGTAGTAGCCTTTCATGACGTTGTATCCGCGGCAGCAGATCTCCCCGTGCTCCCCCGGCCCCATATGCCTGCCCGTCTCGGGGTCGATTATCGCCACCTCCACCCCGGGCAGCGCCTTGCCCACGGTGGAGCACTTCTTCTCCAGCGACGGCTCGTCGTAGCGGGTCTGCGTCATACCGGGCGACGTCTCGGTGAGGCCGAACACGATGGTCACCTCCCTCATGTTCATGCGCTCCACGCACTCCTCCATCGTCTTGACCGGACAGGGAGAGCCGGCCATGATGCCCGTGCGCAGCGAGGAGAAGTCGAACTTGTTGAACAGGGGATGCTCCAGGATGCTGATGAACATGGTGGGGACGCCGTACAGGGCGGTGGCCTTCTCGAACTCCACCGACATCATGACATTGATGGGATCGTACCTCTCGAGGACGACCATGGTGGAGGCGCTGTTCACGCACGCCATGACGGCCAGCACGCAGCCGAAGCAGTGGAACAGGGGCACCGGGAAACAGACACGGTCCTCGGGGCCGAGGTTCTGGTTGACGGCTATCCAATAACCGTTGTTCCCGATGTTGTGATGAGTGAGCATGACCCCCTTGGGGAAGCCGGTGGTCCCGGAGGTGTACTGCATCATGACCACGTCATGGGTGGACAGCGTGGCCTGGCGCGCCATGTACTCCTCCTGCGTGGTCTGGGCCGCCATGGCCATGACCTCGTTCATCGAGTACATGCCACGGTGCTTCTCCGGGCCCAGGAAGACCACCCGCTGCAGGTGCGGGAACCTCTCGGAGCGGAGCTTGTCGCGCGGCTGGGTCCTCAGTTCGGGCACCAGCTCGTAGAGGATGCTGATGTAGTCGGTGTCGCGGTAGCCGTCGATGATGAAGATGCTCTCCGCTTCGGACTGCTTCAGGACGTACTCTATCTCCGAGATCTTGTAGTTGATGTTCACGGTGACGAGGATGGCGCCGATGCGCGCCACCGCGAACTGCAGCGTGATCCAGTGGGGCACGTTGGTCGCCCACACGGCCACCTTCTCACCCTTCTTGACGCCGAGCGCCATCAGTCCCTTGGCCACCCTGTCCACGGTGTTGGAGAACTCCCTCCAGGTCTCCCGGTAGTCGCGATCGGTGTACACGACCGCGTCATTGTCCGGGACCTTGGCCACGGCCTCGTCCAGCAGCTGCCCCAGGGTGACGTCTCGCGTGATCTGCCCTTCCATCATGTCATGCACCTCACGCCGGCATGTACACGACCGCGTAGATGGAGGCGGGGGCTCCGTTGGCCGCGCCCACGTGATGCGGCACGACCGAGTTGTAGTACATGCTGTCCCCCTCCTGGAGCCGGTAGGTGTTCTGGCCGTATCTCAGGACGACCTCTCCCGATACCACGATGATGAACTCCTCTCCCTCGTGGGACGAGAACTCCACGTTCTCCGACGGCTCGATCTTGATGAAGAACGGCTCCATGTGGCGGTCCGTCTTCCCCTTCCCGAGCAGGTAGTAATGATACCCGTCGGGGGTCGCCCCCCGGTGGGGCGTAGCCTCCTCCCTCCTCTCGTTCTGGCGTACGATCAGGGGGTCCTCCCTGAACTGATCGTCCGTGAAGGTCCCTAGGCGCTGGCCCAGCGACCTCGACAGCTTGACCATGACGCTGATGGCCGGATAGGTGTTCCCCTCCTCTATGTTGGCAATGAGGGCCGGATCGATGCCGGCGTTCTTTGCCAGGTCCTCTATGGAGAGGCCCAGCTTCTCGCGGTACTTTCTGATGCGGGTGCCGAGCTTATCTGAGGCGTTCATTGATTCCACCTGTTCAACCTATTGCGAAAATGGATTGTTGGCGTTTCCATCGCGGCCTGCCTCGACGGCCCGCCGGGCCGCCTCGAACACCTTGATGTTCTTCTCCACCAGCTGGGGCTTGGACGCGAAGCTGTCGGCCAGTGCGGCCAGGAGTTGCTCGTCCCCGATGGGCAGCAGGCCATGCGCGGAGAGCGCGCCCAGGAACGCGGTGTTGACCGCCTTGGGCACCCCGTTGCTCTTGGCCACCTCCATGGCCGGGAAGGGCAGCATGCGCACCCCGGCGGGGGGCTCGAACTCCACCGGGATGGACGGGTCGTACAGGACCGTTCCGCCCGGCCGGACGGTGGGCGCGAACCTCTCCAGCGAGGGCTGGTTCATCGCCACCAGGACGTCGGGGGCATCGACCGCGGGGCTGCCGATCTCCTGTCCGCCCATGACGACCGAGCAGGAGGCGGCCCCGCCCCGCTGCTCCGGCCCGTAGGACGGGAACCACGACACGAAGCGACCGGCGCGGCCGGCCGCCTCGGCCACCACCAGTCCGAGGGACAGCACTCCCTGGCCCCCGAAGCCGGAGAACTTCATGCCCACGGTCGGGAACGACGGGTCGACCGTCGGCTCGGCCCCGGAGCCGCTTCCGATGAGCTCGGCCAGCGTGGTGCTCGCCGCTCTCGGGGCGCGAGGCACGGCCTCGGCGGTGCGGTCGCGGTAGCAGCCCAGCGGGAAGCTCTTCTCCATGACCTCGATGCAGTGCTCGGCCGACCTTACCGAGTCCATGCGCCAATTGGTCGGGCAGGGCGACAGCACCTCCACGAAGGCGAAGCCCTTGCCGTCCCTCTGTACCTCGATGGCCTTCCTGATGGCCTTCCTGGCCTGCATGATGCGCTTGGTGTCCGCCACCGAGACCCTCTCGATGTAGGTGGGCGCATCTAGCTGGGCGAACACCTCGCACACCTTGAGAGGGTAGCCGTCGCGGGTGACGTCACGGCCGTACGGCGTGGTGGTGGTCTTCTGCCCGGCCATGGTGGTCGGGGCCATCTGCCCGCCGGTCATGGCGTAGAGGGAGTTGTTGATGAAGAAGCAGGCGAACCCCTCGCCGCGGTTCGCGGCCTGGAAGGCGTTGTTGAAGCCTATGGCGCCCAGGTCCCCATCTCCCTGATAGGCGATGACCACCTTGTCGGGCAGGGCCCTCGATATGCCGGTGGCCACGGCCGATGCCCGCCCGTGCGGGGCGGCCACGTTGCCGGTGTCGAAGTAGTAGTAGCAGAAGGCGGCGCAGCCCACCGGGGATACGAACACCGTGCGGTCCTGCAGCCCCATGTCGGCGATGGCCTCGGCGATGAGCTTGTGCACTATCCCATGACCGCAGCCCGCGCAGTACGTCGTGGTCCGGCTACCGTCCTTGCGGTCGAACGTCTCGTAGAATCCCGTGGCCTTCTTGTTCATGCCCTCACCTCCATCATCCTTCTGGCAGCGGCGAGCACCTCGTCCACCCGGACCAGGTTCCCACCCATGCGGTTGACCAGCTCGACGGTCGTGTCGGCGCCCCGGTCGAGGTACAGCAGCACGTCGTTGCGGTACTGGCCGTTGGACATCTCCACCACCAGCACCTTGCGGCCGGCGGCCGTGGCGTTGAGCTCCCGGATGGGGAACGGCGACAGCGTGATCGGCCTGAACAGCCCGGCCTTGATCCCTTCCTTTCGGAGGGCGTCCACCGCCGAGCGGGCGATGCGGGCGCTGGAACCGTAACCGGTCAGTACGATGTCGGCATCCTCGGTGCGGTAGCTCTCCGCGACCGCGTCCTTCTGCATGTCCTCATACTTGTCCTGCAGCATCTGGTTGTGCTTCTCGTGGCGGTCCGGGTCGAGGTAGATGGACGTGATCAGGTTCCTTCGGGTGGCGGCGTCGCCGTGAACGGCCCAGGAGGAGGTGTCTGGCCGGGCGGCCACGCCCTCCGGGATGCGCAGGGACTCCATCATCTGCCCCAGCACCGCGTCCGCCAGGACGATGGCCGGATTGCGGTATCGGAACGCCAGTTCGAACGCCCTCATGGTGAGGTCGCACATCTCCTGCACCGACGCGGGGGCCACCACGATGCTGCGGTAGTTTCCGTGGCCTCCTCCCTTGACCGCCTGGTTGTAGTCGGCCTGCTCCGGGCCGATGTTCCCCAGTCCGGGGCCGGTGCGCATGATGTTGACGATGACCGCCGGGAGCTGCGCCCCCGCCAGGTACGATAGTCCCTCTTGCATCAGGCTGATGCCCGGTCCCGAGGACGCGGTCATGGCCAGCCTTCCGGTGGAGGCGGCGCCGTAGATCATGTTGATGGCCCCGGTCTCGCACTCCGCCTGCAGGAACTCCTTTCCCAGCACCGGGAAGTACTCGGCGGCGGCATGGGCGATCTCGCTGGCCGGCGTGATCGGATAGCCGAAGTAGACGTCGCATCCGGCCGACAGGGCGCCGATGACGACCGCCTCGTTGCCCTTGACGAACTTCCTCATGCTCTCCCCTCCCTCCCATCCAGGACGGCGATGGCGTACGGCTCGGGGCAGTTGTAGTAGCAGATGGCGCAGCCAGTGCAACCCTCCCCAGTATACTCGGCAGGAACGAAGCCCTTGCGGTTGGGCCGGGCGGCGAGGCGGAGCACCTTGCGGGGGCAGGCGGCGATGCACCGTCCGCATCCCTTGCATTCATCGACATCGATCTGCGGAAGGACTGAAGGATCTGATGACATGGTCCTTTCGCCAAATTGGGAGTGCATACTTAAATCTAAGTCCATGTGCCTCGTGCAGCGGCGTTCCATCATTCTCGAGAGCGGACAAATCGTTGCCTTGCTGCGAAAAACGACGGGATATGCCTGCAATGCCGCAGGGAAGGTTAAATCACCCTGGACCGCCGTTCCCTCCATGATAACATGGACAAGGTCAAACTGGGGGCCATGCCGCCCCAGCTGGTGCTGCCGGTGGTGGTGATGGGGGCCAACGTGGAAGGGAGGCCCAACTACTGCACGGTGGCGTGGGTGACGATCATCGACGATGAGCCGCCGACGGTGGGCCTGGTGCTTGGCAAGGGCCGAAGGACCATGGAGGGGGCGAGGGAGAACGGGACGTTCAGCGTCAACGTGCCGGGGACCGCGTCGGCCGCCCCGGTGGACTATTGCGGGCTGGTCTCGGGACGCGAGCATGACAAGTCGGAAGCGTTCACCCCGTTCTATGGCGAGCTGGGCACGGCGCCCATGGCCCGGGAATGCCCCATGAACGCGGAGTGCCGCCTGCGCCAGGTGGTGGAGTTCGAGGGCACCGACCTGGTGGTGGGAGAGGTGGTGGAGCTGCATGTGGACAAGAGCTGCCTGGTGGACGGGAGGCCCGACGCCCGCAAGATCGATCCCCTGCTGTACGTGATGCTCGGCGGACCGTATCACTCCATGGGCGAGAAGGTGGCGGACGCCTTCAAGGTGGGAAAGGACTTCGGAAAGAGGTAGTGCCCATCGGGGCCATTGGCGGACGGGGACCCGCTCCCACAGGCGGTCGATCTCGTGGTGCCGCAGGTCTTGGCCTCGCGGCCGCCTCCGGCCCTCCATGACGGTGGCGAGACGAACGCATCGCACCTTTACCTCGTTATGTGGAAAGGTTTATCTGGCCCATGATGATGGGGCGGCACATGGCATGGGCAATGCTCATCATAGCCGCTCTCTTCGAGGTAGGATGGGCGATAGGTCTCAAGTTGTCCGATGGGTTCTCCAAGCTCGTCCCCACGGTGTTCACCATCGTCACCTTCATCCTGAGCTTCGTATTCCTTTTCCAGGCGGTCAAGGAGCTCCCGATCGGCACCGCCTATGCCGTATGGACCGGCATCGGGGCGGCGGGGACGGTGATAGTTGGCATCCTGTTCCTGGGGGAGCCGAAGGACATCGTACGCCTGCTGTGCCTGGTCCTGATCGTGGCCGGCGTGGTGGGCCTCAAGCTGACCTCCTGACGACGGGCACCCAGGCAATCTTCATTAAGTGCGGCCGTCCAAGACCTCATGGTCGGAGGCTGGACATATGCGCTCTTCATCGATCACCATGACCAACGACCGGAGGGCGAAAGACCCATACGGGGCGAAGGAGGACACTTTTCGCTCGAAGATACCTCCCGTGGGGCGCTCGATGGGCACCACGATCGGACGCATCGCCCCTGTCGATCGCCCCGATCCGTCCTGGCGACCTCGCCTTCACGACCATTGGACGCTTGCTGTCACGGAGGCATTCCGATGCTGCTAAGGAAGGTGAAGTCCGAGGGGCTCGCCCACCTCTCGTACCTGATCGGCTCGAAGGGGCATGCGGCGGTGATCGACCCCCGGCGGGACTGTGAGGTATACCTTGAGATCGCCAGGGAGAACGATATGGTCATCTCGCACATCCTGGAGACGCACCGCAACGAGGACTATGTCACCGGCTCGATGGAGCTCCAGGCCCTCACCGGGGCGAGGGTGATGCACGGCGACCTTGATTTCGGCTACGGGGAGCGGATCGTCGATGGCCAGGAGATAAGGTTGGGCTCGGTGACCCTCCGGGCCATCTCCACGCCCGGACATACCGTGGAGAGCATGTGCTACGGCGTGATAGATCGCGAGGGTGGCCCGGACATGGTGGCCGTGTTCACCGGCGACACGCTGTTCGTCGGAGGGGTCGGGCGGACCGACCTATACGGCGACCAGCGCTTGGACGAGATGTCCGCCCGGCAATACGATTCCCTGTTCGGCCGCCTTCTCGAACTGGACGACGGCACCATCATCCTGCCGGCACATGGAGCGGGCTCGGCCTGCGGCAGCAGCATCGCCAGCCGGGAGGACAGCACCATCGGCATGGAGAAGGCCCAGAACCCCGCGCTGCAGGTCGATCGAAAGGAGGAGTTCATCGCCCTCAAGCGGAGCGAGTCGCTGGAGAAGCCGTACTACTTCGAGCGGATGGAAGAGATCAATCTCCAGGGGCAGCCGGTGTTGGGGCATCTGCCCGTGGCGCCCCCCGTTGCTGCAGAGGATGCATGGGCGGCACGCGGCGAATCGGTCATCGTCGACGTACGCTCCCCCTCGTCCTACGCCGCCGCCCACATCCCCGGCTCGATCAGCCTCCCTCTGGATATACTTCCCCACTATGGAGGATGGATCATCCCGTACGACCGCCCCATACTGCTGGTGGTGGAAGGGCCGGAACAGCTGGACCCCGCGATACGCGCTCTGGTCAGGACGGGCTACGACCACATCGCGGGGCACATCGGCGGGGGGATGGTGGCCTGGTACGAGGTCGCACTTGCATCCAGTTCGTTCCCAGTCTGGTCCGCTCGCTCAGTGCGGGAGGAAGGGGCCGAGGACCTGTTCTTTCTGGACATCAGAATGGAGAAGGAACGGAGGGAGGCCAGGGCGGAGGGCTCGCATCACATCTTCGTCGGTCATCTGCCGTCCCGGATCGATGAGGTGCCCAAGGACAGAAAGGTCGTAATATTATGCAGCACGGGCACTCGCGGTAGCCTCGCGGCAAGCATATTGGAGATGCATGGGCGAAGGCCGGTGAATCTCCTGGGAGGAATGACCGGATGGGCGCGTGCTGGACTTCCCACGACATCGGACATCAGATGAATTATACTTCCTGGTAACGTATAATTACCAATTTATGAAATGATATAGGGATATTTTTGCACGCATCACTTCCTTTTGCATCATTGTTTCATAATGATGGATTATTGAACTTGATTTTGCAACAATGTTACTTCAATATTGTCATAACCATTAAATATTTCCAAACCAGTCAGATTCTGGGGATTATATGGGCTACGAAGAGCTATTTCCACCCTACAATATGGAGTGGCACGCACACGCCACCAAGCGCTTTGCGAACCCCTTTGTCGGCGAAAAGTACGACAGGATAGATGTAGACCCCGTAATGCTATCGCACGCTGCGGTGGCCTGCGGCTACACTATCAGGGATTTCTACGAGAAGCCTGAGCTCGGTATACACTGCCTGGCATACATATACCAGCTCTACGACCTGCTGCCAGTTACTCACTGGTTCTATGCGTCGCCTTGGCTCGCCGAGCTGGGATGCAAGATGGTCCAGAAGGACACCTTGCCGCCAATCCCGGACAGCACGCCTGTCGAGACGCTTGAGGACGTCGACAAGCTCGAGGTTCCCTCCGAGGAGGACCTGAGGAAGGGCACGACCTACCCCCAGTACCAGAGGCTCTATGAGTACGTCCAGAAGCACATCCCTCAGACCTTCGTGCCGATCTCCTACGCGTTCGACCCCGTGGGAGAGGCCGCTGCGCTGTGCGGTGTTGAGAACTTCATCATGTGGACGTTCACCGAGCAGGAAGCTGCCCACAAGCTTCTGGCGAAGTTCACCCAGACCGGCGTCAACGGTGCCCTGTGCACTGCCAAGGACTACGGCAGCGCCATGCTGGTCGTCGCGTCCGTGCTGGCCAACAACGACATCTTCTCCGATGAGGCCGTCCGCGAGTACTCCGTGAAGTACATGAGGGAGTATGTGGACAAGTCCTTCAGGGGAGGCGCCGGCCCGCAGATCTTCTACCACTGCTGCGGAAACCAGGAGACCGCCTACAAGGAGTTCGACAACCTCGTCTGGTCCCCCTTCACCGTTATCCACGTGGGATACAGCGGAAGGGACGTCTTCCCCACCGAGACCCTCGTGAAGACGTTCGGCAACAGGGCGACCTGCATGGGTACCGTCGACACCAAGCTGCTGATCAACCCCAACCCCAAGGCCGTGTATGACCAGGCTGCCAAGCAGATCGTGGCCGGAAGGGACTCCCCGAGGGGATTCCTGATCGGCGCCGCTTGCGAATGCCCGCCGTACACTCTGCCCGCCAACATCCTTGCGATGACCCAGGCAGCGACGGACTTTGGAACGTATGGAAAGTGGTGAGGTGAGATAAATGGAAGCAAAGTTCTCCGCTAATGCAAAGGATGTTATGAGCAAGAGGGGACTGAAGGAGGCCGACATCGCCGATGTCGTGAACACCGCTGAGGCCTCCAACAGGAAGCTCTTCAAGGACGGTGTCAACCTCGCCAAGAAGCGCATCGGCGAGGTCACCATGTACGCCGTGTACGACAACAACGGCGAGGTGCAGACCGCCTACTCTCACCGCATGGTGCTGGGCGAGCCGGTGAAGACCACCGACGAGCCGGATCTGTCCGACTGGACCTGCAAGCACTGCAACGAGCGCGCCGTCATCGGCTCTGCCAACATGTCCTACCTGGGCGTGACCAGGACCGGCCCCGCGATCGTGTGCCCCAAGTGCAGCGATGTCTGGATCGAGGAGTACCTCGCCACCATGACCATTGCGGCCGCTGAGGGCCTCTTCGAGAAGAAGAAGGCCTGATCGGGCAAAACCACTTATGGCCGCTCAGCGGCCTTTCTTCACCTTTTCTATTTTGTTCCAGCCTGCCTCGAAACAATAAACTATCGGTAACGCTTTGTCGCTGCCAGACCTGGTCGATCCCATGAGCGAGTTAATCGGGGAAACCGAAAGCCTGTGCCCGGAATGCCTCAAGGTCATACCGGCGAAGAAGATCGCTGAGAACGATAACGTGTATCTGGAGAAGACCTGTCCCGAGCACGGTCATTACAAGGTCCTGATATGGAGGGGCGTGGACGACTACAAGCGCCTGAGCAGCTATGCTCCGGTGCCGTCCAAGCCGGAGAAGGTGGCGGTCAAGAAGGACAACATCGTCTGCCCGTTGGACTGCGGCCTGTGCGAGGAGCATCGCCAGCACACCTGCCTCGTCGTACTGGAGGTCACCAGCGACTGCAATCTCAAGTGCCCCATCTGCTTTGCCTCGGCCAATGAGCGCTACCATTACAACCCCTCGCTGGACGAGATCCGCAAGATGTACCAGACGGCCCTCGACAATGTCGGCCATCCGATCTGCATCCAGCTGAGCGGCGGGGAGCCCACCATACGGGACGATCTGCCGGAGATCGTCAGGATGGGCAAGAGCATGGGGATCGACTTCATCGAGGTAAACACCAACGGGTATCGGTTCGCCAACGATATCGAGTACCTGCGGCAGGTGAAGGAGGCAGGGGTCGATTCGCTGTACTTCTCCTTCGATGGCCTGACCGACGACGTCTACATGAAGACATGCGGACGGAACATGCTGGACTTCAAGCTCAAGGCCATCGAGAACTGCCGCGAGGTCGACATGGGTGTCACCTTGGTGACCATCGTGTCGCCGGACATCAACCTTCACCAGATCGGGGACCTGATCAAGTTCGCCAAGAAGAACATCCCCACCGTGAAGGGGATACATTTCCAGCCGCTCAGCTACTTTGGGCGGTTCCCGATAATCCCCAAGGACGAGAACCGGACGGTGCTGCCCGACCTGCTCAAGGAGATCCAGAGGCAGACCAAGGGCGAGCTGACGGTGGACAACTTCATCCCCACCTCCTGCACCAACGTCCACTGCGACGTCAAATCGATGTCGGTGCTGATGGAGGACGGCTCGCTGTTCCCGCTGACCCACCGGGCCATGGGCCCTCCCAAGGACACCTGCTGCGTCGCCACCAAGACGAGGCAGGAGATCAGCGACCTGTGGAGGTACATCGATGAGGGCATGGAGAGCGGAGGAGGCGGAGAGGGAACCTGGGATGAGTTCCTCCAGCGCGCCCGGACCAACTATCTGACCATATCGTCGATGCCCTTCCAGGACGTGTGGAACGTGGAGACCGAGCGCCTGAGGGGATGCTGCATCCACACCGTGACGCCGGACGGCAGGCTGATCCCGTTCTGCCTGTTCAACATCAACAGCGTTCACGGCAAGACGCTGTACCGGCACGAGATCTTCGAGAAGTACGCGACCAAGGGGTAGGGCAGAGGCCCTCCCCCGTAAACATCTTCGATCCTATAGCGAGGGGCGTCCAACGCCCATCCGGTCCGATTGAAAAAGATGGAGGGGCGGGAGCGCTCAGCGCGTCCCTTTCTTGCCCGTGGTCCTGTTGTAGTTCGCGACGATGTTGTTCATGTAGTCGGCGAGCTGCTTCTCCTTCTCCTTGCTCTTGACCAGCGGACCCTCCAGCGGGAACTCGTTGTCGCAGCGCAGGCAGCGGGCCAGCTGACATCCGAAGGAAGCCTTGCGGCAGCCCTTGCAGGCGATGGCCCGGGATTGGAACAGGGAGAACTCCAGCCCGCAGTGCGGACACGTGATCTTCTGGGTGGTCTTGAGAAGCGCGGGAGTGACGCCGACTCTCCTCATCTCAGGGGTCAGTACCATCTAATCAACCATCCACCGCTAGTCCTTAGGCGATAATAAGGCTTTCCCAGACATGGCTCGGCCACATGGCTGCGGCACCCGCCATCGGACATGCCTATGCGCGATGGCATGCCGCGCCTGCTGCCATGCGGGAGGCATCAATCGTCCAGCTCGGAGAAGCGCGGTTCGAACGAGGGAGGCATTATCGCCGGCCAGCGGGTGAAGGGGCCGTAGGGATAGGAGGCCACCTTGTCGGTGGCCTCAAGCCCCTGGACCAGCTCCTCGAGCCTGCTGGCGGGGAAGGCCATCACCAGCTCGTGCTCCTGAACCATGCCGTAGGCCCGGTCCCCGATGCACGGTACGTCCAAGGTCACGCTGCCGTCCCCCACCGCCCTTGCTATGGCCGAGCACAGGGATGCCTGCCCGGTCATGGTGCAGTTGACCGCCTCCCCTCGGGCGTGGGCGAAGGCGATGATGAGCCGAAGGGCCTGGGCGGGGCTGAGGTAGATGACCACGGCGTCCGGGCGGACGGGGATGCGGTCAAGGGGACCGATGATGGCCCCGGCGTACTTCCTGTCGTCGCCCAGCATCCGCATGCCTCCATGCAGCTCCCTTGCCGCCCCCTCGTCCTTCACGAACGGGAGGTTGAGGTCCCCGTCGGACAACCGCTTTGGCGTCCGTATGAGGCCCAGGCAGGCCGCCCCCCACACGCATTTGGTGGCCTGGGAGGACGCTACCGTCACCGGCTCGTCCCTCTCGCGGCGAGCCACCGACACCATGTGGCACGGCACGGTGGAGGTGAGGGTGCGGGCCCCTGGATGCTCGTTGAGTTCCCTGGCCGAGGTGACGAGCTTCACCCCTACCGGGACGGCGGTCGGGCCCAGCCTCTTGGTGATCTCGGCGGCAAGGGAGCGAAGCTCGGAGGACATCGGCAGTCCAACGATGCCGGAGTTCATTAATATTGTGCGGCTAGACCTCGCTGGGGGGCATGTCATCGCCTGATGATGTCATCGTCATCAGAAACGAGGCTTTATGTTCCAATAATGCGGTCCGGGTCCCGAGTATAAATACCCGATGGGATGCCCAGCGAGGGAGCTGGAGCGGAGGATGCACATCATGACGAGTTCATTCAACGACGGGCCGATCGAGGGAGTGGCCAATGAGCAGGCGGTATCGCAGGACCACCTCGCGCTCATTTACAACAGCACGGAGGAGAAGCTGATTTCCACGGTCCCCCTGATCAAGGTGGGACTGGAGAAGGGGGAGCTATGCCTGTACATCTCCGACCTGGAGGATGACCAGGAGATCATCCAGGCGCTCGAGGCCCAGCATATCGATGTCGAGAAGGCCGTCAGCACCAGTGGCCTTATACTCACCAGCAAGCAGGAGGTCTACTTCAAGCTGGGCCGATTCGACCCCGACTGGACCATCCAGGTGATCAAGAACGTGGCCGAGCTCGCCGTCTCGTACGGGTTCACGGCCATGCGGATCATCAGCGATATGCGGTGGACGAAGGACAACGTCCCTGGAGTGGAGAGGTGGCCGGAGTACGAGGTCAAGCTGTGCACCCTGAACCTCGGACTGAGATTGAGGACGACCTGCCTGTACGATCGCGAGGCGTTCTCGCCCCAGGCCTTGCTGTACGCTCTCAAGGCCCATCCCAAGCTGGTGTCCCAGGGGGCGGTGTACGATAACATGTTCTTCATCCCCCCGGAGAGGCTGGAGGCGGGTGAGGAGGCAGCGGCGGAGCTGGAAGGCCTGCTGACCGCCATGAAGGCGGCCTCCTTGGCGGAATCCGAGCTTGCCTCCCGGGAGAGGATGATCCGCGAACTATCGGAGAGGCTCGACACCGAGACCCGCTCCCGGTCGGCGACGGAAGCGTCCCTGGAGGAGAGCCGCGCCCGCTTCTGGTCGCTGTGCGAGCGCTCCTCGGAATGGTTCTGGGAGCTCGGCCCCGATGGCACCTATACGTACAGCTCGCCGAGGGTCAAGGACCTCCTGGGCCTGGCGGCCGAGGATGTACTGGGCCGGAGGCCGGAGGAGCTGGTGGATGGGGAGGACGCCCCCCGGATCGCCTCGGCCATCTCCCAGGCCCTGGCCGATAGGACGTCCATCAGCGCCCTGGAGAAGAGGCACCGCAACCGCGACGGACACATCGTTCACCTGGAGATGAGCGGCGCCCCCGTCCTGGACCGGAACGGCGCCCTGCTGGGATACCGCGGGATGGACAAGGACGTCACCGGAAGGAAGGCCTCCAAGAAGGCCATCGATGAGCACCGCTCCAGGATCGACGAGCTCATCTCCGAGATGAACGCCCGCGATCTACAGCTGAGGAAGCTGGAGGAAGAGGTCGGGCAACTGCGCGGCTCCCTTGGCGCCAAGGAGAACATGGTCTCCGCGATCTCGGCCGCCCTGGAGGAGAAGGAGGGCGTCGAGGCCGCGCTGCACGAGGCCCTGAAGGAGAAGGAGGCGGAACGCCTCTCGCTGGTCGATGCCCTGAAAAAGAAGGATGAGGAGAACCTCTCGTTGCTCGAAGCCATCAAGGAGAGGGAGGCGGAGACCGGGCGGAAGGCGGAACAGATCAGCGTGCTCACCTCGGAGATAGGGTCCCTGACGGACCAGCTCCAGCAGGTCC
>LJKK01000181.1 GCA_001421185.1 Methanomassiliicoccales archaeon RumEn M1
ACTTCGGCCACATATCGGTCGAGCTGGACGGCCCGCGGTGCGGCTGCGGGCGCCGCGGATGCGTGGAGGCGTACGCCTCCGGTTTAGGCCTCGCAACGAGGGCGCGGGAGGCCCCGGAGCTGCCCTCCTCGGTGTTGTCGGGATGTGAGATAGACGGCCGCGCGGTGTCCCTGGCCGTGAAGAACAACGATGCGTTGGCCATCCGGCTCCGGGACGAGGCGGCCGCCGCGCTGTCGTCGGCCCTGGCCAGCGTCATCAACTGCCTGGAGCCGCGCCTGGTGGTGCTGGGCGGCGCCGTGATGGACATGCCCGGGCTGTTCGAGCGCTGTTCGAGGAGGGCGCTCGATGAGTGTTTGAAGAGCCACCGGAGCGTGGCCATCGTCCGCTCCTCCCTGGGCGATCTGGCCGGGGCCATCGGGGCAGCGTCGATGGCGCTCCGTACTAACGACGCTGGGCCTCCCGGTCGATCGTGTCCAGCAGCGACCTCAGGCGGCGACCCCGGTCGGCCAGCTCCTGGGACGACACGGTAGAGGCCTGAGGGCACAGCTCATCGACGATGATCGCTCCGTCGGCGTCCATGTTGGCCGGGTACAGCACGCACCCCAGCGGCCGGGAGCGGTACTCGCGGCACCGGCCTCGTACGACGTCGTAGAGGACGCACCAGCCGTCCACGTTGCGCAGTCGGGGGATCGAGTCCTCGCCCATGATGACGAACTCCTCGCAATCGTACCCGCGCCGCTCCAGGCGGGCGATGTCCGCCTCCGACAGTTCCATCTCGGTCTCGCGGCAGCATCTCCGACAGTGGACGCATCGCATCCCGGCGACGTAGGCGACGAGAGGTAATAGAGGTTCGCTCACTCCACCAGGACCTTCTCGGCCACGTGGTCCTCCAGCCGCATGATGGCCGGGGCGAAGAAGGTGGCCGCCCCGACCGCCGTCAGGACGAACCCCGCAGCCAGGAACCAGGGCCGTATGCCGAACTGGACCGACACCGGGGCGGCCACCAGCAGCCCCAACGGGATCATGGCGTTGGATATCGCCCCCAGAAGGGCGAACACCCGGCCCTGCAGGTCGGCCCTGATGCCCTTTTGCATTATGGCCATCACCGTGCCGTTGACCAGCGCCAGCGTGATGCCGATGAACAGGCAGGCACCGACGGCGATCATGTAGCCCTCGGGCGGCAGCAGGCCGATGACCCCGACGCCCGCTCCCAGCATCGCCAGCGCCGCCATCCCGGTGACGATCTTTCTCCGGGTGCCGCCCCAGACCCCCAGGAGGGCGCCCCCGGCGATCATGCCGACCCCCGCCATCGATTCCATGGCCGCGTACTCCAGCGCGCCCTTGCCGAAGTACTCCAGGGTGTAGAGCGGCAGCAAGGTGAACGCGGGCGTGATGAGGAGGTTGGCGGTCATAAAGATCAGTACGACGGCCAGCGCCCCCTTCCACGACCACAGGTAGGACATCGCCTCCCGCATGTCGCCCAGTATCGAACCGCTCGGCGCGCCCGGGACCTTCCTCACCTCGGGGATGCGCACGGCCACCAGGGCCAGCATGGCCACCGCGGCGGTGACGATGTCGATCGATAGGATGATGCCCATGGGCAGGGCGGCGATGAGCACCGCCCCCAGGGGCGGGGCGATAATGCTCGACAGCCCCTGGATGCTCTGGTTCAGACCCCCGATGCGGGCCAGATGCTCCTCCGGCACCATGAGGGAGGTCGACGCCTGCATGGCCGGCCAGTGGAACCCCTGCAGCGCCGAGCGGACGGCCAGCACGGCGAACACGTGCCACACCTCCACCGCTCCCACGAGGAAGACCAGCATGAGGGCGGCAGTGGCCATCGCGGTAAGGCCGTCGGCCGCCAGCATCACCCGCCGGCGGTTCAGCCGGTCCACCATGGCGCCGGCGAAGGGGACGATGGCGATCTGCGGGAGAACGCCGATGATGGCCGACGTCAGTAGCACCAGCGGGTCCCGCGTCTCGACGGTTAGCCACCAGATCAGGGAGAACTGCACCAGGGCCGAGCCTATCAGCGAGACCGCCTGCCCTCCCCACACGGTGAAGAAGCGTCGCATCCAACGCTTCTCATGGACGTCGTTCATCCCAACATTTCCCACCCCGAGCGTCGCCCGGGGCCCCCCTTACTCAACTATGGAGATAATAAAAGAAGCGATTGGAATGAGTTTCATGGCCGCCCCAGGCGGCCTTGGTCGGCCTACATCTTTCCGCCGCACTCGGAGCAGAACCTCGCTCCCGGCGGGTTCTCGGCCCCGCACTGCTGGCACTTGGGCGAGGAGGTCGGCGCTCCGCAGTTGTTGCAGAACTTGCCCTGCCCGGCCGGCTTGCCGCACTTGGGGCACATGGCCTGCCGCTGGTCGATCTCGCCGGTGAAAACCTGGGTGTTCCTGGCCTTCTCGCGGATGTCCTCCTTCATCTTCTCGGCGCGGGCGGCCGCGACCTCCACCGACTCGCGGGGGGCGTCCTCCACGCATAGCGAGACCTCCTCGTTCCAGTCATTGTCGCACACCCACTTGCCGCAGCGGGGGCAGCGGTGGAAGTGGCCCCTGGCCTCGTTCTGGGCCTGCTCGAAGGCGGCCTCGTGCTCCTTGTGCCAGGCCGGCGACATGCCGTCGAACCTCGACGAGAGCACGTCCCCGCTCCGCTCCCCGGCGTAGCCGATGTTGTACTGACCGGTCAGATGACCGGCGATGCCGGCCACCTTTCCGAGGTTGTCGAAGAGGCCCTTCTTCTTGTAGGTCTTGGACGCTATGAAGCGGGTCTTGTAACCTTCGTGGCACTGGTCACAGAAGAAGGTGAACTGGAAGCCGGCCTCGGTGCTGTTGTCCGCATAGTTGTCGTTGAACGCGATAAGGTTCTTGCTCATCTTTTCCCTCCTGAAATCGGCTTCCCACACTTGGCGCACAATGGGCCGAGGGGGGGCTGCTCAAATCCGCATCTCTTCTGCTGGCATTTGACGGTGAGCCGAGCGCCGCATTGCGCACAATGGTCCCCGAAGAAGGTCTCCTGGCTGCAGGCGCCGCATGTGATGGCCAGGCTCTGGCCGCAGTTGGAGCACCGCTTCCAGTCCTCCTTGACGGGCGAGCGGCACTTGGGGCACCTGAAGTCGCCCAGCGGGTTCCATCGGCCGCACAGGGGGCAGGCCTCCGAGTCGGGCGGCACCAGCTGGTCGCAGTAACGGCATGGCTGCATGTATCCGGGCATATGGCTCACGGCTCGGTACAGTATCTGCCCTGAATAATTTTAAACCCTTCTATCAATTCTCGTCCTCGGGGTCCAGCTCGTCCTCGGGATCCCTCCATCGGGCGGAGTCGTCCTTGGCCGACGCGTTGAAGGCCAGCAGCTCCTCCACCTTGGCCTTCCATTGCTCCTCCCCGGTGTGGGCCACGCGGCCGATGAAGCGGGCCCTCAGCTCGCGCAGCTCCGGTATGAGGAGGATCGAGAAGCGGTACTTGGACCATGGTTCCACCCGCAGCTGCTCATCCGTCAGGTATATCGGCTGGCGGCGGAAGTTGATCTCCCGCAGACCGGCGGTGATGATGTCCATGCACGCCTCGGCCATGGCCTCCCGGCTCTCCTCGTCCATCGACGGGTAGGTGGCGCGGGGGGCGATGCGGAAGAAATAGGTGGCGCGACCCGAGCCGTCCGAGGAGGTGGCCTCCACGGCCACCGCGTTTCCCTTATCTCCGAGGATGGGCACGGCGAACCATATGTACACATCGCCGGTGAGGGAGCGCTTCATCCCTATGCGCACCATGTCCCTCCGGCCGCGCGCCATCAGGTGGGAGTGCTCGAACGCCAGCCCTCTCGCCCTGACCTCCTCCTCCAGGCCCTTCCACAATTCCTCGGAGATCTCCTCGACCTCCCAGCGGCCGGCCGCGCGTCCTTCGCGCAGCAGCGCGGCGGCCGCCTCCAGCGTGCAGCCGTCGGCCTGGGGGTAGGCCGAGCGTATCACGTCCTGGGTCTCCCGGGACAGCTCCGCCATGGCGTCCGAGATGGCGTTCCACAGCGGATCCTTCTCACGGCCCAGCATGGTGAGGGCGATCAGTTCGCCGGACGACAGGGCGATCCGCAGGACGTGGTCGCGGGACTCGATCCCCTCGATGTCGCTGTACCGTATCCGCATGAGGCCGTGGCGGAGGGGCATGAGCACCATGGCCGTCTCGTACAGCCGGACCTCGCACGGCCCCTCGGCGCCGCGGAAGGGGCGCAGCTCGGCCTTCACGCCCGGCTTCCGCATCTTCTCGTTCATGAGGAGGTCGCGCATGATCAGCTCGTTGCGGGAGCGGTGCAGCTCCCTCACCAGGTCCTCGTAGCGGCGGCCCAGGGCCGACAGCCGTAATCGCCGGCCGTCCCTCATGAGGACGTCCACCTGGAAGTTGGCGTTGGCTATCGTAACGATGTCCCTCAGGGGCATCAGGCGGTACTGTCCCGACCGCGGCCTCACCTCCAGCGCGTCCCCGGCCAGGACCACCTTGGCCTCGCCCTTCCCCAGCTCGGCCCCGGTGCCGTCCACCAACAGATAGTTCCCCTCGGCTTCCACGCCTGAACATTCTTTTCCTGGGCATTTATTTTTTCCCGCGGCTTTTTAATGCCTCGCGGCCATCACGGCGCGTGCGCGCCGCCCTGTACATCCATGACAACTACGTCCTGTTCGAGGTCGTCCTGTCCCGCTACTTCCTGGGGACCAAAGGGGAGGTGGTCGTGGTGTCGTCCGACGGCCGCCCCCACCGCTCCATGGAGGGCTTCCTGACCGCGGCCGACATGCGGCTGGACGAACTGGACCTGGCCTCCATCGACGCCTTCATCCTGCCAGGAGGGCGGGAGGAGGACATCGCCGACCACGCTGGCCTCCGCGCCGCCCTGCGGGAGCTTGACGCCCGGGGGTGCATCATCGCCGCCATCTGCGGGGGGGCCGTTGCAGCTGGCCAGGGCGGGGCTGCTCGACGGACGGCAGTTCACCTCCTCGGTGGCGGAGGACCATCCCGAAGCATTTGCGGGAGCGACCTTCGTGGACCAGAACGTGGTGGTGGACGGTCACATCGTCACCGCCCAGGCCTACGGGTACGTGGACATGGCCCTGGTGCTGGGGCGGATGCTGGACGTGTTCGAGGACGAGAGGGACTATCAGGAGACGGTCCAGGCGTTCCGGGAGCAGCGCCGGCCGGCCGTATGAGCGGTACCTGACGATCTTCTCGCCTGGCCCATGGCGTCGAGGACTTTGTCGGGCGTGATGGTCCCCTCCTCGTGATGTATCGATTGATCGGGAGCGCAGGCCCTTTCGACGGCGATCTTGGCGGTATCGATCGTCTTCCCCCCGCCCATGCCCACCAGCACTTCGGCCTGGTGCTCCGAGATGGCCCTGGACACCCGGACCAGTTCCTCCTCGCAGCATTCCCTGCGGAACGTAAGGGTGCGGATGCCTTGCGCCTCCAGGTCCAGACCGCATCGGGGAAGCACCTTTTCCATCACAGATGGCGACGCCAGCACCATCTCCTTTCCGCCCAGCCGCTCCAGCAGCGCGGGCAGCTCGCCTATCGCCCCGGCCCCTTGTATGTAACTTCCAGGAAAGATCGCCTTTCGGAACATCTGACCCCCTCGATCATCGATGACCGGTCGGACGGTCGGCGTTCCGCCTTGCCCTCTCGGTCTCCGCGGTGGCCCCGCCCAATCGAAGTAAGGGGCATCCAACCATTTTCCACCGGTGACCCGTCCTGGGCGGACGTCCTCCTGGCGTCGTCGACCGTCTCGACGCTCGAGGGCATGTCATCGCTCGCTGGAGAAGCGAACGCGGCCAGTATATCGAACTCGCGTTGCGCGCTGTCGCGCACAACGCCAAGCGAGCGGTCACGCTAGCTCATATGGAGTGGATACTACACATCGCCGCCAGGCCAACGAATTTATACGCCTGGCTTCAAGTGGAAGGACATGCTAGGCGGCCAGGGGGCGGGCGGCGTGAGGATCGGGTACCACTGTTCTCATGAGCAGTTCCCTCCCAGCACGCTCCTGCGCCTGGTGGCAAGGGCCGAGAGGGCGGGCTTCAACGCGGCCCTGAGCTCCGACCACTTCAAGCCGTGGAGCGAGCGCAACGCGGAGAGCGGATACGCGTGGTCGTTCCTGGGAGCGGCGATGCACGCCACGTCCATCCCGTTCGGGGTGGTTTGTGCTCCGGGACAGAGGTACCACCCGGCCGTGGTGGCCCAGGGCGTGGCCACCTTGGAAGAGATGTTCCCCGGCCGGTTCTGGGTCGCGCTGGGGAGCGGGCAGCTGCTGAACGAGGGGATTACCGGCCAGGGATGGCCGCCCAAGGACGTGCTCAACGAGCGGTTGGCCCAATCGGCCATGGTGATCAAGCGGCTGCTGAGGGGCGAGGAGGTGACGCATCGCGGGCCGATAAGGGTCGAACGGGCGAGGCTGTACACCCGGCCGAGAAAGGCCCCTCCAGTGCTGGGGGCGGCGCAGACCGAGGCCACCGCCGAGCTGATCGGCCGATGGGCCGACGGGATGATCACCACCTCCCGCCCGCCGGAGCAGCTGCGCGGCATGATCGAGGCGTTCCGCCGCGGCGGAGGAGAGGGCAGGCCTATCGTGGTGAAGTGCCAGATATCATATTCGCGCGACGGGGAGCGGGCCGATCGCGAGGCGTGGGAGCAGTGGCGCATCCACGTGCTCCCGTCGACCATCACAACGGGGATCGAGCATCCGGAGCAGTTCGACGCGCTGTCCCGGACGGTGCGGCGGGAGGATGTCCGCGAGAAGGTGTTCATTTCCTCGGACGCGGACGAGCACGTGGAGATGATACGGCGGTACCTGGAGATGGGGATCACCGACATCTATCTGCACAACGTGAGCCTGGGGCAGGAGGAGTTCATCGATGACTTTGGCAGGAAAGTACTACCCCTCATCCTCGATGGCTGACCGCCGATACAGGCCCATAGAGAGCTACGGGGCCATCGGGAACCTCCGCACCGTGGGCCTGATCAGCGCGGACGGCTCCCTGGACTGGTTGTGCTTTCCGAACATGAGCGGGGGCAGCGTGTTCGGTGGGATCCTCGATGCCGATAAGGGGGGCCGGTTCCGGGTGTGGGTGGAGGGCGCCTCCAGCCGGCAGAGGTACATCGACGGGACGAACGTGCTGAGGACCGCCTTCCTGCCAAAGGGCTCCATCGTGGGCGTGACCGACTTCATGCCGCTGTGGGGCTCCATAAGGGGGAAGGGGCGCTCCACCGCCCTGGACGAGGTGCAGCGTCTGGTCAGCTGCCGCGGAAAGGAGATGGACATATGCGTCGAATGGTGCCCCCGGCCCGACTATGCTCGCCAGCGGGCGGCCGTCGAACGGACCGGAGATGCGTGGACCGCCACCTGGGAGGGCGGCCGGCTCTCGCTGTGCGGCCTCCCCGAGGGCCGGTTGGAGGAGGATGAGCACGGTCCGACCGTCCGGGGCGTCTTCCATCTCGGCCGGAACGAGGAGAGGCCCCTGGTCACGCGGTACTGCTCCAACGACGCCTCTTGCGATGTCGACGCCAGCAGGGCGCTGCTGAAGCGGACGGTGGAGACCTGGAGGGGATGGGCCCATACGCCCATGGACCACGAGAACCCCGACTGGGCCAGGGAGTGGACCCCCCTGGTGTCCCGCTCGGAGCTGGCGTTGAAGCTTATGATACATGATGACACCGGGGCGATCGCGGCTGCCCCCACGACCTCGCTGCCGGAGGTGATGGGAGGGGACCTGAACTGGGACTACCGATACTCCTGGCTTAGGGACTCCTCCATGGTCGCCCAGGCCCTGCTGGCGATGGGACACCAGGAGGAGGCGGTGGAGTTCCTGGAATGGATACGGGATGCCTCCGAGGCGTCGTGCCAGGCCGCCTGGGAGCCCAGGATCATGTACGGCCTCCACGGGGAGAAGGACCTGGAGGAGATCGAGCTGTCCCATCTGGACGGCTATAGGTCGTCGAGGCCGGTGAGGATAGGCAACGGGGCGGCGGAGCAGCGCCAGCACGAGGTGTACGGCGAACTGCTGACCACCGGCTACGAGCTCCTGAGGCAGGACGTGCGGCTGGACCCCGAAACGATGAGGTTCCTGGCCCGCGCCGCCGACAAGGTGTGCGAGATATGGGAGCAGCCAGACAGCGGGATCTGGGAGCGGAGAGGGAGGAGCACCACTACACCTACTCCAAGGTCATGCTATGGGTGGCCCTGGACCGCGCCGTCCACATGGCCGAGAGGTATGGGCTGGAGGGCGACAAGGAGCGGTGGAGGGCGACGGGCAATAGCATCGCCAAGGCCGTCCTCGGCCAGGGGTACTCCGAGAAGAGGGGCGCGTTCGTCGAATACTTCGGCGGGGACGCCCTGGACGCGGCCAACCTGCGCATACCGCTCATGGAGATGCTGCCCTTCCACGACCCCCGGGTGCAGGGCACCATCGATCGCATATCGGAGGAGCTGCTGGAGGGAGGGATGCTGGCCCGCAACACCGAGGGCGTGGAGAGGGGAGAGGGAGCGTTCATCATGTGCACCTTCTGGCTGGTGCAGGTGCTGGCCCTGTCGGGGCGGACGAGGGAGGCGAGGGCCCTCCTGGAGAACGCCAGCGAGGTGGCGTCGCCCCTGGGCCTGTTCGCCGAGATGTTCGATCCCCGCAACGGACACCAGTTGGGGAACTATCCTCAGGCGTTCAGCCACATCGGGTTCATCAACGCCGTCATGTACCTGATGCACGCCGAGGGCCACGACATACCGATCCTGGACCCTATTGGCTCTGAGCAGCACCGGAGGGAGCTGGGCCGCCGCCACGTGGAGGGCGTCGACCCAAGGGGAGAGATCAAGGGATGGAACGGCACCCCCGGTAGGGGCTGAACGACGCCGCGAGGCCTCGCAGCCGCTTCGAAGACTGCGGCCTCGGTCGGGAGCGTTCTCTCCCTCGACCTCATCGCACATCGCCGCGACGACGGCCGTTAGCGCTCCTTTCCGCCCTCCGTCCCGGATGGAGAGCATGGGTCCGCCCTCTCGGGTAGATGTAAAATAGGTTGTCCCTGATAACCGCCAGGGAATAACATGGTCGACGCCAATGAGATAGAGAGGGCCAAGGATCACTTCGGGAAGATCCTGGAGGAGCAGCTCAAGAGAGTACAGGCGATGAAGGAGGACCAGGGATGGACCGACTATGCCAAACTAGACACCATCATCATAGGCGTCTGCGGCGGGGACGGGATCGGACCGTACATCTCACGCTCGGCCCAGAACGTTCTGGAATCGCTCCTGGCCGACGAGATCAAGAGCGGCAAGGTGGAGATCCGGCAGATCGACGGGCTGACGATCGAGAACCGCGTCAAGGCCATGAAGGCCATCCCCGATGACGTCCTGGCCGAGCTGAAGAAGTGCCATGTCATCCTCAAGGGGCCGACCACCACTCCCAAGAAGGGGGACCCATGGCCCAACATCGAGAGCGCCAACGTGGCGATGAGGCGGGAGCTGGACCTCTTCGCCAACGTTCGTCCGGTCAAGGTGCCGGAGATCGGCGTGGACTGGGTGTTCTTCAGGGAGAACACCGAGGGCAGCTACGTCCTGGGCAGCCAGGGCGTGAACGTCAACGACGACCTGGCCATCGACTTCTGCGTCGCCACCACCCAGGGCACGGAGCGCCTCATCCGGCTGGCCTTCGAGCACGCCCGCAAGAACGGCATCGACAAGGTCAGCATCGTGACCAAGGCCAACGTGGTCAAGACCACCGACGGCAAGTTCCTCAGCATCGCCGCCGAGGTGGCCAAGGACTACCCGGAGATCAAGTGGGACGACTGGTTCATCGACATCATGACGGCCAAGCTGATCGACCCCTACCGCCGCAAGGAGTTCAGGGTCATCGCGCTCCCCAACCTGTACGGGGACATCCTCACCGACGAGGCGGCCCAGATCCAGGGAGGCGTGGGAACGGCGGGCAGCGCCAACATCGGCAAGAGGTATGCCATGTTCGAGGCCATCCATGGCTCCGCCCCCCGCATGGTGGAGGAGGGCCGCGCCCAGTATGCCGACCCGTCGTCCATGATCAAGGCGGCCGCCATGCTGCTGGGTCACATCGGTACGTGGACAAGAGCAAGAAGCTGGAGATGGCCCTCGAGGTCTGCACCCAGTATGAGAAGGCCAAGGTCATGACCGGCCGCTCCAACGGGGCCACCGGCGATGAGTTCGCGCAGTACGTGCTGGACACCGTGCGCGACCCCGGCCTGGAGAAGAAGTGGCTCGGATATCAGGGCAAGCAGGCCTGATCCGGTCCCACCAAATCCTTTCCCTTCTTTTACAATCCCCGTCCAATTAGATATACTTCGAGACATCTTTAATAGTCGGGGGAAGCGCGGAACCGATGATGCGTCGTCATTCCATCAATGTCGAGAAAGGAGGGGGCGGCGATGCCGTCAGAGTGCTGTACGTAGATGACGAGCCTGCCCTGCTGGACATTGCCAGGGAGTTCCTGGAGATGGACGGGGGGATGACCATCAGCGTCTCCACCTCCGTCAATAAGGTGCTGGAGGAGGCCGCCTCCGGCCAGTACGATGTCGTCCTCTCCGACTACCGGATGCCCGAGATGGACGGCATCACCTTCCTCAAGCTGCTTCGAGAGAGGGGATCGGACATCCCCTTCGTCATCTTCACCGGCCGGGGCCGCGAGGAGGTGGCGATAGAGGCCCTCAACAACGGCGCCGACTTCTACGTCCAGAAGGGCGGGGACCCCGTCGTGCAGTTCGAGGAGCTGCGCAATGTGATCCTTCAGCTGGCCCAGCGCAGCAGGGCCGAGAGGGCGTTGCGGGAGAGGGAGGAGATCCTTAGCCTCATCACCGACCACATGCAGGACATCGTCACCCGGGTCAACAGCGAGGACCGGATCGTCTACATCAGCCCGTCGGTGGCGGCATCGGGCTTCACGCCGGAGGAGGTGGTGGGCCGCAGCATCTTCGATTTCGTGCATCCCGATGACGTCCAGCGCCTGGTCGAGGAGGCGGACGAGGCCATTTCCCGCCGGGAGGACGTAACGCTCGAATACCGCCAGCTGAACAAGGACGGCACCTACACCTGGTCGGAGGCCAGAGGCAAATACATCTACGACGAGAACGGCCAGGTGCAGATGGCGGTCTTCAGCATACGCAACGTGGAGGAGCGCAAGCGGTTCGAGGAGGACCTGCGCATCAGCAACAGCAGATGCCAGAGCATCGTGCAGCTGGGCAACGTGATCATCCTGGGCATGGACCGCGAGGGCCGCGTGACCTGGATGAACGAGTTCGCCCAGCAGTTCTTCGGCTTCAGCGAGGATGAGATCGTGGGCAGGCCGGTGATAGGAACCATCATGCCCGAGGTCGAGGAGGGCACGGGCCGCGACCTGTGCAAGATGGTCGAGGAGATCACCCACAGGACGGAGAACATCCAAGCCAATGTCAATCAGAACATCAAGAAGAACGGGGAACGGGCATGGGTGGCCTGGACCAACCGCCTGGTGGACATAGGCGATGGCAAGAAGGAGGTGCTGTGCACGGGTGTCGACATCACCGAGCAGTACCTCTCGATGTCGGTGCTGGGCGATTCCGTATCGATGCTGCAGAGCATCCTGGATTCCATCCCCAGCGCCGTCCTGGTGATATCTCACGACGGGACCGTGCAGGCGTACAACCCTCAGTTCCTGGACATGTGGGGACTCCACGACAAGTACCAGAACATGCCGCCCTCCGAACTGATGGACGCCATGCTATCCCAGCTCGATCAACCGGGGGAGCTGCTGTCCCGATGGCACGGGCCCATGGAGGAAGAGGAGCGTTTCGTGCTGGCCTTGAAGAACGGCGTCCGGCTGGGCGTGGTGGCCCGGCCACACCTGCTGAAGGGGCTTCCCGTGGGCAGGATATGGAGCTTCGTGGACCAGACCGAGGTGCTGAAGGCGGGGGAGGCCATCGCCGAGCGGGAGGCCAAGTTCCGCGGGGTGTTCACCAGCGACGCCATAGGCATCGGGATGGTCGACGATGAAGGTCGCATCGTGGAGGGCAACCAGGCCCTGCTCCGCGTGTTGGGCCACAGCATGGAAGAGCTCCGCGGAAGGCACTTTGCCGAGTTCGCGCTCCCCGGCGAGGCCGAGGAGGAGGAGGACTTCTTCAAAGAGATGAAAGAGGGGAGGCGCGACACCTATTCCATAGAGAGGAAGGTGCTCACCAAGGGAGGAAAGGAGATCTGGGCGCGGGTGACCGGCTCCGCCGTTCGCGATAGTACGGGCAGGCTGCGGTACGGCGTGGGCTTCTTCCAGGACATCACCGCACAGAAAGAGGTCATGGAGCGGCTGAGGTGCTCCGAGTTGCGGTACAGAGAGCTGGCCAGGAACCTGCCGAACAGCATGGTGATGCTCTTCGACCGCGATCTCAGATATGTCCTGGTGGATGGAGGCGCCCTGGGAGCGCTGGGGATGTCCCAGTCCAAGATAGAGGGGAAGAGGGTCGACGAGGTGTTCCAGGCCGGGCCGTTCAGCCGGGAGGGCGGCAGATATGAGGAGGCGCTGCGGGGGGAGACCTCGGTGAGCACGGTCGACTACCGAGGGCGCACATATCGGATGTTCAGCATGCCGCTGGTGGCCGATGACGGCCAGGTGTACGGCGGAATGATCATGGGGCATGACATCACCGACCTCAAGCGAACGGAGGACGAACTTCGGTGGCTGAACCGTTCGCTGCGCGTCCTGACCGTGGGGGACCGCGTGGAGTCGCAGGCCGCCGACGAGATGGAACTGTACGATCTGGTGTGCCGGGACCTGGTCAGGACCAGCGGCCATAGGATGGCCTGCATCGTCCTGGCCGAGGACGGGGAGTGGCCCCGGATAGTCTCCGTCCATGGCCAGAGCGGGAACGAGGTCCTATGCGCGGACCTGAACGAGGTCTTCTGGGAAGCCTTTCGCACGGGCCGGCCGGCATGGAGGAACGAAGCATCCGGCGGCCCTCCGGGAACGGGACGGAGGAGCGGGGACGGACCGAGAAGCTATCTGTCGCTGCCCATCATCCATCATGGACGGACGATAGGCGTCATGACGCTGTTCGGCCATGAGGCCCATTCCTTCCCTGCCGAGGAGGTGGAGCTGCTGAGCGAGATGGCCGGAGAGGTCTCAAGGAGCGTGACCTCGTTCCGCGATCATGCCGACAGCGTGCGCTCCCATCGGGCCCTGTCCCATCGTGGAAGGCAGATGCAGGTCCTCAACCGGTCCACCCGCGAACTGAGCTCCATGCTGGACGAGCAGGAGGCCATACGGACGCTGATGCGGATGACCCGCGAGCTGCTGGACTGCGAGACCAGCATGGTGGGCAAGATGGTCGATGGCCGTTTGGTGTTCAGGGAGATGGACCGCCGGGGGACCATACTGCCGGTCAACGTGAGCTTCGGGACGGGAGAGGGCGCCCTGGGCCGGGCGATGGCCGAGCTCAAGCCTTACGTCGCGGGAGCGGGGCAGGGAGGGGAGCACCGGAACCTGGCAGTGGTGCCGCTCATCGGAAAGGACGAGGCCCTGGCCGGCGCCCTGTGGGCGCAGGACAAGCGCATGGGTGGCTTCCATCCTTGGGACATACGCCTGATGGAGTCCCTGGCCGATTCGGCCATGGCAGCCATGAACAACGCCGAATGGGTCCGCCGCCTGAGGATCAGGGAGGGCGAGCTGGAACAGGCCAACCGGAAGCTGGACCTCATCGGCAGGATCACGAGGCACGACCTGCTCAATCACCTGTCCACTCTGACCGGGTACTTGGAGCTCGCCAGGACCAAGGGCGACCAATCGACCTACCTGGACAAGGCCCTGGCCTCGGCCAACAACATAGCCAAGCACCTCATGTTCGCCCGCGATTATGCCGAAGTGGGCAAGTCGTCGCCCCGGTGGATCCCTCTGAGGGAGGCGGTGCGAAAGGGCGCATCGACCGTCAACCTGGACGACGTCGCGCTGGACATGGAGGGCGACGAGGTGGAGCTATACGTCGACCAGATGGTGGAGAAGGTGTTCCACAACCTGTTGGACAACTCCATCCGGCATGGGGGCGTCACGGCCATCAAGATAGTGGCTATGGAGGATCCCCGGGGGCTCAGGATCGTCTACACCGACGACGGCAAGGGCATACCGGCCTCCAGGAAGGAAGAGGTCTTCGACCTGGCGTACAGCCATCACGGCCTGTATCTCGCGCGGGAGATACTGGCGCTCACCGGCATCCAAATAGTGGAGAGGGGGGAGGAGGGTGAGGGAGTTCGGTTCGAGATCATCGTTCCTCGCGGCAGCTATAGGCGCAGCGGGAGGGCGGCTCAGGTTTAATAGGGCCCCAATGATACGGTCGTATCGATATATGTCCCTGAAAAACCGCAGAGGCCAGCGAGGCGTTACCGCACTTGTCGCGGCCGCGATCATCACGGCGGCCATGTTGGTCCTAGTGTCGGCCATGGCCCTGCAGGTCCGTTCCCTGGACATGTCCGAGCGGTACGCCATTCCCTGGGAGCAGGGCGTGGAGGCCATCGACCTCAACGTGGCGGCCGCCCTGGGAGAGGTGGATGTCAGCTTCGCCGACCTGCAGGGCGATGCGGCGGTCATCACCACCCGCCTGTCCGGTTCAGCCAGCATGCTCGGCGGTGAGAACCTGCTGAGCATGAACGTGACGTACGAGCATGATCGGGGGGACGGGCGTCCTCAACGTGACGGCGATCATGGACGTCTACGCCCCCTGGCCATACCACTCGCTGGACCAGGTGCGCTGCGATGTCGTCATCGACCGTCGGCTGGCGGCCGGCATCAACATCACGGTGACGACCGGCGGAGCGACCGTTCGCACGGCCGAGGGAACGAACATAACGGGAATAAACATCGACACCACCTCGCTGGGCTCGGCGATCGTGCTGAACAACGGGACGGTGCTGAGCGGGGACGTCCGCATGCGCACCGCCACCGGAGGAGGGACGCTCTACTGGAACAACGTCGTTGTCGACGGCGACCGAACGCTGTCGATGGAGGAGTCGTCCGGTCAGCTACGCACTGTCATCGTCCAGGACGGCGGCATGGGTGGCACCGTGACCCTGCTGAAGAAGAGCGTGGGAGGCCCTATCGCCCTGGACATGGAACTGAGCGGAGATGTAAGCGGGACGGTCGGCGCGTCCCGGGACGATGCCAGATTCAACTGCTCCGAAGGGTTCAGGTGCCATGACGGCGCCATGACCTCGATCCGTCCAGCCGAGTCCTCGTTCGACGTGCGTATGGAGAGCGCGGGCGGTATAGAGGCCCGGGGCCGCTGGACCCCGTAGATCACTTCTCGTCCAGCCTGGTGACGTAATATCCGTCGGTGGACGGCTCCGGCTGCGTGGGTCCTTCCCTGTGGTCCATCCGGGGCACCCTCTTGAACTCATAATGGTCCACCCGGGTGCCGGACACCATGAACACCACCCTCTCGCCAATATTGCAGGCGTGATCGGCGATCCGCTCCAGGTACCTGGCGGCCAGGATGGTGTAGGCGCCGTCCGAGATGTTCTGGGGCTGTTCGATCATACAGGTGATGGTGCCGCGGAAGATGGATTCCCATAGCTTGTCGATCTCATCGTCCCGCTCAATGATGGCCATCGCGGCCTTGGTATCCCGGTTCACGAAGGCCGAGGTGGCGGCCTCCACCATGGACAGCACCTGCTGGGCCATGGTCTGGAGTGGAAAGCGGCGGGTGACCGAACGGTCGGCGGCGCCCTCCCCCATCTCGGCTATGTTCCTGCCATACCGGCCGATGCGGTTCAGGTCGGTGACGACCTTGAGGCAGGAGGACACCTTCCGTAGGTCGGACGCCACCGGCTGGTGGAGGGCGATGATCTCGAAACAGTGCCGGTCGATCTCCTGCTCCTGGCGGTAGATCTCGCGGTCCATGCTGGCCAGCTCCTCCCGGATGGCCTCATCCCCTCGCAGGAACGCCTCGATCCCCTTGGACACCATCTCCTGGGCCAGGGCCCCCATCTCCACCACTTCCCTGTTCAGTCTGTTCAGCTCGTCATGATATGTCGTTCTCAGCACCATCATCCCATCCTCCCGGTGATGTAGTTCTCGGTCAGTTCGTTCTCCGGCCGCTCGAACAGCTGGGAGGTGTCACCGAACTCGATGAGCTCTCCCAGGTAGAAGAACGCGGTACGGTCGGCTACCCGGGCCGCCTGCTGCATGTTGTGCGTCACGATGACCACCGTGTAGTCGTCCTTGAGCTCCTCCAATAGGTCCTCGATCTTGGCCGTGGCGATGGGGTCCAGCGCCGAGCACGGCTCGTCGAAAAGAACGATCTCGGGATCGATGGACAGGGCGCGGGCGATGCATAGCCTCTGCTGCTGTCCTCCCGACAGATCATAGGCCGACTTGTCCAGCCGGTCCTTCACCTCATCCCACAGGGCGGCGCGGCGGAGGCAGCGCTCCACGATCTCGCCCAGCTTCTTCTTGTCCCTGGTCCCGTGGATGCGAGGCGCATAGGCGATGTTCTCGTAGATCGACTTGGGGAACGGATTGGGCCGCTGGAACACCATGCCGATGTTCTTGCGCACCTGCGTGACATCTACTCCGGGACCGTACAGGTCCTTGCCGTCCACCAGGATCTGGCCTTGCACCCGGCAGCTGGGGATGATATCGTTCATGCGGTTGATGGAGCGTATGAAGGTGCTCTTGCCGCATCCCGAAGGCCCGATTATGGCCGTGATGCCCTTTTCCGGGATGGTCATGTTGACTCCCTTCAATGCCTGCTTGTCGTCGAACCAGACATTGAGGTTATTGACTTCTATAGATGACATTGGTCACCACCTGTATTTTTCTCTGTATCTCTTTCTAACTATGATCGCGATCAGGTTCATTCCTATGACCAGTAACAGCAGTACGATGGCGGCGCCGTACACCACGGGACTGCCGTTCATGCCCGCCATGGTCTGGGTCGCCACCGCGTATACGTGATAGGGCAGCGCCATGAACTGCGAGAAGATCGAGTCAGGCATGCTGGACATGTAGAACGCTGCCCCCGTCAGCAGGATGGGGGCGGTCTCGCCGGCCGCCCGGGACAGGGCCAGTATGACACCGGTCAGGATGCCTGGCAACGCATACGGAAGCACGTGGTGCTGGATCGTCTGCCACTTTGTGGCGCCCAGTGCCAGCGATGCTTCGCGCAGCGACGGCGGTATGGCCTGGATGGCCTCGCGGGCGGCCGATATCACTATGGGCAGCGCCAGTATGGCCAATGTGAGGCCGGACGCTATGAGGCTCCTCCCCAGTCCGGCGAAGGTCACGAACAGTCCCAGGCCCAGCAGTCCGTACACTATCGACGGCACGCCGGCCAGGTTGGACACCACGATGCTCCAGAAGCGGGCACCCCTGCCCTTCCCCTGGTACTCGGCCAGGTACACCGCGCTCAGCACGCCGATCGGTATGGCGAAGGCGAACACGATGATCATCAGATAGATCGTACCGACCAGCGGGGTCAGGATGCCGCCCCTGGCGTTGGCGCCCCTAGGCGGCTCGGTCAGGAAGTCCAGGCTCAGCACGGGCAGGCTGCCCACCAGCATGTATGCCACGATGACCACCAGCGTGAGCACCACCAGGGCGCCGCAGGCCCGGAAGAGGCCGAAGTACAGCTTCTCCTTGGCGCTCCTGCTCAACATGTTCATCGGTAGGCCTCCGCGTAACGGGACATGATGCGGTTGGCGATGGTGTTCATGAGCAGCGTGATGACGAACAGCACCACGCCCACAGCGAACAGCGCGCTATAGTGCAGACCGCCCACCGCCGCCTCGCCCATCTCTATGGCGATGGTGGCGGTCATGGTCTGAACACCCGAGAAGGGGTCCAGGGTCAGGATGGGCGTCTGGTTGAACGCCATCAGCACGGCCATGGTCTCGCCGACAGCCCTCATGATGGACAGGATGATGGCTGCCAGAATGCCGGACATCGCCGCCGGCAGCACGACCGAACGCATCGTCTCCCATCGAGTGGCGCCCAGCGCGTAGGAGGCCTCCCTGAGCTCTCGCGGAACGGCCGAGATGGCGTCCTCGGCCAGCGAGACCATGATCGGTATCATCATCACGGCCAGGATTATGCCGCCGTTGAGCGCCACATATCCATGCTGCAGTCCGAACACCTGCGCCACCCATCCCTGCAGGATGAGCATGGCGAACAGGCCGTAGACGACCGACGGAATGCCGGCCAGCAGTTCGATGGCCGGCTTCAGGAACGCTCTTATCCGGGGGTGGGCGATCTCGGCTAGATAAATCGTGCATCCCAGTCCTATGGGTATGGCGATGATCGACGCCAGGAAGCTGACGAGGAACGTCCCCACCATCAGCGGCAACATCCCGAAGGCCTGGTTGAAGAACGATGTCGGCCTCCAGGATTCTCCGAACAGCAGCTCCACCGGCCCGATGACATTGAACGCCTGCAAAGAGCCAAAGATGAGGAAGGCGGCCACGGCGACCAGCACCGAGGCCGAGATGAGCGTGATGATGAATAGTATCAGATGCGGCGCTCCGTCGAACCCTTTGAACCCGACCCGGGCCGCCGCCCGACCGAACGCTCCCGTTCTGTTGATCAATTTCATAGCTATCCCTCTGAGAAAGGATTTGATCCAGGCTCATGGCGTGAGCTCGCCCGGCATTGTCATAGTTTAGAGTTTTGCCTTCATCTCGGCGAGGGTGTCGGCGTCGAGCTTGTAGAAACCCGCCTCCTCTACGACCGCCTGGCCCTCATCGCTCAGGATATACTCGACCCAGGTCAGGGTAGCCCCGGTGGGGGTACCGGCCGTGTAGACGTACAGATCCCTGGCGAGGAGGTAATCACCCGCGTAGACCGCTTCTGCGTCGGTCGGCGGGAATGCCTCGGATTCGGAGTCAGCGCTGAGCGGGACCATCTTCACGCCCCGAGCCTGCTCAGCGTATCCGATGCCGATGTAGCCGATGCCGCCGGCGTTCTGGTTGACCTTGGTGGCAATGGCCGCGTTACCGGTCTCCTGAGAAACAGCGGTGGCGAAATCCTCCTTCTTCATCACGGTCTCAAAGAAGAACTCGTACGTTCCGGAGGTGGACTGACGGCCATAGGGCAGTATGGGCTGGTTGGCTCCGCCCACCTGATTCCAGTTGGTGATCGTTCCGTTGTAGATGCCACGTAGCTGCTCCATCGTCAGGGACTCGACCGTGTTGGCAGAGTTGACAACGATGGCGATGCCATCGATGGCGACCGAGAACTCTATGGGCTCGATGCCATTGTTCTTAGCGGCAGTGATCTCGGATGCCTTCATCTGGCGAGAGGCCTGAGCGACATCGATGGTGCCCTCGATGAGGGAGTTGATCCCCACACCGCTGCCTCCGCCGGTGACGTCGACCCTCACATCATCTTGAGCATCCTCAAAGGACTCGGACATCAGTGTCATGAGCTCGAGAAGTGTGTCAGAGCCCTGCTGTTTGAGGGTAGTCGTCTCATTGTCCCCTCCCTGGGTGAGCATGGCGATGCCTACGCCCGCCACTACGAGGACGGCGACGACCCCCATTGCTGTCAGTGCTTTCTTTTCCATGAGCTTTCATCCTCTTGGGGCGACCGGGGGTACGGAAGGAACCATTCAACCATCCCCGGTCCGGCTCCATCTGCTCGATTACAGAAATTGCATATGAATATTGGGCAAATAGACTATATTTCGTATTTATTGAAAATAGTAGTATATACCAAATATATACCGTATATACTGTATATACATATTGAGCGTGATATGTATATATTCTATGAAAAGTCTACACATTCTCCATACATACGGAGTGAGCAGATGGAAGCAAGAAAGGTGCAGAAGACCGGTACATCCACCATAACAGTGTCATTGCCCAAGGACTGGGTCACGGCCAACGGAATAAAGCCAGGCGACTCGGTGTCCATGGAGGTCCAGCCCGATGGGACGCTTAACGTCGAGCCGGAGATACGTAGAGATAAGGTGACCGATACACTGATCATCAGCATAGATAGGAATGAACCGACCGAGCATATCACCCGCAAGTTGATCGGCGCGTATCTGGCCGGCAGTACAATAATCGAGGTGCGCTCCACGGACCGCATGGGCCTGGACGTCAAGCGCTCCATCAAGGACTTCGCACGGCTCGTCATCGGTCCGGAGGTCATAGAGGAAACATCTTCCACCGTGGTGCTGCATGATCTGTCCGATCCTGTCGAACTGCCCCAGAAGAAGTGCGTGCGCAGGATGCATCTTATCGTGGATTCGATGCACCGCGATGCCATGGTTGCCTATTCCGAGGGCGACGCGGAACTGGCCAAGGACGTCCTGGAGCGGGACCAGGATGTTGACCGACTATACTGGATGACGGTGAAGCAACATGCCCTCATCATGGACGACCGACGCCTGGCCAAGCGATTGGGAGTGGATGTCCATGGTTCGCTGAGCCTCCTCCTCGCGGCCAGGATCCTCGAGAGGGTGGGGGATCACGCCGAGAAGATCGCCCAGCAGGCGTTGGGCGCCGCGGGCGAGGAAAAGCCTCCCACGGTGGCGGAGATGAGGGAGTTCAGCTCGCGCGCGGTGGAGATGCTGAAACAGGCGGTGGAGTCGTTCTTCATTCAGGATGTCGTCATGGCCAATGCGGTGATAGACGAGTCGAGGGGCACGTTGGAGGAAGGCGGGAAACTGCAACCCCGGCTACAGGGAACGGGGGGCAAGGGCACCATGAGCCGAACCGCGGTCATGGACTCGTTGGTCAGGACGATCATGTACGCCACGGACGTGGCCGAGATAGCCATCAACGACGCCATGCGCCACGAGCTGAAAAAGAAAGGATAAGGGGAAGGGGTTTCAATCCGACGGCTCTTCGTCCTCCAGGGCGAAGCCGCCGTTCTTCTTGATGTGCTCCGCCAGACCGCCGTCGGCGAGGATCTTCATCATGACCGGCGGCAGGGGCTGGGCCTGCAGCGTGACCCCCTTGGTCACGTTCTTGACGACGCCGCTCTCGATGTCGATCTCCAGCACATCGCCCTCCGCGATGTCGGAGGTGTCGACCTCCACCACCGGCAGGCCGACGTTGATGCAGTTGCGGTAGAAGATGCGGGCGAACGACTTGGCCACCACGGCGCCGATGCCGGCGGCCTTGAGGACCAGGGGCGCCTGCTCCCTCGATGAGCCGGCGCCGAGGTTCTCGCCCGCCACTACGAAGTCGCCGGCCTCGATCTCATTGTAGAAGCCGGGGCGGATGTCCTCCATGACATGCTTGGCCAGCTCGTTCATGTCCAGGGTCTTGAACTTGTACTTCCCGGAGATGACGTAGTCGGTGTTGAGGTTGTCACCGAACAGGAAGGCCCTTCCCTTGAGCTCGCTCATTGCAGCACCTCCCTGACATCGGCGATATATCCCTTCATGGCCGAGTATGCGGCGGTGGCCGGGGACGACAGGTAGATGTCGGCCTTGGTGTTGCCCATGCGGCCCTTGAAGTTGCGGTTGGCCGTCGAGAGAACGACCTCTCCGTCGGACGGGACGCCGTTGCAGGTGCCCACGCACGGGCCGCAGGACGGGGCGATGAGAGTGGCGCCAGCCTTGACCAGCGTGTCGATGTAGCCCTCGCGCATGGCGTCCAGCAGGATCTCCTTGGACGCCGGCGCCACGATAAGCCGGACGTCCGGCGCGACATGGTTGCCGGCCAGCACCCGGGCGGCCTCCCTGAGGTCCTCCAGGCGGCCGTTGGTGCAGGTGCCGATGTACACCTGATCGATCTCCAGGCCGGCCACCTTGTCCACGTCCACCACGTTGTCGACCTCGTGGGGCTTGGCGATCTGTGGCGGCAGGTCGGACAGGTCCTCGCGGATGACCTTGTCGTAGACGGCCGACAGGGACGCCTCCACTCCCTTGAACGGGCGGTTGGTGCGGGACTTGATGAAGTCGACGGTCTTGCGGTCGCAGGCCATGAGGCCCACCTTGGCGCCGACCTCCACTGCCATGTTGGAGATGGTCATGCGGGCATCGATCGACATGTCGTCGATCACGCTACCGTATATTTCCAGCGCCTTGTAGGTGGCGCCGCGGGACGTGAGCGTCTTGGCCATGTGCAGCACCACGTCCTTGGAGTAGACGCCGGGCTGCAGCGCTCCGTCGTACACGATCTTGATGGTGCTGGGGCACCGGAACCACATCTTCCCGGTGACCAGCGCGGCGGCCAGGTCGGTGGAGCCCACGCCAGTGGAGAACACGTTCAGCGCGCCGTAGGTGCAGGTGTGCGAGTCGCCGCCGATGACGATGTTGCCCGGGACGATGTTGCCGCTCTCCGGCACCAGCTGGTGACATACTCCCTCGCCCACGTCGTACAGCTTGGCGCCCTGCTCGGCGGCGAAGGTGCGCATCTCCTTGTGGATGTTGCTGACCGACTCCATGGGAGACGGGGAGTTGTGATCGATCACGATAGCATACTTGTCGGGATGCGCCACCTTGGCGGCCTCCATCTGGCGGAAGGCTTGATGGTCAGACCGGTGGTTCCATCCTGCGACATCATGAAATCGACCGGGACCACGCAGATGTCCCCGGCCTTCACTTCAGTGCCGGCATGAGCCGACAATATCTTCTCAGAGATTGTTCCCATTTATTCTCACTCACCTGTTCTGCGGGAGGGTGTCTTTGATGCCCTCCATATAATCCTGATATATGTAAACGAGCTCGTTCTCGGACAAGCTGCGCTTCAACGCCACGGACGTCGCCCTGACGATCTCCAGGATCGCCGAGGCCGCCGCATCGTCGATCTCGATCCCTCGGGCGCTCAGCGACTGCCGGATGGTCGACCGCCCGGAGTGCTTGCCGATGATGATCTTGCGGGACATGCCCACCTCCTCGGGGGAGTACGGCTCGTAGTTGGAGAGGTACTTCATCACGCCGTCGGTGTGGATGCCGGCCTCGTGGGCGAAGCAGTTCTGGCCCACGATGGGCTTCCAGGGCGGTATCTCCCGCCCCGAGGCCCTGGCCACGTACTCGGCCACCTCCCGCAGGCGGCGGGTGTCGATGCCCATGTCGATGTTCAGCAGGTGCTTGGCCGCCATGGCGACCTCCTCCAGCGGCGAGTTGCCGGTGCGCTCCCCGATCCCCATCACGGTGGTGCTGAGGAAGCTGGCGCCCGCCTGCACGCCGGCGATGGCGTTGGCCGTGGCCATCCCGAAGTCGTTGTGGGTATGCATCTCCACCGGCAGGTCCACCGCGTCGATCAGCTGCTTGATGCGATCGTACGTGTCCGACGGCGTCAGTATGCCCAGGGTGTCGCAGTAGCGGACCCGGTGCGCCCCCGCCTCCTTGGCGGTGCGGGCGAACTCGACCATGAACTGGGGGTCGGCCCGGCTGGCGTCCTCGGCGTTCACCGAGATGTACACGCCGTGCGACTTGGCGTACTCCACCGACTCGACGATGCGGTCCAGCACCCACTGGCGGCTCTTCATGAGCTTGTGCTCGATATGGATGTCGGATGCGGACATGGAGATGGCGACCGAGTCGACGTCGCAGTCGATGCTATGGGCGATGTCCTCGATGTTGGCGCGGTTCCATCCCAGGATGGAGGCGTTGAGCCCCATGTGGGCGATGCGCTTGACGGAGGCCTTCTCGTCCCCGCCCATCGCCGGTATGCCCGCCTCGATCTGCGGGACGCCTATCTCGTCGAGCAGCTTGGCGATCCGCACCTTCTCAAGATTGGCGAACACGATGCCCGCGGCCTGCTCACCGTCCCGGAGGGTGGTGTCGCAGATGTTCAGCCTGTTCTCGCTCAACCTGGCAAAACCTCGTCGGCCCGCATTGTCCTCTCAGCGTTCAATGATGTCGATCTCCTGCCATTCGCTCGATCGATGGCGTACCCGGTCGCTGCCTTCCTTCCATGCGCGGACACCGGGAAAGGGCGCCGCGAGGGCGCGGGTTCGAGGTGAAGCAAATATCTAGCGACCAGTGGATATAGCCAACAACCGTACGCGATTTGGCTTGAACATCACCTTATTAAGAGAACCGTACTAAAGATTTTGTCGCCATGTATCGCCATCGGCGGGGTCAGCATAGCTTGTACCGCAGCATGGCGGCGATGCCTCCGATGGCCTCCAGCTTCTTGCCCGCCTCGAAGCGCTCCGACACCACCATGACGCTTCCGCGACCGTTCTCCACCGCCGTCATCAGGTCCTCGACGCTGCCCTTGCGCACCTCGGAGTCTAGGACCAGCAGGGTGTCCACCGCCCCGGCCTGGGCCGCCCGCTCCACTTCGGCGAGGCCGTACGCCACCGGGCCATCCTTGGCGATGCGCTCCAGAACGTCCTCCACCGCCTTGGTCTCCTGGGCGGCCCGGGAGCCTGTACCGTTTCGGAGCCGATGCCCGACTTCATGAGCTCATGTATGCCCGCCATCCCCGTCTGGCCGGTGTGGTAGACGTGCGCCCGGCCGAACAGCTCGGGCTCCTTCTCCTTGCCCAGCGATACCAACGCCTCCTTGGCGAAGCCGGGCCCCAGGACCACCAGCGGCACGCCGGGCTCGGCCGCCTGCCGCACCTTGTCGATGATCTCCGGATAGAAGTCGTCGGTGCCCTTCTGCTCGTACATCTTGCCCGAGCCGGAGGCGGAGATGCGCGCCACCTCCTGCATGCCGAACTGGCGGGCCACGGCGATGGTGGCCTCGTCGTTGTCGAGGGCGACGAACAGCAGCCGGGGCCGGCGGGCGTCCTCCACCGAGCGGCGCACCCGCTCCAGCTTCAGCGGCGTCCACTCGGCCTTCCGGACGGTGACCACGTCCCCCTCGGCCAGGTTGAGGGTGTGGTACGAGCCTACGTCCTGCGGCCCCTCCTCGATCACCCCCAGGATGCGCAGCCGGGAATCGGTCTCGTGGAACTCGATCTTCTCGGCGCGGACCCCCAGCACCATCCTCTTCTTCTCGGCCCTCTCGGCCCTTATCTTGTCGGACTTGGCCTCCTCCCGGCGGAAGGTGACCGAGATGATCATGTCCCCCTCGTCGATGATGTTGTACAGGTGCCATAGGTCGTCCAAGGTCTCGATCATCATCTTGATCTCGCCGGCACCACGGTCCTGGTGGAGAACGCGCATCGCAGATACGATGCCGTGTCATTATTAAATCAATTGCCAGAAACCTCATATTGTTGAAAGGCGAGGCCGCCAAGGGCGGGCGATCGACCTCCGGCCTGGCGGCGACGGTGCCGAGAATGGAAGCAAGGACGCTGACCGGGATGGCCCCAAGCCCATGGGGGACTCGGAGGAGGGTCTCGAACCGGTCATATCGACCGTGGGGGGACGTCCATGTTCATCATATTATCCTTGAATAGTAGGATATTGAACGCCAGCCCTCGGCCGTGACGGTCACCCTGCCCCTCGGCAAGCGAGCGCGTGATGGACCAGGGGCGGCCGGGAGCCCCGGTTGACGGGCGAGGGGGCCGGCGCCCGCGTTCTCCACTGTCTCGCCTTGAACATATGCATGGACGTTTGTTGGCATCCTGCCATATTCCCATACTCATGTCCGGGGCGCCTAGAAAGAGTTAAGTAAAAAATACCGATTCTGCAACTTTCTGATGGTACAGTGCCGCCTCATTCTCGAAAACGGGACGATAGCAGAGGGCACTGGCTTTGGTTATGAGAAGACCGTTTACGGCGAGGTCGTGTTCAATACGGGCATGGCCGGCTACCAAGAGAGCCTGACCGATCCTTCCTACAGAGGCCAGATACTGATCATGTCCCACCCCGTCATAGGCAACTACGGTGTCAGCGACCGGTTCAAGGAATCCCCCCGGGTTCATGCGACCGGCCTGGCGGTCCGGGACCTCTGCCGGAACGTGTCCCCCATGTACGGAGGGAAGACCCTTGACGAATACCTTCGGGAGGAAGGCGTGCCGGGCATCACCGAGCTGGACACCCGGGCCCTGGTGGTGGGCATCCGCGAGAAGGGCGCCCTCCGCGGCGCCATCTCCTTCGACGAGGATACCGACGAGGTGCTGGCCAAGCTCCGTGAGATGGAGCATCCTTCGAAGAGGAACCTCGTGGCCGATGTGTCCACGAAGGAGATCCTGAGGTACGAGAACGAAGGGCGGAGGAAGGTGGCGCTCATCGACTGCGGGGTGAAGCAGAGCATCGTCAACGAGCTGCGTCGGCGGTTCAGCGTGGTGCAGGTCCCCTACGATGTCGATCCCTCGTTCTTCCGCAACGAGGAGCTGGACGGCGTGTTCATCTCCAACGGGCCGGGCGATCCTTCTCATCCAGAGATGATGAGCACCGCCGTCCGTACGATCAAGGAGATCAAGGACGAGCTGCCGATCATGGGGATCTGCCTGGGCAACCAGCTGCTGGCCCTGGCCTTCGGCGGGAGGACCTACAAGATGAAGTTCGGCCACCGCGGCGTCAACCAGCCGGTGCGCCACAACGGGCGGCTGTTCATTACCTCGCAGAACCACGGCTACGCGGTGGACATGTCCTCGCTGGAGGGCACTGGACTCGTAGCGGACCACATCAACGTCAACGACGGCACGGTGGAAGGGATGAGGCACACCGAGCTGCCGATCATGTCGGTGCAGTACCATCCCGAAGCGAGGTCGGGCCCGCAGGACACGACCTATCTGTTCGACGAGTTCAGGATGATGCTGGAGGAGAGGCGATGAAGCGGACCGACCTGAAGAAGATCATGGTCATCGGTTCCGGCCCCATCGTCATCGGCCAGGCGGCCGAGTTCGACTTCTCTGGCTCCCAGGCCTGCCGGTCGCTGCGCGAGGAGGGCTACCAGACGGTGCTGGTGAACTCCAACCCTGCCACCATCCAGACCGACGTGGACACGGCCGACGTGGTGTACGTGGAGCCGCTCACGGTGGAGACGGTGGCCCGCATCGCCGAGAAGGAGAAGGTCGACGGCATCCTCTCCGGCATGGGCGGCCAGACCGCCCTCAACATCTGCTCCGAGCTGGCCGAGAACGGGACGCTGGACCGGCTGGGGATCAAGCTGCTCGGCACCCAGCCCGAGGCCATCGCCCTCTCGGAGGACAGGGAGCTGTTCCGGGAGATGATGCTGCGCATCGGGGAGCCGATCCCGCACAGCAGGACCGTGCACTCGGTGGAGGAGGCCAAGCAGGCGGCCCGGGAGATCGGCAAGTATCCGGTGCTGGTGCGCCCTGCCTACACCCTCGGCGGAACGGGCGGCGGCATCGCCCACGACGAGGAGGAGCTGGAGGTCATCGCCGGCCGCGGCCTGGCGTACTCCCGCATCCACCAGGTGCTCATCGAGGAGAGCGTTCTGGGTTGGAAGGAGTTCGAGTACGAGGTCATGCGCGATGCCGCCGACAACTGCATCATCATCTGCAGCATGGAGAACCTCGACCCCATGGGCATCCATACCGGGGAGTCGATCGTCATCGCCCCCGCCCAGACGCTCAGCGACGAGGACCATCAGCGCCTGAGGAACGCCAGCATCAAGACCATCCGGGCGCTGGGCATCGAGGGGGGCTGCAACATCCAGTTCGCCTTCGATCCGGCCACCCGGGAGTACCGCGTCATAGAGGTCAACCCGAGGGTGTCGCGCTCTTCCGCCCTGGCCTCCAAGGCCACCGGCTATCCCATCGCCCGGGTGGGGGCCAAGATCGCCATGGGATACACGCTGGACGAGATCCCCAACAACATCACCGGCAAGACCTATGCGGCCCTGGAGCCCACCATCGACTACGTGGTCCTGAAGGTCCCCCGGTGGCCGTTCGACAAGTTCCGCACGGTGGACCGGGTGCTGGGCACCCAGATGAAGAGCACCGGGGAGGGTCATGGCCATCGGGCGGACGGTGGAGGAGGGGCTGTTGAAGGCCATCCGCTCCCTGGAGATCGACCAGGAGTACCTCGATCCCCTGGACTGGTCGGACGAGCGCATCATGTCCGAGCTCACGACGGCCACCGACCAGAGGCTGTTCGCCATCGCCGAGGCGTTGCGCCGCGGGATGACCGTGGAGGCCCTGGCCGACATCACCAAGTGGGACACCTACTTCCTTCACAAGGTACGCAACATCATCGAGATGGAAAGGGCGCTGATGACTTCCGACGATCTCGACGACGACCTCTTGCGCCGGGCCAAGCGCATGGGCCTCTCGGACGATGTCATCGCCCGCCTGACCGGCTCCTCTCCCCAGAGGATACGGCATCGTCGCCAAGAGGCCGGCATCGTGCCCACCTACAAGATGGTGGACACCTGCGCGGCGGAGTTCAGCGCCGAGACGCCGTACTTCTACTCGACCTATGAGAGGACGAACGACGCCCTTCCGTCGGACCGCCGCAAGGTGGTCATCGTGGGCGGCGGCCCCATACGCATCGGGCAGGGCATCGAGTTCGACTACGCCTGCGTCCACGGCGTCCTGGCGCTGCAGGAGGAGGGCGTGGAGGCCATCATCGTCAACAACAACCCGGAGACGGTCTCCACCGACTACGACATCTCGGACCGCCTGTACTTCGAGCCGCTGACCTTCGAGGACGTTCTAAACGTCATAGAGAACGAGAGGGCCGACGGGGTGATACTCCAGTTCGGCGGACAGACGGCCATCAACCTGGCCATGCCCCTGAGGGAGGCGCTGGAGGGAAAGCATGCCAAGGTGCTAGGGACCGCCCCGGAGGACGTCGACGTGGCCGAGGACCGCAAGCTGTTCTCGGCCCTCATGGACCGCCTCGGCATCCTGCAGCCGCCATCCGGCACCGGGCACTCGTTCGAGGAGGTTCGGGCGATCGCCGACCGCATCGGCTATCCGGTGCTGGTGAGGCCCTCGTACGTCATCGGCGGGCGGGCCATGGAGATCGTGTACTCCGAGGAGGAGCTCCGGACCTACGTGGAGACAGCCGTGAAGGTGTCCAAGGCCCATCCCATCCTGGTGGACAAGTACATCAGCCACGCCATCGAGGTGGACGTGGACGCGGTGTCCGACGGCCAGGACGTGTTCATCGGAGGCATACTGGACCATATCGAGGAGGCGGGGGTCCACAGCGGGGACGCCACCATGACCCTGCCCCCTCAGACCCTCTCTCCCGAGATCGTGGACAAGATCGTCGACATCACCGGCAAGGTGGCCCGGGGGCTGCGCATCAAGGGGCTGCTGAACCTGCAGCTGGCCGTCAAGGACGGCGAGGTGTACATGATCGAGGCCAATCCCCGGGCGTCGAGGACCGTGCCGTTCGTGTCCAAGGCCATAGGCGTCCCCCTGGCCAAGGTCGCCACCAAGGTGATCCTGGGGAAGAGCCTCAGGGAGATGGGGCTGACGGGCGTGGCGTCCTTCGGGCACGTGGCCGTGAAGGCGTCCGTCTTCCCGTTCCTCAAGCTGCCCGGGGTGGACTCCATCCTGGGCCCCGAGATGCGCTCCACCGGCGAGGTCATGGGCATCGACAAGGATTTGGCCAGCGCCATGTACAAGGCGCTGATCTCGGCCGGCATGAAGCTGCCGGTGGAGGGCGGGGTGTACATCACCGTCAACGACGCCGACAAGCCGGAGATCCTGGAGACCGCCCGCCAACTGATGAGGATGGGCTTCCACATCTACGCGTCGCGCGGCACCTCGACCTATCTGAGGGAGCAGGGGCTGCAGACCACCACCGTGTACACCATCTCGCAGAAGATGGACCCTGACGCCCTGGGCCTCATGCGGCGGGGGAAGATCAACCTGATCATCAACACGCCCACCAACGCCTCCGGGGCGAGGCGGGACGGCTACATGATGCGCCGCCTGGCGGTGGAGCTGGAGATACCGTTCCTGACGACCGTCCAGGCGGCCCGGGGCCACCGTG
>LJKK01000089.1 GCA_001421185.1 Methanomassiliicoccales archaeon RumEn M1
CCGCGCCGGCGACGGCGCCCTCGGCCACGATGAAAACGACGGTGCGTCCACGGGAGGCCAGTTCCTCCGCTCGGCCGTCCGGCGGGGCGAGGCCCATCTCTCGCAACGGTCCGGGACCCATGACCTCTACCTTCTTCCCGTCCACCAGGCCTTCCACCCCGAGGCCGGCGACCGCCTTGAAGCCCTCCACCGGTCGCACCTTGAGGTTCTCCTCGGCGGCCCGGCGGCCGATGGCCGCGGCTATCGGATGCTCGGACGATGCCTCCACCGCGGCGGCCATGGCCAGCACCTCGGCCTCGGACCTGCTGCCATAGGCGAGGACGTTGGTCGCCCCCAGCCTTCCCTCGGTCAGCGTACCGGTCTTGTCGAAGATGACCGAGCGAACGCCTCGCGCCTCCTCGAACGCCTGCCGCTCCCTCACCAGGAAGCCGGAGCCAGCGGCCAGGGCGGTGGACACCGCCACCACCAGGGGGATCGCCAGGCCCAGGGCGTGAGGGCAGGAGATGACCATGACGGTGACGGCGCGCTCGACTGCGAAGCTTGCCCCGTCGCCCAGGAGGGTCCAGGCCACGAAGGTCAGTATGCCGGCCGAGACCGCCACGATCACCAGGAACATGGCGGCGCGGTCGGCGAGGTTCTGGGTGCGGGAGCGGCTCTCCTGCGCTTTCCTAACCACCTCGATCACCTGGCTGAGGTACGTCTCTTCGCCGGTCCGCTGGACCTCGACCACCAGCGAGCCTTCGCCGTTGACCGAACCGCCGATGACCTCCCTGCCCTCGGCGGCGGCCTGGGGCATGGACTCGCCGGTGAGCAGGGACTCGTCCACGTGCGACGAGCCGTCCCGCACCACGCCGTCGGCCGGGACCTTCTCCCCCGGCTTGACGAGGACTTGGTCGCCGATCCTCAGTTCGCTCGCCTGTACCTCCCTGGTGCCGCCGTCGACGACGAGATGGGCGCTCGACGGCATGACCTTGGCCAGCTCCTCCAGCGCCCGGGAGGCGCCCATCACCGAGCGCATCTCCACGATATGTCCGAGAAGCATGATGTCGATCAGGGTGGCCAGCTCCCAGAACAGGATGTCGCTGCCCGTCCCGAACACCGACGCCGAGCTGTAGAAGTAGGCGACCGAGATGGCCAGGCCGACCAGAGTCATCATGCCCGGGCGGCGGTCCGACAGCTCGCGCACCAGGCCCTTGAGGAACGGCCATCCGCCGTAGAGGTAGACGACGGTGGAGAGGGCGAACAGGAGAAGGAGGCTTCCGGGGAATTCGAGGGAGTAGCCGAACCATTCCTGGATCATCGGCGACAGGACCAGGATGGGAACGGTAAGGACCATGGAGACGATGAAGCGCCTCCAGTAGTCGGCCATCATGGACGCATGGCCGCCGTGGTCTCCCTTCCCATTGGTCGGCCGCGATGGACCTGGCCCGCCATGGTCGCCATGTCCCTTCATCTCGTGATGTGGCTTCTCCCCGGCGTCAGCGGCTCCGTGGCCCTGGTGGTCCGCCATCAACTTATGATTGTAGGGGAGAGGCTATCACCTTTGTCCCAATCATCGACCTTTCAATCGCCGCCTCATGCGTGGCAGAAGAGACGCCGCCTTGCCATACTGGCCTCGGAAGCCTATGTCCACCAGGCCCCGGGAGAGGTTGAGGCCCTCCTGCCCATATGGGTGCCACCACAGCTCTCGCGCGAACCTACCCCGGTCCACGTGCACGTGGTGGAACTCCAGCAGCTCGGCGAAGCCTTCCTCCCCATGGGTGCGCCCGAACCCGCTGTCCTTCCCCCCGCCCCACGGCGTCGAGGCCAGTCCGAAGGTGTAGCCGACGTTGTTCACGTTGACGGTGCCGCCGTTCATCCTCTCGGCGATCGACCTTCCCCTTGCCAGATCGGAGGTCCACACCGAGCCAGAGAGCGCGTAGGGCGAATCGTTGGCCATGGCGATGGCCTCCTCCTCCGTCCGGAACGGGAGGATGGCCACGATGGGCCCGAACGTTTCCTTCTGCACGATGTCCGATGACTGCTTCACGTCCACGATGGCCGTCGGCTCGAAGAAGTGGCCCTTCATGTCCGGCCGGCGGCCTCCGAAGAGCACCTTCCCGCCCTGCTCCACCGCCCTGGCCACCTGGGCCTCCATGGCCTTCACCGCCCTCTCGTTTATCAACGGCCCCATGCCGACATCGGGGTCGTCCCAACCATAGCCCAGCTTGATCCGTGATACGTTCTCGCTGAACGTCTCGAGGAACGATCGATAGACGTTCTCCTGAACATAGATGCGCTTGATGCCCACGCAGGTCTGTCCGGCGTTCACGTAGCACCCCCACGCCGCGGCCGCCGAGGCTCGAGGCAGGTCGGCATCCGACAACACGATCATGGGGTCCTTCCCGCCCAGCTCCATGGTGACGGGGGTCAGCCTCTGGGCGGCGACCGCCATGACCTTCTTTCCGACCTCGGTGCTGCCGGTGAGGATCACTCGGTCGACGTCCGAGGACGCCAGGGCAAGACCTACGCCGCCATCGCCGATGACCACTTGTACCAGGTCCTCCGGGACGCCGGCGGCCATGAACGCCTTCCGCACCTCCAGGCCGGTGAAGGGCGCCTCCGGCGAGGGCTTCAGTACGACGGCGTTGCCGGCGGCTATGGCCATGACGACCTGGGAGAACGGAATTCCCAGCGGGTAGTTCCATGGCGCGATGATGGCCACCACCCCCAGGGGGCGGGGATGGATGTAGGAACGCCGGCCCAGGTACCTCATCATGATGGACAGGCCTCCGAAGCCGACGCGCCGGGGGCGGAACAGCGACGGCATCCTCTCTATCGAGTACATGGTGGCGCTGAGGGCGCTCATCAGGTCGGCGTTGATCGCCTCCACGCGCGGCTTGCCGGTCTCTTGGCACACCACCCTGGCGATGCCGTCGATGTTGGACGAGACGTGTTCCTGCAGCCGCTTCAGCGTCCTCCTGCGCTCTTCCAGCGGCCTGGCCGCCCATTCCGCCTGGGCGGCTCTCACCTTCTGTATGATGATCGGGATGTCGTCGATGGGCGTACAGTCAAGCTCCCCCACCAGCTCCAAGGTGGCGGGGTTGCGCTTCACTATCCGTTCCGTTCCAGCGGGCACGGCCATTAATGCCGACGTTCTTGAATAAACTTGCTCCGAGGGTCGCCGCCCCGCCCAGAATGGTCCGGGCCAAGTTTTGTCTAGACGTTCTCCACAACGTATCTTTCGCTCATGACCTACATCAGGGCCAATGGGACCGCGCTCAGTCTAGAGATGAAGGGTAGGGGAGAGCCGGTGCTGCTCCTGGCCGACATAGGGGAGGACCTCACCTCCTGGACGTTCCAACTGGCCCCGCTGGCATCATGCCATTTCGTCCTGGCCCTGGACAATCGCGGCTCCGGAAGGTCCGATTGCCCGGCCGGGCCGTACACCATCGGGACCATGGCCCAGGACGCGATCTCCCTGATGGACGCGGTGGGGGTGGACAAGGCCCACGTCGTCGGGCATGGTATGGGAGGCCTCATCGCCCAGGCGATGGCGGCCAGGCGGCCTGGGAGGATCAAGGGACTCATCACGATCTGCACACCGGTCCGGCCCACCGACGAGCAGAAGGTGATCTACCGAGAGTGGGTGGAGGCGGGAGAGAAAGGGCGAGACCCCCGGGCCATCAGCGAGCTCATGACCCCCTGGGTGTTCTCCCCGCGTTTCCTCGAGGACGAGCGGTGGAGGGAGCACGTCATCAAGGGCAGGGCCAGGAGATATGGGTGGACCTGCTGGAACGGCGTCAGGAGGCAGTTCGAGGCCATGCTGCAGCATGACGTCACGGACGACAGTGGGCGCATCTCATGCCCCTCCCTGGCGATATGGGGGAAGGACGACCGCCTGGTCCCTCCGGCCGCAGCCAGGGAGATGGCGGAGCTGCGGGGAGCCCGCGCGGTCCAGCTGGAGGGCGGCCACATGCTGCCGCTGGAATCGCTTCGCTCACTGGTCAGAGAGGAGATGGCGTTCATGGCCGGCATCGATGGATGATCTTTCCTATGAAAGCGTGCCAGACGCTTTGGCCGAACGGCATAGTTCCACCCGCCGATGCGTATCCGGCGATTTGTTTATCAAGCCTGCCAGCCTATGCTGCATGGGTGCTCGTGTGGTTGTACGGAAGATCATAGAGATCGATGAGTCGAAGTGCGATGGATGCGGCCAGTGCGTGCTCGCCTGCGCTGAGGGAGCGATAGAGATCCGCGAGGGGAAGGCCAAGGTCATCAGCGACGATCTCTGCGACGGCCTGGGAGCCTGCCTGGGCGACTGCCCGCAGGGAGCCCTCAAGATCGTCGAGCGCGAGGCCGACGAGTTCGATGAGGAGGCGGTGAAGGCTCGCTTGGATTCTAGCCGGAAGGGTTGCCCGTCCGCCGGCACGATGGTCCTAAGGCCGATGGGCGACGTCGGGTCCCCGTCCCAGGGCGGCTCGGAGCTGACGACATGGCCCATCAAGATGCAGCTCGTCAACGCCAGGGCGCCGTACTTCAAGGACGCCAGGCTGTTGCTGGCAGGGGACTGCACCGCTTTCGCCTTCGCTTCCATGCATCCCGATTTCATCAGGGGGAGGGTGGTGGTCATCGGATGTCCCAAGCTGGACGACAATGAGGACTACATCAACAAGCTCTCCGAGATCCTGGCCTCGAACGACGTGAGGGACATCACGCTGGTGCATATGGAGGTCCCATGTTGCGGCAACCTCAACCGCCTGGTCGACATGGCCATCCGCCGGGCCTCTTCCTCGGTGCCGGTCCGCTCCTACACCGTACGCAGGAACGGGGAGCTTCTGGAGGACGCTGCATAATATCCAGAAAACAGGATTATATCCAACAGCCAGACGCTGTTGGATGATACATCCAACATGAAAAATGGCCCCGTAAATGCTTAATAGCCGCTCTCGACTTCTCAAGTTGGACATATCATCCAACTGAGGTCGAGGAATGAGAGCGGCGGTTCTGAGCGCTCCCGGAGTGCTATCGGTCGGGGAGGTGGAGGAAGCGCGCTGTCCGAAGGGCGGGGCGCTCGTTCAGGTCGAGGCTTGCGCCATCTGCCCGTCGGACATCAAGATGTTCCGAAGGGGACATCGCGATCTATCGTACCCACGGATACTGGGGCACGAGGCGGTGGGTCGGCTTATCGAGGTCGAGACCTCGGAGGCTCCGCCCATCGGCACCAGGGTCCAGATATGGCCCGGCCTGGTGTGTGGAGCGTGCCCGTCCTGCCTGGCCGGCGACGACAACATGTGCTCGGAGCAGGGCATCTTCGGCTTCAACCGCGACGGGGGCTTCGCCCAGTACATGGCCGTGCCACCGGAGAGCCTCCATCGAGGTCTCAACGTGGTGCCGGACGGCGTGGCCGCCGACGCGGCCAGCCTGACCGAGCCGTTGGCGTGCTGCGTCCATGCCCAGGGGATGTGCCGTACCACTGAAGGCGATGCCGTACTGATCATCGGCGGGGGGCCCATGGGGCTGCTGCACGCCATGCTCTCCCGGTCGCTCGGCGCCCGGCCCATCGTCGTGGAGCCCATGGCATCGAGGCGCAGGCTGGCCGAACGGATCGGGGCCGAGGCCCTGGAACCCTCCGAGACCTTGGCCGAGGAGGTCATGGGGCTCACCGGCCGGGGCGCCGACGTCGCCATGCTGGCCACCCCCGCGGCCGATATTCACGGTGTAATGAGGGCCATGGCCCCAAGGGGGCGGGTGTGCGTGTTCTCCGGCCTCCCGCGCGGCGATGACGTCCGGCCCATCGACATGGGGCAGCTTCACTATCGCGAGCTGACGCTGGTCGGCGCCTACGGTTGTACCAGCCGCTCCAACCGGCAGGCGTTGGAGCTGATCTCCTCGGGAGCGGTGGATGCGGCGCGGCTGATCACCATGGAGACCAGCCTGGAGCGTATAGAGGATGGTTTCCGCCACGTCGAGGAGCGAGAGGGACTGAAGTGCGTGATAACGAGATTCTAGAGGTGTCAAGTATGGAAGAGAGGATCAGAGCGTTCGGATCGAGGATCAACGACATCATCGAGGGAAGGGACCTGAGCAGGGAGGATGCCAGGGACATGTTCCGGCAGGTGCTGCTGAACGAGCAGCCGGACCTGCAACAGGGCGCCTTCCTGGCGGCCATCACGGCCAAGGGGGCGACCCCCCAGGAGATCGCCGGCTCGTGGGAGGCCATCTACGAGATAGACACTATCAAGGTGAGCGTCGTCGTCGACGGCCCGCTGACGGACAACAGCGGCACCGGCATGGACGCCCTCAAGACGTTCAACATCTCCACCGCGGCGGCGATCGTGGCCGCCGCCGACGGCGTGGTGATGGCCAAGCACGGGGCCCGGGCGATAACCTCGCGCTGCGGGACGGTGGACATGGCCGAGGCGCTGGGCGTGGACATGGAGTGCGACGCCGCCACCGTGAAGAGGTCGATTGAGAGCGTCGGCATCGGGATGTTCAACGGCTCCAGCCCGCTCGTCCACCCGACCGCGCTGGGGCGCATCCTCTCGCAGATCAGGTTCGGCACCATCCTCAACATCGCCGGTTCGCTGGCCAATCCGGCCCTGCCCCGCCACGGCGTCCGGGGGGTCTATTCCCAGGACATGTTGATCCCGACCCTGAGCACCATGAGGGAGATCGGCTATCAGAGGGCCATGGTGTTCACCGGCTCCAATGCGGACGGCTCCAAGAGCCTGGACGAGCTCTCCACCCTTGGCCCCACCAAGGTGATGGAGCTTGACCGCAGCGGCGAGATCAACACCTATACCATCACTCCCGAGGACCTCGGCATCCCGCGCGCCAGGGAGCAGGACCTCCTGTCCAGCGGCGACATCGCGACCGAGGCGGTCCGTCTGCTGCGGATACTGGGGGGCGAGGAGCGCGGACCCCGGCAGGACATCGTGTGCCTTAACGCCGCTCCCCTGCTGTGCATGAACGGCCGCGCGACCGACCTCGCGGACGGCATCGATAGGGCCAGGAGCATAATCGAGAACGGCCGGGCGATGGAACGCCTACGCATGTGGGCCAAGGTCCAGAGCAGGGACCCTGCCGCCGGCAGGGAGCGCCTGGAGGGGTTGATCGAGGCCTCCAGCGCCGCCTGAGCTCATTGCCCGGAGCAGGAAGGGGACCGCGCGGTATCGCGCCCAGGCCCTCAGATGCTCTGGGTCTCCTCGCTCTCCTCGTTCTCCCACCAGGCGTTCCTCTTCTTGTGGTCGTCCACCTCCTCGTCGGCGGTTAAGACCACGGTGAACTTCTGCGGGACATCGGCGAAGCTCACCACGGGGTCCTCGGACAGCTCATGCAGCTCGAGGATGTAGTCCCTGAGGAACTCCAGGTCCTCCATGGGGGTCGCCGGGTCGAATCGGAAGAAGAAGGTATGAACGTCCCGGATGGCATCATGGAAGTAGCGGAAATCGGCCTGGCCCATCAACTTCCTGAACCGGGGCGCGCCCTTCCTGCGCTTTGACAGTTCGATCAGTCGCTCCTGCCATACATCGCCGATGGCGACAGGCACCGTCTCCATGCCCAGGGCTTTCCACATGCCCACGACAATCAATCCGGGATAGATAAATCATCGGCCCCGCCCCGCCTGAGGATGGGCCAAGGATAAGTATCATCGCGCCGTTGAAGGGGCGTTATGAAGGTCCATCTTCCGGAACACTCCCATTGCCTGGCCTGCGGCGACCCGGTCCCTGCGGACGAGTCCTACTGCTCGGAGGAATGCCGGCAGGAGCAGGAGGCCAAGGAGAGGACGAACAGGCGGCGCAACCTGATATTCTACATCGTGGCCATCGTGGCGGTGGCGGCCGTCTGGCTGTATACCTACGTGCTGTGAGCCCTGAGCGCGTTCACGACGCGCAGCGCCTGCACGGTCGCGTCCACGTCGTGCACCCGGACGATCGACGCGCCGTTCTCCGCGGCCCATATGGCCGCGCCCACCGAACCGCCCAGCCTCCGCTCCGGCGCCGCGCCGGTCAGATGGCCGATGAACCTCTTCCGTGACGCACCGATCAGGACCGGCGCCCCCAGGCAGCGCATCTCGCGGCAGCGGCGGAGCAGCTCCAGATTGTGCTCGAGCGTCTTGCCGAACCCCAGGCCTGGATCGATGATGAGCTTTTCCCGCTCGATGCCCGCGTCCTCGGCCGCGGCGATCCTATCGTTCAGATACCACATCACGTCGCCGACCACGTCCCCGTAGGCCGACGCGTCGACCTCGGCATGCATGTCGGACGGTGTTCCTCTCATGTGCATGATGACCGCCGCCGCCCCCGTTTCCCTCACCACCGACATCATGCCCTCGTTGCGAAGTCCGTTGACATCGTTGATGATAGATGCCCCGGCCCCCATGGCCGCCCGGGCGACCTCCGGCTTCATGGTGTCGACCGAGATCGGCACGTCGAGGGAGGAGGCGATCGACCTTACCACGGGAACGACGCGGGAGATCTCCTCCTCGACGCTGACCGGGCTCCACCCGGGCCTGGTCGATTCTCCTCCCACGTCGATGATGTCCGCGCCCTCCGAGACCATGCGCTCCGCCAGGGCGAGGGCGGCAACATGGTCCAGGGGGCGCCCGTCGGAGAACGAGTCGGGCGTGACGTTCAAGATGCCCATCACCATGGTGCGGTCGGCTCGCAGGCGGCCGCGGGGCAGCGGGATATCGACGCTGACGCTGCCTCGATACTGGTCGATGCATCTCGCCAGCGTCGGACCGCTCTCCGGAAGCGAGGCTGAAGCGTCGATGCGCGGAAGGACCATCAGGAGGGCGTCGCGCTCGCCGCGCCGGCCCTCGAACGCCTGGCCGCCGAGGCCCCGGGCCTCCCGGGACAGGTCATGAAGCTCGTCCTCGCCGCCCTCGGCCATGATGACCGTGTCGTGCAATATAGAAATGGGAAGGTTGGGGAGCCGGAAGGATTCCAAGTCCTTCCGGGCCTCCCCGGCGGAGCGGTATTCTCTGATCCGCAGCACGCTCACAGGAGCGGCTCCACCAGTTCCACCAGGTCGCATATCTCGACCTTGCTGCCGGTCTTCTCGCCGCCCGAGCGGAGGTTGGTGACGCAGAACGGACAGCAGGTGACGAGCACATCGGCGAACTCGGCCTGGTCGACCCTCCGGCCGGCGATCTTCTCCGACAGCTCGGGGAAGGCCGAGCGCACCCCGCCTCCGCCGCCGCAGCACCGCGCCTCGGCCGAGGTCTTGGGCATCTCCTTGAACTCGGCGCCCGGGACCTTGGACAGGACATCGCGCGGCGCCTGGTACACGCCGGAGTGGCGGCCCAGGTGGCACGGGTCGTGATAGGTGATCTTCTTCTCCAGCTTGCCCAGGTCCAGGTCCTTCTCGGCCAGGTACTCGGAGATGTGCTTGACCTTGAACGGTACCTCCACGTGCCGGGGATACTCCTCCTTGAACATGCGGTAGCAGCCAGCGCAGGAGAACACGACCTCCTCGACCCCCTGCTCCGTGATGGCGTCGATGTTGCGCTGCATCTGCTTGACGGCGTCCTCCTCCAGCCCGATGCGCCCCAGCACCGAACCGCAGCACGTCTCGTTAAGGACCGTGTAGTCCTCGCCCAGCTTCTTAAGTATGGACAGGGTGGCCTGGGAGATCTTCGGGTTGCGGTATGCGGAGGTGCAGCCGGCGAAGTAGCCCACCCTGGCGCGGCGAGGCTTCTCGCCCAGTGCCTCGGGGACCGAGCGCTCCTCGCCATAGGGGTTGCCGTACTTCCGTACGCTGTCCACCACCTTGCGGTGGCGGGGTAGCATGTGGCCGGCGTCCACGAGGTCCCTGCGGGCCCTCTCCACCACGTCGACCACCTTGATCTTCGACGGGCACCGCCTCTCGCAGTCCTTGCAGGTGGTGCACTGATAGAGCGCCTCGATCACCGATCCGTCGGCCGGGAGGTCCTTCATGAGCAGCCCGTAGGACAATATCATGCGCCCCCTGGCCACTCCGGTGTCCTTTCCGATCCCTTCGAACGTGGGGCATACGCTCTTGCAGAACCCGCACATCGTGCAGGTCATCATGTCCTTCTTGGAGAGCTTCAGGTTCTTAGCGTCGATGTAATCTACCATCTCAATCCACCCTGGGAATGGTGATGCTTCCGTCCATGCTGATCAATACCTTGGCCGAAGGGTTGTCCTTCAGGGCGGCGTCCACCGCCTCCTGCACCGTGGCGAACGGCGTCATGTTGGCGTCCCGGAGCAGCTGGGGGTCGAGCCCGGTCACGGCGAACATGCGCGCCCACACGGCGATCTCGGCCATCTTGGCCGCCTTATGATAACCTAGCTTATACTCCTTGGCCAGGTTCTCCAGTACCACGCGGGGGTCGGGTGACTGCGATAGCTGCTGGAGGAAGGTCTCATGGCCGATGCCCTCGCGGCACTTGGAGACCATGATGATGGTCCCGCCCTCCTTGAGGGCCCACTTTCCGTTGTCCAGCGCCTTCTGCGATTGGTAGAGGTCCACGTCCATGGGGTAGGGGGCCACGGTGACGACCACGTCGGCCTTCTCCTCGATCTTGACGGAGAACACCTCGTTGGCGTGCCTGACCGCCGCGTCGAAGGAGGCGTGGAGGTCCCCTGCCTCCACGCGGTACACGCCCTGATGTCGGTCCAGTACGATCTGTATGGCGAATATCGGCTTGTCCTTGATGACCGACAGGGCGTCCATCATGTCCTCATGGACGGGGTTGCCGTCCAGCACCAGGGCCTGGGCCTCCGGCCTCATGGCCAGGCGGTGGTTCTGCTCGATCGTCTGGTACGCCGCCACCCCGGGAAGGAAGCTCTTGCGCCCGCCGGTGTAGCCAGCGAAGTAGTGGGGCTCCACGCTGGTGATTATCACCAGGCGGTCGGCCTTGACGGCCATCTCGTTGACGTGCATCTCGGTGCCGTTCTTAGAGGTCCCCAGGAACTCGCATCTGTCCTTGCGCGCATCATGCGAATGGATCAGGCCCTTGAGGGCGTCGTACTGCTTGCCGAAGATGAAGCGGTACTCCTCCTCGGTCGGGGCGCGGTGTGCCCCTGTGGCCACCAGGTAATGGGCCTTGGTCAGGTCCATCCTCTCGGCGAGAGCGTCGAGGACCTTGCAGGTCGGCGTCGGCCGGGTGCCGTCGTTGACGATGAACACGATGTCCTTCCCGCCCTCGAGGAACTCTTCCAGGGTCGGTCCCTTGACCGGCTCCTCCAACGCCCGTCTGATCTCCTGCCTCTCGTCGCCGGTAGGCACTTCCTTGGGATACACCGTCCCAGCAAAGTTCTCGTCCGGGATCTCGAGTATCTGCCCCTCGTCCTTTCCATAGGGAATTGTGATGCGCATCTGACCGTGCAAGCAATGAGGAAACGCGTATTTAACCGTTGAATGCCGGCCGTCCTTCGAACCGATGCATCTGGGGATATGGAGGGATGCCATACGAAAATCGAAGGCCGGCGAGGTTGCGCCAGGTGCGCTCCGCCTCCCCCGGCCATCGTCCCGGACGCTTCAACCGCTTCCGCCCGAGCCCCTTTCCCGGAGCTCGTTCCTCACCAGCACGTACAGGATGCTCTGATACACCACGCTGATCGCGGTGATGACCAGGGCGATCTGCAGCAGGAGCCGGAAGATGGCATCATCGAACCAGCTGAAGAGCCCCTGGACGTCGTCGGGCAGGACGGTGTAGAGGTCATCGAAGTGGAAGGGGAACTTGTTCAGGAAGTACGCTCCCACCACGAGGAAGAGCAGTCCGTCGATTATGTCGAACAGCCTTCCCAGGTTCCTGCGGCCGGTGACCGCCCGCACGAGGTTGGGAACGATGCCGAAGAGTACCAGGCCGTAGAGCAGGACGGCATCGACGTCCGAGAACTCCGCCGAGAATATGTATCCGCGGCCTTGGAGATAGAGCAGCAGGAAGGCGAAGAACACGATGAACGCGATGGCGACCGCGTTCCCTACCCTCTCGCCCACGCCCATGAGGTCCCTGTCGGCCTCCTTCCCGACGTGACCCGTCCATGGGAGCTCCCGTACCGTCCCGGCGCCGTTCATCCGCTCCGATATGGGATCCCTGAGGATATGAAGCATTCAGCGACATAGGTCAATTAGAATAACGCCCTCGCACATCTCGGTAAGGATGGATGCCGGGAGCGGGAAGGCCAATGGCGGGCTGGAGAGGAGCATAGGCCTTTTCGGCGCCGTCGCCTACGGCGTGGGGACGATCGTCGGAGCGGGCGTGTACGCGCTGATGGGGCCGGGAGTGGCCAACGCCGGCAACGCGGTATGGCTCGCCTTCGTGCTGGCGGCCATCATCGCTTCCTTCACCGGACTGTGCTATGCCAAGCTCTCCTCGGTGTATCCGACGGCCGGGGCCGAGTACGACTATGTGGGAGAGGCCACCGGGAACAAGTTCCTGGCCTTCGTGGTGGGCTGGCTGGTGATCCTCTCGGCCATCATATCCGTGGCGGCGGTCGCCCTGGGCTTCGGAGGGTACCTGCAGGCCCTCACCGGGGTGCCGGCGGTGATGTACGCCGCCGTCCTCATAGCGGCCATGTCGGTGATCAACTTCATGGGGATCAAGGAGTCCATCGTCGCCAATGTCGTCCTGACCGCCATCGAGGTCGCCGGCGTGGTCATAATCATCTTCTTGGGCGTCGGATCCCTGGGCAGCGTCGACTACCTCGAGATCCCCCATGGCGTGGAAGGGATCGTGGGGGCGGTCGGGGTGATCTTCTTCGCGTTCATCGGCTTCGAGGGACTGGTCAAGATCGGGGAGGAGACCAAGGACCCCACCAGGACCATCCCCCGGGCGCTGATACTGTCCCTCATCATATCCACGGCGCTGTACGTGGTGGCCGCGCTGTCGGTCGTCAGCGTGCTGCCGTACCAGGAGCTGGCCGGATCCACCTCGGCCTTGGCCGACGTGGCGGAGGCCGCTGCCGGGCCCGGGGCGGGGCTGGCCATGTCCTTGATCGCGCTGATCTCGACCGCCAATACCGTCCTCATCCTGTCGATCGCCACCTCCCGCATCGCCTACGGCATGTCGAAGCGGTCCGCCCTTCCCGAGTTCCTATCGAGGGTGCACCCCCGCGAGAAGACGCCTCATTTCGCCATCATGACCTCTTCCATACTGGCCCTTCTGTTCTGCATCATCGGGGACATCGAGTTCGTGGCCAACATGGCCAACTACACCATCTTCATCGTATTCCTGGCGGTGGACGCGGCCCTGCTGGTCCTGTGGCGGAAGAAGGTCATAAAAGGAGCGTGGTTCGTACTGGCCGCCGTCCTGGGAGTGGTCACCTCCTTGGTCATGTTGACCCAGTTCGACCTTGAGGTCACCCTCCTCTCGCTGGGCGTGGTTCTCCTGGGAATGCTGGCCTACAGGTTCATCTCCCCTCACCTAAGATCGGAGCCCCTCCGCCGCTGACACGATGGTCCCCTGGACGGCATCCGCGCGATAGGATTATCTAGATTCCCAGAAGTAGTATCATCGGGGAGAACGATGAGGGACTACAACGTGCTGGTGACATACCATCCCAACGAGAAGGCCGAAGCCCAGAAGGAGGTGGCCACCGTCCTGAGGGACGCGGGGATCAGGCTGGAGGACATGATCGAATCGATCGTTCCCGGGCTGTTGCATCTCCGGGTCGAGGGAGACGGCCGAAGCCAGATGAAAAAACTTCACGATTTCGCGCTCCGCTTTCCCGAGGTGTTCCGCCATACCCATCGATGGACGCCCATCGAGCAGTGGCTGCGGTCCACTCCCGAGGCCATGATCTCGGCCGCGAGGACGCTGGGCGAACGCATCGGAGAGGACGAAAGGTGGAAATTGTCGTTGAACAAGCGCCTGTACGAGGATGCAGGAACCAAGGAGCTGGTGCGCATGCTCGCCGACCAGATCAATGCCGGCCCGGTGGACCTGCAGGATCCCCAGAAGGTGCTGGTGGTGGAGATCGTCGGCGAGTACGCGGGCTTCTCCCTGCTCTCCCCGGATGAGTATCTGGACGTGAACGAGGCGCGCGTGGAGGCCGGATTGCAGAAGGTCTACTGAACTAGCGCCCCGGCCGGTCGAGGGCCAGTCTGTCCCGGAGCTCATGGTTAGGGGCGTACCGGGCCTGGACGCCGTTGCGTCGGAGGCATTCCACCAGGCCATAGCTGTCACAGGCCACGCTGCGGGATCGCAGCTCATCGATCATCGTCATCGGACACATGTCGACGAAGAGCTTCCCTCTCGACCTAAGGACCGACGCGGTGGCCGGGCACTTGTCGGCGCACAGCCGGGAGGTGAAGAACCATGTCTCCACCTCCGGCATCCTGCATCCTTGGGAGAGCCGGCCCCATCGGTTGATGTCCTGCTCTGACAGGTGGGGGCATCCCATGACCACGAGGTCCACGTCGGGGTCCTGCGACCCCAGGGCGTCGTCCCAGGCCGATGCCGGGATGTCCACCCTCTCCAGGTCAGGGGGCGGCGCGCCCCGCCTCAGATGGAAGAGGGGCATGCTCCCATGGTGGTTGAGGGAGAACGCCAGCCGCTTGGCCTCGTCATGGTCGGGAGCGACCCCGCAGATGAGGGGGACCTCTCCTGGCACCTGTCGTGATATGAGCCATCCGAGCAAGGAGTGGTCGTCCTTCATGCCTCGGCCGACGACCACGGCCACGGTGGGTTGCCGGGCCTCCTCGAGCAGCAGCCCCCCGTGCCGGCGTGACGCCCGCTATGGCCGATGCGACGGCGCTCTCGAACGTCTCCTGGGCGGTCCGCACGCCCAGGACCGAGTTGGCGAACGCGGCGGCCGCCCGACCGCCCCAGGAGGCCGTCGAGCCGGCGGACGGATGATTGCCCACCAGGTGCGGCGTGCATGTGCACGTGTAAACCCGCGTCGGCCGGAGCCGCTCCAGCTGGCTCGCTCTGTCGGCCGCCCTACAGGCCGGACCGCCGGGATTGGCGGTCGTCGGCACCGTTGCCCCGAAAGACAGCAGGTGCTCCCACGCCTCCGAGTCGGCATTGGCGTACCAATCGGGGATGTGGGCCGAGCGCACCGGCACCATGGCACGGGCTTCATGACGCTCACCAAGGCGGCACAGAGTCTCCATGGCCCATTGGGCGGCCGGTCCATGGCGCCCGGACAGCGCGCCCTCCTGCTCCTTGGTCAGTATCATGCGGAGGACGGTTTCCTCAGCGCCACCTCGTACAGCTTCTTGGTGAACGGAGGCGAGGGATCTTCGAACTCCTTGATCCAAAGGAGCTCGTAACCGGCCGACAGGCGCCTAATGGCCTCCTCGGTGAAGAAATGGACCACGAAGCCCATTGGGTTCTTCCACATGTCCTTCCCCTTCTGCTCGAACTTGCCGTAGTGGGGATCGTGATCGTTCCGGACCGAGTATATGTTAAGTCCCCCGGGCTTGAGGACGCGGCGGCACTCGTCAAGTATCCTGGCGACCTCTTCCTCGCTCAGCTCCATGGTGAAGAACATGTGCGAGTACACCGCGTCGAACGTCCCGTCCGGGAACGGAAGGGGCTCCCGGGCATCATGGACCTGGGCCGTGACCACGCCCTCCATCCGCTGCTCCTTGACCACACCCTGCATCTGACATATCCCCGACTCGGAATAGTCCAGGGCCGTGACGTTGAGCCCGTTCCGGGCGAAGTACCATGTATCCCGCCCCTGGCCGCAACCAAGCTCAAGGACCTTCTTCGCTCCATTCTCCTTAAGAACGGGCAGGGCGCTCCTTCCGAGCTCGCTCGGACGCTCCCCGAAGAAGTCCTTGGCACTCTCGTATGTCCGGTCCCATTGCTGCCGCTGAGTGATCTCCTGTTCCGCCAAATGAACACCTCCTGATGACGGCCCTGTCTCAGGCCTTCGCCCGGGATTTGGGTATCGGCCCTTCCTTCATCTTCTCCACCGCGGCCACGATCTCCCGCATCTTGCTGCCAGGGATGCCCACCAGCATCTCCTCTGGCGCCAGGTCCGTGGTCTTGCGGCATCCGAAGCAACCGAGGGAGATGTTCACGTTACCCGTAAGATACGGTATCACCGTGGAATCGGCGCAGGCGGCCTGCACCGCCCCCATGTTCACCGTGACCCGTCCTCCCAGAGTGAAGGTGGTAGCCGCCGGCAGAAGCCAGAACATCTGCTCCGGAGTACCGGTCAGCACGACCACGTCCGGCTTGAGCCTGGCCTTGCTTAACGGGGCCACCGCGGTGGCCTCCATGCTCTCCGGCTCCAGCGCCGGCCTCTGCTCCATGGTGGCCCGGGCGGCGCTCTGCTCGGAATACATGCCCATGTTGTGGTGGAACTCCCCCGAGGAGACCTTCTCAGGCGTCGGGACCAGTCCCAGCGACGATGCGCCGACCGGGCATGCTTGCTTGTCGGCCTCGACCACCAGCGACTCTCCGCTCCTGGCCCGCATTATGGCCTGGCAATGCCTCAGGGCCTTGTCCGGGCGGGCATAGCCCTCCGGGAGCGCCCCTCCCTTCTTTATCAGGGAGATCGCCACCGGCTCGTACTTCAGTCCCAGCGCGTCCATCAATATCCGTGATTCCTCCTTGCACACGTTCATAGGCTCCACCGCTCCCATCTATCCACTAATGGACACTTATTCTTTTGTGCATAATCTGATTAATATCCAACTCTACGTGATCGTCGAGCCCCATCCGTCAAGGCACCGGAGCATATGATTCCTTAATGAATTACATTATAGGCCTCATTGGAGGGACCGGATGGAGCTAGATTATCCAGCAAGGCCCGTCCTCCATGACGGCCAGACGGACATATTTCAGTTAACGCGCTTAATGGATGGATGGACCATCCACAACAAGGTTAATATGAGCAAGAGGTTTAACGCATGCTCGGAGGAATCAAACCTCTTCACACATTGCAGCCTGAGCGGCTGCCAAGGTGGGAACATGGCTAACAAAGAAGAGATATTGAGCGGATTAGAAGCCGCAGTTGTGAACGGGAAGAAGGCTGAATCAATCAAGTTCGCCAACGAGGTGCTTTCTGCTGGCATCAAGCCCCTCGACGCCATCGATGCGGGCCTGATCAAGGGAATGATGGTCGTCGGTGAGAAGTATGCCGCGCACACCATCTTCCTGCCCCAGGTCCTCCTCGCCGCCGATTCGATGTACGGCGCTCTGGACGTCCTGCTCCCTCACATCCCCAAGGAGGATGCCGCAAAGAGGGTAGATCTGGTGATCGGGGTCGTCGAGGGCGACGTGCACGACATCGGGAAGAACATCGTGAAGACGATGTTCACCGCGGCCGGGTTCAACGTCCATGATATCGGAAAGGACGTGCCGGCGGATGATTTCGTCGAGGCCACCAAGGCCAACAACGCACAGGTGGTGGCCATGAGCACCCTCATGACCCCGACCATGGACAGCATGAAGGCCTCGGTGGACGCTCTGATCGAGGAGGGGCTCAAGTCCAATGTAAAGATCATCATCGGCGGCGCTCCCACCTCCCAGGAGTTCGCCGAAGAGATCGGCGCCGACCTGCATGCCGTCAACGCCCAGGAGGCAGTGGCCAAGGTGAAGGGAGCACTGTAAGGAGGAATGGAGATGGCAGACAAGATGAACCACATCGAAAGGGCCATGGCGGGACTGAGCAACCAGCCGGTGGACAGGCTCCTGACCTATCCGCTGGCCATGGGCGTTTGCCGCCGGCTGATCAATGGTTCCGGGATCACCTACCACGAATGGGTCTCCGACCCCAAGAAGTTCGCCCAGGCGTTCATTGACGGACAGCGCAGGTTCGACTTTGACTTCGCCATCGGCTGATGGACCTGTCGGTCATGGCGGGCGACCTGGGTGCGCACGTCCGCATGGACGAGCAGAACACCCCGTTCGTGGACGAGCCCCTGATCACGGACCTCGAGGGCTACGAGAAGCTGGAGGTACCCGACATTAAGGACCCCAAGACCCGGAGCCACGTCCTGGTAGAAGGAACCGGAATCTTCGTGGAGGCGCTGGGCAAGGAGGTCGTGACCGCCGCGTTCCTGGAAGGGCCTCTCCTGGCCCTGACGCAGACGAGGGGTGCGGAGTACGTCTTCAAGGACATGTACGACAACGACTCCTCCCGCAAGGCGGTCCACGCGGCCCTGGAGACCATCACCGATTACGACAAGGAGATGGTGAAGGCGTTCGCCGAGAAGAAGCCCGCCGGCCTGGTGTGGGACTACCTGTGGGGAAGCTACTCCTGCCTCGGCGACACCGAGTACATGGAGTTCGAGGGCCAGCACAAGTACGCCGGCTGCCTCAACGAGCTGGTCCAGAAGGAGGGCATGGCCAACTGTATCCACAACTGCGCCGACCTGCCGCACCTGGACACCCAGATCAAGGCGTGGAAGCCCGCCATATACTCCATGGCCTACTACCCCCTGATCCCCGGCTCGCCGTCGGCCAAGGAGGTCATCCAGAAGGGCTATGCCGACGTGTCTCTGGTCGGCGGAAACATCGATCCTCAGGGATTCGTCAGGTGGAAGCCCGAGAAGATGGTGGATGTGACCAAGAAGCTGATCAACGAGGTCATAACCGAGCTGAAGGCCCGCGACCTGGGAGGCCGCTACTGCATCGCCTCCGGTTGCGAGGTCCCGCCCGCCCTGTCCACCAAGCTGGAGAACATCCAGGCCTGTGTGGACACCACCAAGCAGTTCGGCACCTTCGCCTGAACTCCCTCCAAACCCTTTCCTCTTTCCTTTTATCCTTTGCCTCCTTTTCCTCTCTGTTATCATATTTCACCAATGGACGAGGGACGATTCGGACCAATACCTTTATCACTCGCTGAAAAAGTTCTCGCCTAGTCGTCACCGCCGAAACGGTAACGCGAGAGAGGGAGAGACGGTGGACAAGGAACGCATTCTCAAGGGGCTCGAACAGGCCGTGGTCACTGGCAGGAAGGAAGCGTCGATCAGGTACGCCAACAGGGCCCTGAAGACGGAGATGCCGGCGCTCGAGGCCATCGATTCCGGTCTGATCAAGGGCATGATGGTGGTAGGGGACCGTTACTCTGCTCGCAAGATGTTCCTGCCCCAGGTGCTCCTGGCCGCCGATGCGATGTATGCAGCCCTGGAGATCCTGTTGCCGCACATCCCCCGAGAAGAGGCGTCCAGGCGTCTAAATATCATCATCGGGGTCGTCGAGGGCGACGTGCACGACATCGGAAAGAACATCGTGAAGACCATGCTCACCGCGGCCGGGTTCAACGTGGTCGATCTGGGGAAGGACTGCTCCGATGAGGATTTCGTCAAGGGCGCCAAGGAGCATCACGCGGATGTGGTGGCCATGAGCACCCTCATGACCCCGACCATGGACAGCATGAAGGCCGCGGTGGACGCATTGGTGGAGGATGGTTGCCGAAAGGAGCTTCGCATAATCATCGGCGGCGCTCCCACCTCCCAGGAGTTCGCCGATGAGATCGGCGCCGACATGCATGCCGTCAACGCCCAGGAGGCGGTGGGAAAGCTTCGCTCCCTCACCAAACGGCCAACCTGATACGGCCATCGTCAACAATGACGGCCTGGATGTGGCATTTCACGAACAACGCGTTATATAGTGTGTTGGCGATAACAATTTGAGGCTGAGATATGAAGATCGCTCAGATCGCAGGGTTCTTGGGAAGCGGCAAGACCACCTTGCTCATCGAGGTGGCGAAGCTCCTCGTGGAAAGGGGCAAGAAGGTCGCCATCGTGGTCAATGACGTGGGTGAGATCAACGTCGATTTCAAGATCATCGAAGCGTACGGGCTCAAGGCCAGGGAACTCTCCGGCGGATGCATCTGCTGCGAGATCGCGGGTAACTTCGCCAACACCCTCTCTCTTCTGTACTCCAACTTCAACCCCGACATCGTGATCGTGGAGCCGTCGGGAGTGGCCATACCGTGGGGCCTCAAGCGGGCCGCGGAGTACTCCGAGGCGGAGGTCCCCGTCACCATCGAGCACGCGCCAGTGCTGACGCTGGTGGACGCCACCCGCATCGACACCCTCATGGGCACCGTGCGCCGCCTGGTCGTCACGCAGGTCCGCGAGGCGGACGTTTGCCTGGTCAACAAGGTGGACGCCGCCCAGGAGGAGGGGATCGCCCGGGCGGAAGAGCTCATAAGGTCGGTCAACCCCAACTGCGAGATCATGAGGATCTCCACGCACCAGAACAAGGGCGTGAAGGAGGTGGCCGACATCATCGTCGACCGCACCTCTTCCCGGTACGACGAGGCCATGGAGCGGGCGCTGCTGGAGAAGGAGTACGGGAGCGGATGAACGTGGAGGACGATCACGACGAGATACACTTGGCCATGCATCGGGAGGCCGATGAACTGGGCAAGTTCGCCGCCCATCTGGCAGTTCGCTCGCCCCGCCCCATGCCCCAGGAAACGGTGGTCCGGTTCCTCGATGAGCTGCTATACCAGATCACCAAGGAGTGCATGGACCGCGGGGCGGACCTGGTGGGGCATGTCAAGGCGTTCCTGAGGTCGGAGGAGGGCGCCATGTCTGCCAGCCTCATCGACATCGAGAAACGCTCCAATGTCACGCATGATTTCGGCCACGGGGCGACCTTCGAGGAAGGGGACCTCACGCTGCACGTCATCGTCCATGGCATATGGGACGATGTGGTGAGAGATTGCTCCACCGCATCCATGGCCAGGGTGTTCGAGCAGTTCGGCATCGAATACGAGCTCCTGAAGGACCATTACGATACGGAGAAGAGCATCTCCCATCACCTGAAGTGATCACATGCGCAGGGACGAGGAACAGGAAGGACCCAAGGACAGCATCGCCCCCAGCTACGCCCAGGCCATGAGAGAGCGCGGGTTCAGCTGGAACACGTTGGCGTCCATACGCAAGATCTCATGCCCCAACTGCGGGTTCATGTTCTCCCTCACCTACGGGAGGACGATCGCCTGCCGGGGATGCCCCCAGGCCACCAAGAGCTGCCCCAAGGCAGATGCGCCAAGTGCGACCATGAGTTCTATCTCCAGGAGATGTCCCATGTTGGGAACAAGTATGCCCAGCGCTCGGTGGCCGACCACATGTCCAACATCGAGGCGACATACAACGAACAGGTGGGCAGGAAGAGGCATCGGTGAGGGCTACCTTCCCCTCTCGAAATAGTGCCGGATGATGTTCTTCTCCCCCCTCTTCAGCATCTCGAAGGCGGACGAGTGGGACATGCCGGCCAGTGCGGCCAGCTCCCGCACCTCGATGCGCCGGGGATAGTCGTAGTAGCCCTTCTCGAGCGCCAGACGCACCAGCTTCTCCTGCTTTCGGGTCACCAAGGGCCGGTCGTCGGCGCGGGCGATGCGCACGATGTCCAGCTCCACCTTGCGGGCGCTGATGGCCTTAATGATGTGGGGGAACGAGCCCTCGCTTCCGGCCAGCAGCTTGAAGTTGGCACGGCCGTCGCCGGAGGACCAGGCCCGTTCCAGGAAGCATCCCCCGGCCAGGATGGCCCATATGATCCAACAGTCGCTCATGACCACCGAGCCCACTATCTGATCTCCCTTCGACCTTGATGCGTCCACCGCCGTGACGTCGTGGCACTGCCTGATCATGGCGACCGCCTCATCCACGTCCACATCGGAGGAGGCTATGGTGAAGAGGGCCTGACCCCCTTTCTTGTGCCATGGTATGCACTCGGTGATGGTGACAAGGCAGTCCAGGCGGGAAGCCGCGTCGACCATCCAGAATCTCATACCTCCTATCGACAGCTCGGCTTCCATCATGGGGCGGCCGGGTAATCGGACCGGCACTAGAAAACCGTTTGGCATGAGGAACGATCAACCATGCGGATGGGGCTAAATAGCATCATGTCTTGTTCCAGACACACTGGTACGGGATGAGCATAATCTCCTCCTTCTACAATACCCAGAATACAAAAGGTGGATGCATTGAATCTAGGGCTAGGAATTGACACTGGAGGCACTTTCACCGACGCGGCGATCTTGGACCTTGACACCAAGAAGGTGCTGGTGAAGGCCAAGTCTCCGACCACATATCACGATCTAGCGGTAGGGATAACGGGCGCCATCGACAACGCCCTCGCGCAACAAGCGGTCGATGTCAAGGACATCAAGATGGTGGGCCTCTCCACCACTCTGGCCACTAACTCCATCCTCGAAGGGAGGGGAGGGGATGTCGGCCTTATAGGCATAGGGTGGAAGCCCGACAAGGATTGGGAGTTCCCCGCCAAGATCGCCCGCTACATCAAGGGCGGCTACGATTCCATGGGCGCGCTGGCCGAACAGATGGACCAGGCCGAGGCGGAGAGGGTCATCGACGAGATCTGCCCCCAGGTGGACGCCGTGGTGGTATCGGGCAAGTTCAGCGTCGCCAACCCCGTACAGGAAAGCACGGTATGCGGGATGATCAGCCGGAAGTACGGCATCCCGGTGATCATGGCGAGCCACATGACGGCCGAGCTGGGCATCTACGAGCGGACCGTGACGGCCGTCCTCAACGCCCGCCTCCTGCCGGTCATCCAGGACTTCCTCAAGGCGGTCGAGAATGTGCTGACCGAGCGGCACATCGATGCCTCGGTGTACGTCTTCAAGGGGGACGGGGGCCTGATGAGCCTGGACGTCGCCAAGAACATGCCCGTGGAGACCATATTGTCCGGACCGGCGGCGAGCCTGATGGGAGGCATGGCCCTGGCGGGCGTGGACAGCTGCGTGGTGGTGGACGTGGGAGGCACGTCCACCGACATCGCGTACATCGATGAGGGCTTCCCCCGCCTGAACCACGAGGGAGCGATGGTGGGCAACTGGAGGACCAGGGTGCAGGCCATCGATATCTGGACCGCCGCCCTGGGAGGGGATTCCGTCCTGCGCAACGACGACAAGGGCGAGCTGACCCTGGGGCCCGATCGGGTGCTGCCGGTGTCGGTGGCGTCGAAGCGGTATCCCAACCTCAAGGAGCGCATGACGGCGCTCAACACCGTCACCTTCTATGTGACCAGCCGTCCCCCGGCGGCCAATTTCTCCGCCAAGGACCGCAGCGTCTACGAGTTCGTGAAGAAGAACGCCCCCTGCAGCATGCATGACGCGCTGAAGGGCATCGATGACGTGGTCTTCGTCAGGGAGCAGCTCATGAGCCTGAAGGCCCGGGGATTCATCCTGGAGGTGGGCCTGTCGCCGACCGACGCCATGGCCGTGAGGGGAGAGTTCAACGACGCGGACCAGGAGGCGGCCATGCTGGCCTCGAGATCTTCGGCGCCCGGATATCCGAGGAGCCGAGGGCGCTGGCCGACAAGGTCTTCGAGCTGGCCGTGACCCGCATAGGCCAGGAGCTCATCAAGAAGGGCATATCGGACACCGGGGCGGATCTTAACGGCGATCAGGCGCTCCGCTCGCTGACCAAGGCGGCCGCGGGCGATGGTAGCCTGAAGGACTTTGACATAAAGGCCCGGCCCAAGTACCCCATAGTGGGAGTGGGGGCCCCCGCTCACGTCCTGGTCAAGCCCCTGCAGGACCGCATGGACGGCGAGGTCATCATCACCGACAACTATGATGTGGGCAATGCCGTGGGAGCAGTGCTCAGCCAGATCTCGGAGTCCATACTTGTCAAGGTGTATCCCAAGGAGCTCAAGTACGTGGTCGTCGCCCCCGGCGCATCGCCCATGCTGTACTCCACCGTCGAATCGGCCAGGGGCGCCGCGGTGTCCTACGCCGAGTACAACGTCCGGGAGAAGATGAAGCGGCATGACGCGGTGGACATCAGGGTGCGCACGCAGGTGGAGGAGAGCAAGTTCTGCGATGGCTACGGCCAGGAGATGAAGTTCATCAACTGGATCAATGTCCGCGCGGTGGCCACCGGCCGACCCCGGCTCAGGGACTGAGCCGAAACCCATTCACGATAACAAGGCGGAATTAGGAGGAGAATCAAATGGAGGCAAGCGAGTCATCAAGTTCGAGAAGAGGAGCGTACTACGGCCTGGGCATCGACACGGGCGGAACCTACACCGATGGGGCCATCCTTGACATGGAGACCGGCAAGGTGCTGTGCTCCGCCAAATCCCTTACGACGAGGAGCGACCTGTCGATCGGCATAGGGAACGTCATAAGGAAGCTGGACCCCTCGCTCTACTCGTGCATACGCATCATCGGAATATCTTCCACCCTGGCCACCAACTCGGTGGTGGAGGGGAAGGGCTGCCGGGTCGGCCTGATCGTCATCGGCCACGAGGCCGCGGAGAACATCCCCGTGGACGAGATGGTGCAGCTGGAGGGCGGTCACAACCTGCAGGGCGAACGAAGGGCCGAGCTGGACATGGAAGGCGCCAAAGCGTTCGTGAGGGCGATGAAGAACAAGGTGGACGCCTTCGCCATCTCCTCGTACCTCAGCGTGCGGAACCCGGAGCACGAGATCGCCGTAAGGGACTTCATCAAGAGCGAGACGGACCTTCCGGTGGTGTGCGGGCATGAGCTGTCCTCGGCCCTGGGGTTCAATGAGAGGACCATCACCGCCGTCCTCAACGCCCGCCTGATCCCCATCATCACGGACCTGATCGCCTCCCTGAAGAAGGTCCAGGAGAGCACGGGCATCAAGGCGCCCCTCATGATAGTGAAGGGGGACGGCTCCCTCATGGATGAGTCGGTCGCCAGGGAGCGGCCGGTGGAGACCATCCTGTCCGGGCCGGCCGCCTCCATCATCGGCTCCAAGGCCCTGACGGGACTGAACGACGCCATCATCGTCGACGTGGGCGGAACGACCACCGACATCGGCATCCTGAGGGATGGGCGGCCGAGGCTCGACCCGGAGGGCGCTACGCTGGGCAACTGGAAGACCAGGGTCAAGGCGGTGGACGCCTTCACCTCGGGCATCGGAGGAGACTCCCGCATAGTGGTATCCGGCGGGAAGCTGCACCTCAGCTCCCTTCGCGTTATCCCGATGTGCATCGCCTCGTCCACCTGGCCGTGCATCAGGCCCAAGCTGGAGGCGCTCCGCGGCTCCCGCAGCAAATGGGTTCCCTCATACATGGACCTCGACTCGGTGCCGCAGGCGACCGAGTTCTACACCTTCAACCGGAGGTTCAACGGCGACCCCCTGGGGCCGGAGCAGGAGAAGGCCCTGGAGCTGCTGGCCCAGGAGCCCCGGTCGCTGTACGAGCTGGCCGAGCTCCTCAACGTCCACCCGCTCTCCCTCAACCTACGCAAGATGGAGGGCCTCGGCATGATCCTGCGCATCGGGCTGACCCCCACCGACATGCTGCACGCCGAGGGCTCCTACGTGGAGTATGATGCGGAAGCGTCCCGCATCGCCGTGGAGATCCAGGCCGCCAACGCCGAGATGGAGCCAGCGGACCTCATCGCCACCGCCAAGCGCATGGTCATCGAGAAGATCGCCACCGAGGTCTTCAAGAAGCTCGTCTATGAAGAGGCGGGCGAGGGAAAGATGTGTGATATCGCCAACAGCCTGGTCAGCAACATGATCAAGGGCACCGGCCGAAGGGACTTCGCCATCGACATCCGTTTGAACAAGCCCATCATCGGCATCGGAGCCCCGGTGGGCGCGTACCTGCCGGGCGTCGCGGAGATCTTCCACACTGAGCTGGTACTGCCCAAGGACAGCAGCATCGGGAACGCCGCCGGGGCCGTGTCGGGCAACGTCATGGAGACCATGGAGATGCTCATCAAGCCCCGGAAGGGGATGGGGACCATGGAGAACCCGCCCTGCACGCTCCACTGGATGCAGGAGAAGAAGGACTTCGAGAGCCTCGAGGAGGCGCTGGCGTACGCCCGGACCGAGGGGGGCCGGATGGTCAAGGAGATGGCCATCGCCGCCGGGGCCGATTCGGTGGAGCTGATCGTCGACAACCATCGCAAGGAGGCCGCCCTGGACCGCGGATGGGGCTCCAATGTCCTGCTGGAAGTGAAGTTGACCATCACCGCGGTGGGAAAGCCCCGCCTGTACTTCGAGGCGTGCCGATGAGCCGGATCAACGTGGTCATGTGCTCCGGGTTCTCCCCCTCATCCCGCATGGTGCGCAAGGCGCTGAGGAGGGTGGCCGAGAAGGCGGACATCAAGGTGATCTCGATATGCCCGCCGGACGCCGGCCTCACCAAATACCTGGAGGAGATCACCTCCCTCGACCCGGCGCGCACCATGGTGGTGGAGGGCTGCGACGGGTGCTGCGGCAGCATGGGGCTCATGATGCAGGGCTTCACCGCATCCAAGACGGTGGTCATGGAGAAGGTCTCTAGCGTTGACGACAAGGCGGTCGATAAGGCCGAGCAGACCATAATGGCCGCGCTGAAGGAGATGGGACAATGAGGGTGGCAGTGATAGTCTGCGGGGCCAACTCCGAACGCTCCCTGATCATGGAGCGCGCAGTGGAGCTGTATTCGAAGAAGTACTTCGATCGCATCATCCAGTTCTCCGCCTGCACGGTGGCGCCGTCGCCCCTGATACTGCAGATGAGCGGGGTGGACGCCAAGCACACCGTGTCGGTGAACGCCTGCCGGAACCGCTGCGCCGACATCATCCTGAAGAGGGCGGGAGTGGAGCCACGGGTGTCGGTCGTGATGGACGATGTCATCGACCGTCCGCTGGAAAAATGCGAGAGCTGCACCGCCTTCGTCTTCCCGAACGTCACCGAGGAGGAGGCGGAGAAGATGGCCGTGGCCCTGGGCCAGGCGGTAGAGGAGGCCTCCAAGGACTAACTGAGGGAGCCGATGTCCTCGCCGCGGATGGAGCGGCGGAGCGCCATGCTCTGGCGGGTCAGCGACTTGATGTTGTCAGGCGTTATCCTGGCCAGGACCGGCATGGTGTTGGGGAAGGTCTGCTCGAACTCCTTCACCAGATAAGGGTTGGCGGCGCCGGAGCGCTTCAGCTCCTCCATGCTCCAATTGTCGGCAAGGTTGTTGACGCCCTCCATCCCTCCCTTGTGGAACACCTCCGCCAGCACCGAGGTGACGATGGTGTTGTCGGAGATGATGGCGAACTCCGCCTCCCTCAGGGCATACTCGTTCCCGTTGAACGAGACGGTGAGGCCGTCCCCCTCGCGGACCAGCTGGAAGGCCTGCGTGTCGGTGATGGAGTCCCCTATGTAGCATGTGTCCTCCAGGCCGATGCCCGATCTCCGGCGGATGTCCAGCACCGCCGAGGCCTTGTCCTCGCCGCCCAGCGGGTTGACGTCCAGGACGAATCGGTACGCGGAGAGGTCGGTGAGCTCCTCCCAGAAGATCTCGTCCAGCCGCCGGACCACGTCCAGGTCCTGGGGGGCCAGGTCGTCCAGGGAGCTGGCGCCCTCCGGTATCTTGGGGAGGTTCATGCGGGCGATCTCGCGGGCGGTGTTCTTCAGTATCTCCGCCTCGTGCGGGTCCATCCTCACCGAGTCCATCTCCAGCGCGGTGCAGTAGACGTTCTCCATCGGGAACCCGATGGCGTCGCACACCGCGGTGATGTAATGCTCGTACGAGGTGGCCACGATGAAGGGGGTCATGAACTCCTGGACGAAACGCATCGTCTTCCGGGCCCCGGGCACCGTGAGTATGTTGCGACGGGAGAAGTCCAGCATGACCGTGTCCGTCACGCCGTAGGCCCGGAGGAACGGCAGTATCAGGCGCAGGGTGTCCCCCGCCTTGTAGTTGGGCCGCTGCACGATGTCGGAGAGGATATCGTCGTACCGGGACACCACCTTGAACAGTTCGCTCCCGTTCTCGATGTATTCAGAGCACAGCTCGTACGCGTTGTCGTTCAAGGTGATGGGGCCTTCCCCGTTGGAGATGAACTGCCTCCATCCGTCGTTGAGCCCTTCCTCGAGACCTTCGAAGTCCATGTCTATGCCTCCCCGCGTGCAAGCCCCGGCCGACCGCCGCGGCGATGTCGCGCCGGAACCTTGCCCCGCCGTTCGAGACCTGTACCGATTATGTGAACCTTTCTCTCGTTCGAGTCCGCCGCTCCCCTGGTGCCAATGGCGACGCGGGACATCTCACAGCTCCTTGGCGAATCGGCGGAGGAAGCGTTCGTCGGGGTAACCCTCCCGCCCATAGGACGCCACGCTCAGGGCCGCGGCGGCCGAGCCGATCCTTCCGCACACCTCCAGCGAGGCTCCGTCCAGGTAGCCGGCCAGGAAGCCGGCCGCGTACACGTCCCCGGCGCCGGTGGCGTCGTTGACCACCGTCCGCTTGGCCGGGATGGCGATCTCGGTGTTGCGCGAGACGATGAGGGAGCCGTCCCCTCCCAGGGTGCATACCACCACCTTGGGGCCAGCGTCCAGCAGCACCCTGGCGCCATCCTCGGGCCCTTTTCCGGTGAGCAGCTCCATCTCGTTGGCGTTGAGGAACATGATGCGCGTCCTCTCCAGTATGGGCGCCAGCTGCTCAATGCCCCTGCGGGCGTACAGCTCGCCGGGCGAGAACGACACGTCCACGTCATCGTCCAGATATCCCATGAGCATCTTCTGGGACGCCAGGGCGCTATCGGCCGCGAACGACCCCAGGTGGACGAAACGGGCATCGTTGAGGAAGCCGATGTCCTCCTCGGTGTAGGAGAACATGTCGTTGGCGTTCGGCAGCACCAGGAGAGTGCGGTCGCCATCGGCCAGCAGGGAGAGGCATTTCCCGCTGCGCTTGTGCCTCTTGACCCTCGAGAGGTCGACGCCGCCCATGGAAGAGAGGATGAACCTTCCCTCCTCGTCCTTTCCCACCACGCCCAGGAAACCGGTGCGGAATCCCATGCGGGATAGTGCATACACCGTATTGGCGGCCGAGCCCCCTCCGCTGCGGCCCATCAGCCGGCCGGAGCGGGACAGTTCGCCGAGCAGTTCGTGGAACGTCTCCTCGGTGCCGTAGGTCTTGCTCCCGGGGACCACCTCGAGGGCACCGAAGCGCAGGGAGGACACCTCGTACAGGAGGTCAACGTTCAGTGCGCCAACACCCACCACGTCCATACAGCACGCCTATGGACATTATGTTTAAAAATGGTTGGTGCTGCCAGAGGCGCTCAGAACAGATGTCTGTCGGTCAGGGCGGCCGGCCCGCCCACCGAGCATTCCATCGTGTCGATGTTCAGCGCCGCCATCCTCCGCCGGACCTGGGGGGCGTCGGAACGATGGCAGTTGATGTACACGGTGGCCCCGGTGTCGATGGAGAAGTAGCATCGCAGGCCGTCCTTCCGCATGGCCTTGACCTCCAGGATGACCCGCACCGTCTCCGGCCGCCACAGGATCATCTCGTCCGCCCCGGTCATGGTGATGCCGTGGAGCAGCAGGGTGTCGGTCTCGGCCTGGCGGCCGATCTCGTCCACGTCCCCCCTCCGGATGGCGTCCTCCATCCGCTCCAGCGCCGACGGCACGTACTCCAGCCGGGCCTTGAAGAACGGCGACGACAGCACCTCACGATGCGCCATGTCGGTGGTCTTGAGCGCGGGGACCAGGGCGCAAACGATGGCCAGGTCGATGTCGTCCGGATGCGGTAACCGCCTGGAGATTGAGTCCCGGTCGCCATGGCCGGCGTACCAGCGCGAGAAGCCCCCGGTGACGGCCCTGGCGGCCGAGCCCGCCCCCCGGCGAGC